>JBAVPB010000418.1:0-5445 GCA_049692655.1 Chthoniobacteraceae bacterium | reverse complement strand
TCCTTTAACAAGGCGCCTTTGCAAAACAGAAGCGCACAGTGCTCTTTAAACCCTTGTATGATCACGATGTTGCTTTCCTGAAACGAGTAACAAGGCTTGCCCCACTTCAATTCCTCGGTCAGCCCGCAGCCAAGAGCGATCATCCTCAACTTCTCAAATTCTTCCCGCCACTTTTTGGCTTTGATTAGATACGCGTCAACCTTGGGATTCATTCTGTTCATTTGTTGATACTCCAGAATAAGCGAGCTCATACCTGCCTGCAATTTCCTTTTTGGCTTTGACCCGGATAACTTAACCTCCTCCTGTCCGAGGGTAAAGACTGTCATGCATTTTTTGTCGCGGCCCCCAACCCAGGATATTTCGAAAATGCCTGCAACGTTTGCATACAAATGGATAAATTTTTGGGCTGCGTCATTATGCCATCCAGCATCTCCCCTTTTTAGCCTTTTCTTCATCCCCCTTAGTGCCTTGGTGGTTAAATCTCATCCCCCTGCTCACAAAACAATTGCCCCCGCGCCACCCGCAAAGCTAAATAGCTCCGGGGAAAAATGACCGAAGCCATCCCGCCCACACGAGCGCCTCTGCTCTCCATCCTGGTGAACGCCTTTCTCGCTGTTTTGAAAATAACGGTGGGCATGGTAGGCCATTCCTACGCCCTCATGGCCGACGGCATCGAATCCTGCGGCGACATCATCAGCTCCATGGTCGTCTATGGCGGCCTATACGTCGCCTCCATCCCCGCCGATGAAAATCACCCTTACGGCCACGGCAGGGCGGAATCGCTCGCCGCCGTCTTCTCCTCCTGCGCACTCATCGCCGCCGCCTGCATCATCGGCATCGAGAGCATCCGGGAAATTTTGACGCCCCACCTCATGCCCCGCTGGTACACGCTCGTCGTGCTCGCCTTCGCCATCGTCGCAAAAGTGCTCCTCTCCCGCTACGTCGGCGCCGCCGGGAAATCGATCGACAGCTCCGCGCTCAAGGGCGATGCCCTCCACCATTTCTCCGATGCCTTGATCTCCCTCGCCGCATTCGTCGGTATTTCCATCGGTCTCATCGGCGGCCATGGCTACGAGAGCGCCGACGATTGGGCCGCCCTGCTCGCCTGCTTCATCATCCTCTACAACGGCGTGAACTTCTTCCGCTCATCCATCGACAACCTCATGGACGTCGCCCCCTCCGCCGAGATTATGGACAAGATCCGCGCTATCGCCCGCAACGCCGAGGGCGTCACCAACATCGAAAAATTCCGCATGCGCAAAAGCGGCCTCTTCTATCTCGTCGATGTCCACGTCGAGGTGGATGGAAGCATCACCGTGCAGGAAGGCCACCAGATAGCCCACCGCGTCAGCGACCTCCTCCGTCACTCCGAGTACCGCATCGCCGACGCCACAGTACACATCGAGCCCGACACGCACTAAAGCTCCCCAGCCTTGCGGGCCATTCCGCACGGTCTGTAAAATCAAACCAGGATCGCGCGAAACAAACCTTGCTGTAGGGGAAGGTGGTGTCCCACTGGCATTTGGTTAGTCAGCGCCTTCCCCTACAGCTTTCGTGCGCTTCGCGTGGCGGGGATGCGCGCTGTGGAGGGGTGAGGGACTAATATTGTTTGGAAAAATGGCGGGGTAGGGTGGTTTGTCTTGAGGGGAGGAGGGTGTCTGACTATCAATCGAATCTCTTTTGCGATTTTTTTAAAAAATGGATCAAGGCTCTTCTTTTCGACCGGTGGCTGAAAATGTCTGGGTGAAGCAGTATCCGCTCAATCTGCTTGGGGGGCGCCAGGGGCGGGTGGTGACGGTGATCCGGCTGGCTGTTTCGGGGAAGCTGATCATTCATTCCACGGGGCCTTTTTCACCGGCGGACGTGGAGGAAATTTCGAAGCTGGGGACTCCGGGGTGGGTGGTGGATACGATGCTGCGGCACGATACTTTTGCGAAGGAGGGACGGGCGGCGTTCCCGAATATTCCTTATCTCGCGCCGGAGGGGTTTGCGGGTGTGGCGGGAGTGGATTCGCGGCCTTTATTTCCTCCGCCGGCGGGCTGGGCTCCCGAGGTTCAGATCCTTTTGATCGATGGGATGCCGAAGGTGAAGGAGTATGTGTTTTTACATGCGCCGTCGCGGACGCTGATCGTGGCGGATCTGGTTTTCAATTTCGGACGCGCGTCGTTGTGGGCGACTTTTTTCAGGCGGGTGGTGATGGGGGTGAAATTGCATCCGGATTCGGCACGGCTGTATCCTATGCAGATCAAGGACCGGGCAGCCTATGAGCGGTCGCTGAAGAGATTGCTGGCGTGGGATTTTGACCGGATCGTGACGGGACATTGCGAGGTGGTGGAGAGGGATGGGAAGGCGTTGCTTTTGCGGGGGCTGGAGAGCAAGGGGATGGGGCGGGGGAAAGTGTGAAGGATAAAATTTAAAGGATAAAACAGAAGAGGTTCCGCTGATAACAGGGGGGTGAGGGAATAGGACTTATGTGACCTATACGACCTATAGGCAGGAACATTGAACGTCCAACGTCCAACTTTGAATCATCACGCCACACTGATGGTCCGCTTGATTTGTTCCTCGCGGGCTTCGATGAGGTGACGGGAGGCGGCGCGGGCTTTGAAGAGGACGGTGTGCGGGGCGCGGTCCGGCGTACCGCTGTCGAAGGGAGGCTCGGGCTGGTATTCGATCGCGAGCTGGATTTGCTGGGCGGCCTCTTCGCCGCGTAGGAGGGCGGCGAGGCGCAACGCGCCATCCAGACCGGCGGTGACGCCTGCCGTGCTGACGAATTTTCCATCGACTACGACACGCTCATCGATGGGGATCGCGCCGAATTCCTTCAAAAGATGATGGGAGGCCCAGTGGGTGGTCCAGACGCGGCCTTTTAACAAACCCGCCGCGCCGCAAAGCAAGGCGCCGGTGCAAACTGAGAAGACGTATTTCGCAGCGGCGGCGCGATCGCGGATGAAGTCGATGGTTTCCGCATCCTCCATCACATCGACCTGGCCGGGCCCGCCGGGCACGACGAGGACATCGAGCGGGGGAGCGTCGCGGAATGTGGTCTGCGGCATGAGCAGCAGTCCGTGTTCGTCGCGGACGGGATGCAGATCGCGGGCGATGATGTGGAATGTGGAATCCGGCACGCGGCAGAGGACCCCGAAGGGACCCGTGAAATCGATCTGGTCGATATTTGGAAAAATGATCGCTCCGATATGGAGATGGTGATCGTGGGGAATGTCCGCAGGGAGGCCTTTTGTGGGCATGTTTCCAATCTAGTCCACATGCAGGCGCATTCAACTGCACTGCCAGTCTGTGCGAACCGGAAGTTTAGCGAGGAGATGAAAAAATTGACGCAATTGTAACATTCCAGCCCGGGGTCTGGCAGGGAACGCGCTATGTATTCATGCCGTGAACCAAGTAATGCTCCAGAAATTTTCTTCCGCGAACCCGGAAATCGACCTTGCCACACTGGTCGAGCACGGGGAATCGGTGAATGCCTCGGACAAGATGGAGGATGTTTACCGCTGCTTCGAAGAGCATGGCAATAAATTCATGGGAGTGATTTCCGGTGAAAAGCTGATCGGGCTGGCATCGGGGGCAAAGGTCGGGTTCCTGCTGGGCTCGCGCTACGGGTTCTCGGTGTATGGACGCAAGCCGATGCGGTCCCACATGCTGGAGCGGTTCGTATGCGTGCGCCTTCATACGCCGCTGCTCGAGGTGCTGGATGCGGCATTATCCCGCGAAGGGGATGAATTTCACGACGATGTGGCGCTTGTCGATAATGAGGGGCGCTACCTGGGCATCATCCCCATGCAACGCCTCGTGCGGTTGCAATCGCAACTCTTCATTGAGAAAACACGCCTCGCGGAGGAGCAGCAACAAGTGCTCGCGGGGAAGAACGAGGAACTTTTTTCCAGCTTGAACCAGCTCCGCCAGTCGAAGGGCCGCTACGATATTCTCTTTGAAAACAGCGCGCTGGGCGTGGCGCTGGTGAATCCATCCGGGGAGATCGAGGCATGCAACCGCCATGCAGAGTCGCTGCTGGGCATGGCGAATGCAAATGGCGATGTGCCATTGCTGGCATTGATGGATACGGCGAGCCGCGGAGAATTTCTTGCCCTGCTGCAACGCCATGAAAAGCAAAATGAGCGGGGGTCGAGCAGCCAGAGCGAATTCAAACTCCACCTGACGGGACAGGGGCGGCGGCTTTTCAAGTTTTTCAGCAGTTGGATCAAGGAAACCGGGCAGGTCTGCGTGATGCTGGACGATATCACCGAACAACGGCATCTCGAGCTCAAGGTCGCGCAGGAGGAGCGTTCCGCCACGCTGGACACCCTGGCGGGAGGCGTGGCCCACGAAATCAACAACAAGCTCGCGCCGATCGTCGGCTTCTCGGAATTACTGCTCGCGGATGCGACGCGGTGCGGAAAATCGCCCGAGACCGTGCAGTATTGCAACATCATCCGCGATTGCGCGATCGATTCCTCGAAGATCATCAGCCAGCTTCTGCAACTTTCCCGCCCGGCATCGGCGGAAAAGCAATGCTGCGACCTGCGTGAAATCGTGGAGCAGGTAGTGGCGATCCTGCGATTCCAGATCCGGCAGAGCGAGGCGGAGCTGGTCTTTAATTTTTCCGAGCAGAAAACGTGGGTGCTCGCCGATCCCGGCCCGATCAAGCAGGTCATCGTGAACCTTATCATCAACAGTCTCCAGGCGGTGGAAAAAAGCGGCCAGCGCAAGGTGTTAGTGTCGGTAAGAGGCGATGAGGACACCGTGACGCTGGAAATCGAGGACACGGGGCATGGCATCAAGCCGGAGCATCTCAAGCGTGTGTTCGATCCTTTTTTCACCACGAAGTCCTTCAATCGCGGCACCGGTCTCGGGTTGAGCATCTGCGCGAGCATCGTGAGACAGCACGGAGGGAGTATTGAGATCGAAAGCACGCTTGGCCTCGGCACGATCGTGAAAGTGGAGCTGCCTGCGGCAGTTGCTTTGCCTGCGGCTGTGGGCAGAGAGCAGGCGTCGGCGTATGAGGCATCGCGAGGCGATTCTGTTTACGCGCCTCGCGTGCTGATCGTGGATGATGAGGAATATGTCGCGTGCGCAGTGCAGGAATCGTTGCGATCGGGGATGGACTGGCAGGTGGAGCGTGTCTTCAACGGCCTGCAAGCGATTGAAAGGCTGCAGCGCAATGAATTTCACCTGATCATCTCCGATGTGCGGATGTCGGGGATGGATGGGTTTGACCTGCTCAGCTGGGTGGAAAAAAACTGTCCCGACATGGCGAGGCACTTTCTTTTCATCACTGGGGATGCGGGAAGCGCCGAACTGCATGAAAAGCTGAATAGCCAGGGGGTGCCAGTATTGCGCAAGCCATTCACGGTGAGGGCATTGATCGCGGAGAGCCAGCGGCTGGTGAAGACGCAGGATCATCTTTCTATGATGGTGGCGTAGGGGAAC
>JBAVPB010000417.1:0-8908 GCA_049692655.1 Chthoniobacteraceae bacterium | reverse complement strand
GTATAATGAACAAGAGTTCCCTGCGTGATCCGGCTGTCATACGGATGGAACTCCCCTAAAGGGAGCCCACCCCAGAGCATGGACGATCGCCGCAGAGAACTGCAAGGCTGGCGGGTTGGACCTCCAGGGTCCACGCATCTAAATCAGAGAAAAATCGTTCCTCTCTGTGATTGGGTGCGGGGGACAACGGATTCTTTTGTTTTTTGATTATCAGATTTTCAGAATTACAGAGAGAAAAATTTAGATGCGTGAGCCCTGGTTGGACCTCCAGCCTTGCGCTTTGTTCACCATGGACCACTCAGCCCATGGCCTTGCAAAGTGTTCTCATTATAGCAGAACACCCACATACAAGAGCATGTCCCTCCAGGCGGCTGCTGTTTGTTATGGGTGGATGTGGGAGGCAGCGGGCGCTTGCGAGTGACGGGGCAAAGAAAAATTAGTTTGAAGAGGTGACGGGGTTTTTGAATCCGAGGTTGAAGAGTTTGCGGGCGTAGCCTATTTCGAATTGGTTGATGACGCTCTCCCGGGAAGCAACCGTCAACAGGTGCGAAGATTCGTCGACGCTCCAAAACTGGGGCCAGCCTTTTTGGGGAGGGTTGGAGATCAGGGAATGACTTCACCAAGAGTCGGGTATCTCGCAAAGCCCCGGTTTTGCCATGAGGAGAGATTCGGTGAACATAAAAGCGCGTTCACTTTCAGCTCATTATGATCCACTAAATGAGCGCGTTCCTGTTGCGTTACTGCGGGATAGAAGGTGCAACCACGGCTTGAGAGTAGTGGAATAAACGATCTGATTGTAGCGATATTCTAATTTTCGTAGATTGGTGGGCGAATTTTGGGGAATATCATCGACTGGGGTTCGGAAGTTGCTACATGGCTGGCATGATTCATGTAAATGGCTGTCGTTGTGACATATATAACAATGTTAAACGACGTTTCTACTCCCTTTATTCATTCTTTACCGGTCGTTTTTCAAGATTTTTATGGGAGCGTGAAAGTGGAATATCGCAGGGGCTGGCGGTGCCCGCGGTGCTGCTGGCGCTGGCATTGACGGGGCAGCAGGCGCACGCCGGCCCGGCAGCCGGTGGAACGTGGATAGGTACAAATGGGTCGTTTGCCACGGGATCCAACTGGTCCACAGGCGCGCCGCCGAATGCGGCCACAAGCGGCACCATCGACAACGGGGGCACTGCCACGGTGGGGTCTGGAGTCAACACTGCCCACAATCTGGTAATTGGCGAGGCGCACAGCGGCAACCTGTCCATCTCCGGCGGGAAACTCACCGACACCACCACCAGTGTGGTGGGTGATGCCGCGACCGGCAATGGCGCAGTGACCATTACCTCGGGATCGTGGGTAAACAGCGCGAGCCTGATTGTGGGGAATTCCGGCACGGGTGTGCTGAATATCGGTGATTCTTCGGTGACCTCCAACGGGGTTGTGAATGTAGCCTCGGGGGCCGGTGTGCTGCAACTCGGCGAGAATGCCGGTTCCACAGGTACGCTGAACTTTACCGCAGGCAAGCTGCAGGCCGCCTCCGTGAATGGCGGGGCGGGGACGGGCATCGTGAATTTCCTCAACACCACGGACATTACTTTCGCGCCTCAACTCACCGGCAGCCTGGCCGTGACGTTCGACAACTCCAGTTTCAATACTACCACGCTTACCGGGAGCAGCAATTACACCGGAACCACCACGATCACCGAAAATGCGATCGTCACCGTTTCCCGCGGCCAGTTGCATAATGACACCAACAGCACGCTGATCGTGGGAGCAGCGGATGGCGATGATGCCTCGCTGAACATTACGAATGATGGTTACGTATCGAGCAACAATGTGGTGATCGGGAATACCGCGAATGCGATGGGGTCCGTGGTAATCAGCAGCGGCACGCTCAACGTCACGGGGTCGATCCAGGTGGGGACGGGTTCCCAGTCATCCGCGAGTGTTAACGGCGGAGGGACGATCGAGGTGGATGCCGGCGGCGTGCTCACGATTCAGAGTGGCACCGGCGCGCTGGTGCTGGGCGGCCCGGGCGATGCGACGGATTTTGGCAGCGGCGGAGTCGGGACGCTGAATTACCACGGCGGGACGCTGAATTTTGCACAGGTCACCACGGGGAGCGCCAACAGCATGGGGTATGTGAATATTTACACGAACAGCTTCGCGCCGCAGATCGTGGGCGGCACGAATACCTACCTCGCAGTGTCTTACCTGAGCGGTGGCACGTTTGTTTACAGCGGGAGCGACAATTACACGGGCAATACCTTCGTGGACAACGGCACCACGCTGGAATTCAGCGGCGGCACCTTCAGCCTGAACAATCCCAACGGCCCGCAGTTATTTATCGCCATACAGGACAATGATACCGGCACGGTGATCATCACCAACAACGCCACAGTGCGCGCCAATCTTTTCGTGGTGGGCGAAGGAGTGGACAGCAGCGGCACGCTGATCATCAACAGCGGCACGCTGATCACGGATCAGCAGCTCGCCATCGGCAACCAGGGGTCCGGCGTCCTGAACATGACCGGAGGGACGATCGAAAGCGGTGGCGTAGCGATCGGCAGCAGCCCCACGGGGAGCGCGACGGCGACCATTTCCGGCGGCACGTGGAATGATAGCAACAGCTTCTTCTCTGTCGGCAGTACAGGACAGGGAGTGCTGAATGTCCAGGGCGGTGCGGTGAACGAAGCCGGCACTTTTTTCATTGGCGTCAACCAGGGCGTCACCGGCACGGTGAATGTCTCCAGTGGCACGCTGGCAGTGGATAATTTTACGATCGGCGACAATGGCAACGGCACGCTGAACGTGACCGGCGGCCTTGTCACCGGGACTGATAGCGTCAGCGAGAATTACATCGGGTCCAACAACACCACGTTCGGGCTTGGCGTGGGCGTCGTCAATGTCTCCAGCGGCACGTTCAGCGTCGCGGGGCCGCTGTATATCGGCTTTGCCGACAGTGGCACCATGAATATCACTGGCGGCACCGTGAATACCAGCTATGTCGCACTCGGTTACTACGGCGACCAGGGCTCCGGCCCCGCCGTTGGCACAGCCACGGTGAGCAGCGGCACATGGACCAGTAACGATAATATCGTGGTGGGCGATTACGGCCTGGGAACGCTGACGATCTCCGGCGGCTTGGTCAGCCCAAACGGAGGGGTGGGCAGTATTCTTCTCGCGCTCAACGCGGGGAGCTCGGGGGTGTTGAATTTCTCCGGCGGCACGCTGGATGCGGCTACCGTGAATGGCGGGGCCGGCACGGCGACCGTGAATTTTACGACCCTGGCCGGCGGCACCAGCACCTTTGCGCCGGACATCACCGGCGCGGTGGCGGTGAACCAGACTGGCGCGGGCGGCACTGTGCTCACCGGCAACAGCAGCTTTTCCGGCACTACTACGATCAGCGCGGGCACCCTGACGGTGAACGGCTCGCTGATGGATACCACCACGATCGTCGGCACCGGCACATTAAACGGAAGCGGCACGACATCGAATGTGACCGTGAACAATGGGGGCGTGCTCGGCGGGACATTGCATAGCGGCGTGGTGACGGTGACCGCGGGCGGCAAGGTGACGCCGGGGGATGCGCCGGGGGCGAATACGATGACGTCGCTCACATTGACTGGGAGCGCCACTTACCAGGAGCAGATCGTGGTGCCTGTGGGTGGGAGTTACACCGGGACGGGGAACCACCCCATCGCGGGCGTGGATTACGGCCAGACGACGCTTACGGGGTCGGGCATCGGGCAGACGGTGGTATCGCTGGACTCGACGAGTGCGATTTTGCAATTGAACGTGACGGGACCGCTGCCGGCGGGTGGCCTGGCTATCACGGGGAATCCCTACACGCCCGGGGCGAGTAACTCCTCACTGGATAACTACTTCATCCTGCACCTGAGCGATGGCACGGATGTGAGCAGCGGCAGGTTTGCGGAGGTGACTCTGGACGGGGTGAATTTCGTGACGATTGATTACAGCGCGACGAACCTGGTGGGTGGGGATGGGATGGGGACTTTCACGCTGGACGGCCAGGCGTGGGTGATCAGCTACACGGGATTTGAGGCGGATAACTCTACGATCGGAGGGGATGATGTGGTGCTGACAGCGATCCCGGAGCCGGGGACGTGGGGGATGATGGTGGTGGGTGTGATCGGGATGCTGGCGGTTGGGAAGAGAAGGCTAAAGGCTAAAGGCGCTGCGCTTCGCCCGGGCTTTAATTCCGTCGCGCCTCCGGCGCTGATGATGAAGAGAAGTCCGAAGAAGCTATCGCGGACTGGGACCTGACTCCAAGGGCGTGCCTTGTGAATCGTGACTTCACTATTTTTTGTCCGATCACCTTCCCCTACAGGGTTGGGGCTTTGCCCATGGGGGGATGACCTTCGGATCGCCTGATTATTTTGCTGGGGATGCCGTCTGCGCGGGTGTCGGAGTCGCTGTCGGGGCGGCGGGGGGGAAGAACTGGTCGATGACGGGCTGGATGGAGTCGGCCCAGATCTCGTAGCCGGGGACGCCGGGATGGAGGAAATCGCCTGTCATCGGCTGTGTGTAGAGGCCATCCGGTGTGAGCAGTTTGTCTCCGAAATCCATGAAGATCACTTTTTTGCCGTCGGCGAGGGCGGAGGTGATTTTGTTTACTTCCTTCACCTTGGCGCGCAGGCCGTCGGTGGGCTTTTCGCCGCGGGGGAAGATGCCGAGGACGAGGACTGTGGCATCGGGGAGACGCTTGCGGTATTCCTCGACGTCGGCCTTGATGCCGCCGGCGATCTGCTCTGCGGAGCAGGAATACATATTGTTGGTCCCGATGAGGAGCACGACGAGTTTCGGATGGAGGCCATCGACCTGGCCGTTCTGCACGCGCCAGAGCAGGCCCTGGGTGCTGTCGCCGGAGACTCCGAAATCAACAGCGCCGAGTTGGGGATAGTGACGGTGGCCCCAGACGCCGCCTCCGGCGCCTCTCCACGCGGCGGTGATCGAGTCACCGTCGAAGATAATGCCGACATTCGGCAGCTTGCGGGCGTCATCAATCGCCTTTTGAAAAAGGTTCAGCCTGTAAAGTGGAGGCATGGGAATTACGGCTTCGTTTGTCCCGGCAGGCACTGGGGGTGACGGCCACGTGACCGTGCCTCCGATTGTGCCCGAGGTGAATGCCGGGGATGGAGAGGAATCCGCGGAAGGCGCAGGCGATGAAGCCTTGGCTGTGGTGCTGGATGGCGGGAAGAATTGATCGATCACCGGCTTGATCGCATCGGCCCAGATTTTATAAGCCTGGGGGGAGGGGCGTGGAAAACTGAAATCGACCAGCATTTCCTTGGTCAGGGTGCCATCGGGCTGGAGGAGTTTGTCGGTGAAATCGAGGAAGATCACTTTCTTTCCATCACCGAGCGCGGAGAGGAGCTGGTTGGCCGCCTTGATCTTGAGGCGGAGCGGATCGGTGGGCTTTTCGCGGCGGGGGAAGATCGCCTGCAGGAGGATCGTCGCCTCGGGACAACGCTTCTGGTATTCCTGGACGACCGCCTTCACGCCCTCGGCGATTTGCTCGGGCGTGTTGGGGTTCAAATTGCCGGAGCCGGCGAGGAGGACGACGAGCTTGGGGTGGAGGCCATCGACCTGGCCGTTCTGCAACCGCCAGAGCATGGTCTGCGTGGGGTCTCCGGGATTGGCAAAATCGAAGGCGTTGATGCTGGCGTAGCGCTGGCTCCACATGGCGCCGTGATCTCCCTTTGCGTTGCCGATGATCGAGTAGGCGTCGCCGTCGAAAATGAGATCGACGTTCCCCATCTTCCGGGCGGCATCGAGGTTTTGTTGAAAATGGTTGAGCCAGGGCGTGAGTGGCGACAAGGGGGATGCGGCGGGGTTGGCGTCGGGAGGCAGGGGAGGTGTGGGCCAGGTGATCGTGCCTCCTGCGAAAGCGGCCGAGGTCAGGGTGAGTGCGAGGAGGGTGGGGAGGAGAACACGGTTCATGGTGGGGAAGCTAAGTATGAGGTGGAAGATTGGGCAAGGAATTTGAAAGTGTGTGCAAAGTGAATGAGCCCAACCGACTCAGGTGAAATTTCATATTGAATTGCCGGAGAGGGGAAGGGGTTCGCGCAGAGGCGCGGAGAGGGGAGGCGCAGTCGGAACATCGGTAACACATTGGTTCAATACATGGGTTACACATAAATGATTGCTGGATTTAACGATATTACCCAATCTTACATTCGATGAACAATATCCGCGCTGTAATGGATACAAATGTGTTGTTTGCGGCATTTCGTTCGCGCTTGGGGTGGTCGTTTTCGGTATTCATGGCATTGCGCCAAGGTCAATGGACGGCTGTGGTGAGCAACCACCTCATCCATGAATATGAAGAAGTGCTCAAATTGCACGCTGCCGACCTCGGGCTTTCGGTTTCCGACATCGATACCGTCCTTGATGCAATTTGCGCCCGGGCCGAGGAATATTCCCTCGCTCCGGGCTGGCTGCCAATATTGACCGACCCGGACGATGAGCCGCTCGTGCAGCTAGCCTACGATTCCGCTGTACGACGCATAGTGACACACAACATCCGCCATCTGGCCCCGGCACGCGAGTTGGGTATAGAAATCTTGCCACCACGCGCTTTTGCGGCGATTATACCTCTGTCATGAAGCTTCAGGTTGAGATTCCGGACAGCATTGCCGCCCAGGCGCAAGAACTTGCTTCGCGCGAGCAAGTCAGCATGGACAACCTTGTCGCCACCGCGCTTGCGGCCCAACTCGACAAATCTCCCCGGCGTCCCACCATCGCTGAACGCGCCCAGCGTGTGGATTGGGCAAAAGTTGATGAAATTCTGGATCGCGTTCCCGCTGATCCTCCGCCGTTGCCGGGAGATGAGCGGTAAGTGGGAGGAAAGGCGAACTTCCAACACTCAACGTTCAACATTGAATTGCCAGAGGAGGGAAGGGGTTCGCGCAGAGGCGCGGAGAGGGGAAGGACGGAGGAATATGTGTGTTGTTTGCGACGCGCAGTTCCGATCTGCTGAGTCCTGGGTGCTTGGGTTTATTATTCCCCGGCAAAGTATTCCGGGGTGATGTCGCGGGCACCATGCAGAATGCGAATCAGTTGTATGCCATCCTCGATGGGGCGATAAAAAATGAGGTAGCTGCCGATGGGGAAGCTGCGAAGGTTTGGAGCAAGTTCCTCGACTTTGCGGCCCATGTGTGGCGCGGAAGCGATGGCGCTCAATGTGGCATCAAAGTTGATCAATGAGCCGGTCGGCGGCGGCGAGATTACGCGGTGCGATGTAGTCCCAAATTTCGTCGTAATCGAGCCGCGACTCGCGCGTGCGAAGGATTCGCGGCATGGCTGGCTTTAGTGGGGCGTTTGCTGTGCGGCAAGACGCTTGCGGCCCTCAGCCTTTACATCCCCGGCGGTGAACTCGACAAATTCCCCCCTGTCAGCCTGGTCGATCCCGACCTGCACTTTGGCCTGCAGTTCCGCGACTTTGTCACGGCGAATGGCTTCGCGCACTTTAAACTCCGAGAGTGCTTCGGCGACGACTTCGCTCTCCGAAAAGTAGCGGCCGGACTTTACAGCCTCCTGAAGGAAGCGCTGGTCTTCTTCATTGAACGATATGGCTACCGTTGTCATGGTCTCCATTTTACAAGATCTGCATCCGATGAGCAAGGCGGAAGGGGGAAAGAAAGGCTAAAGGCTAAAGCGCAGTTCGACAGCCGGTTCTCAGCTTTCCACGGGCAATAGAAAGGAGCAGAGGGGCATGTCGGCGTCGTCCACGACGTTGCAATGGGGTTGCAGGCCCTGGCCGTAGCCGACGAGGTCGCCGGGCTGGAGTGGCAGGTTTATGCGGAGGCGGATGGCGGTGGGGTCCGCAGGATCGCGATAGGCGCGGAAGACGTAATTTCCCGGCAATGCGGCGCCGTCGGGCGCGCTGATGGTAAAGGCGGAGAGGTGATCGACGGGATTCCAGGAGCCGGTGACTCCGGTGAAGGTCAATCGCAATTCAGCCCGTTCGGGGTATTTTGCGTCCTTCGGGATGCTTTCGATTTTTGCCACGCGGGGGCCGGTCGGGAGCGGTTTGTTTTCCGTGAGGGCCAGCGCCTGCCGCGCGAGGCGATGCCCGAGGCGGATAAGGCCGGGGGCGCTGATGTGGATGGCATCCTCCAGTGTCAAATCCACGGCTGAGGTGACGGTGGTTCCCGGGACGCGGCCGGGGAAGAGGTATTGGGTCTGCCGGATGGTGTTCCATGCGGAGAGGTTGACGGAATCGAGCGAGACGCAGCCGATCTGCACGGTGAGCACCGGGAGATCGGGGATGCCGGTATCGGCACGCACGCTTTCCACCCAGGTCACAAAACGGTCGGAGTAGCTGTTTGCGATGGTGGTGTCCCAGCCTTCGGATTCGCCCTGGTACCAGAGGATGCCGCGCAGAGTGCCGCCGGCATCAGCGATGCGTTGCAGCATGGCGCCGTACAGGCTTTCACCGCCCTTGTTTTTCAAGGCAGGGCTCCACTGGTCGAGCGATGTGCCGCCGTGGGCGGCGGGGATCAGCCCGATGGGACGCCCGAGGGCGTCGGCCATGGACTTGCCAAATGCGATGCCCAAGCCGGCCCGCGAGTTGTTTTTTGCATCCTCGGCATCCAGTTCGGCGTCCGACATTGCGCGCTGTTCCGGGGTTTGGTTGCCACGCATCATGGTCTTGTGGACAGGCGTGTAGCTTTGCCACAGATTGTGCAGGGGTTCGGTGGCGATTTCCCAGTGCCCGGCGCTGGAGAAATTCCACACCCGGTCGTCCGGGGGGAGTGCGCCCGCGAGATCGCCGACGCCCTGCATATTTGACTGGCCAGCCAGCACCCAGACATCCAAATTTTCCGGTCTATTTACTTGCGACATTCTCTGGAGTTATCACAACCGCCCCATCCAGTGT
>JBAVPB010000416.1:0-3956 GCA_049692655.1 Chthoniobacteraceae bacterium | reverse complement strand
GTTGGGGGCTTCCCCTGGACACGAAAAAAATCGCGATGCGATGCCGTCTGTCAGAAGTCCCTGAGGTACTTCCCGAAATTAGACAGCGATTTATCGCCTTTAACCTTATCCGTAGGATGCACCCTTCAAAGCCCCGCCTTCACAAGCAATCCCAGCTCCTCCTTCAAAGACCCGCCTGATTTCTGCACGATCTTCGCCGGCACCGTCTGGTATTTCGGGTCGAGCACCGCCGCAAGCTGGAAGAGATAGATGCTGTGCGACGGATCCCACAGCCCCGCAAACCCCTTCACCCCCGCCTGCGCGCGCTGGGCGTCGAACCCGACCTTGGAATGCACAAACTCCTCGTGCGTTTGCTGCCCGAGCGCAAAAGGCATCAGCCAGTCCACTGCGATCGCCACCGAGGGCGCGCCCGCAGGCCCATGAAACCAATTGTGTCCATGCTCCCTCGCCGCAACCGCCACGACCGTGAGCGGCTCCAGATCGTAAGTCACGTAATGCAGCGCATCCCGCTTCGCAAAATCCACCACCGTGCCGTCTGCCGCGATATTCACCGAGACCTGCCGCCGGAATGCCTTCTCCGCTCGCCCGATCAACGCCTCATCCCCCAGCGCGTACGCCGCCAGCACGGTCAGCTTGATGCGATGGCTCTGCCAGTTCGCATTGTCTTCCTTGTGGTCGGCCATCTGCTTGTCGATCCGCTCCAGATAACCCGTCGCCATTTCCCGCAGGAACCCGTTCATCTTGTCCCGCGTCGCCTGCGGCAGGCCCGAGGCCGCAAGATCGTAAGCCGTGATGACCTGGTCCATATTGGTCTCATCGATCGGATTAAAACTCACCTTGTAAACATCCAGCCACGCGTTAAGAAAACGATCTTCCGCGTCGAGATAGCGCTTCTCCCCCGTCAACCGGAACGCAAGCCCGAGATCAAGCATCAGCGGCCAGTCCTTTTTCGCCTCCATGCTCAGGTCCCAGATTCCCTGGTGAGGCAGCGTCCCCTCCGTATGCACCCGCTCCACCGCCCTCGGCGCCTGCACCAGCCCCGCATCCGCCAGCTTGATGATCGCAAGCCCCTCCTTCGATCCCCCCAGCTCCCGCAGCCGCCCCGCCACAGCAGGCGGCACCAGCGCAAACGGCCCAACCGCAGGCTTCGCCGCATCCTCCGCCCCCCGCATTCCCGCACATCCAAAAACCAGGGCCAGAATAAACGCGGCAAATAGCTTCATAAGGTTTTAAAATTCATTTCCCTCCTCCTGACGAAGCTCCATATTCGCGAACAGAGCGATACATCTCCACTCTTAAAACTTAACACTTAAATCTTAAAACTCTCCCCAAAAATCTGTGTTAATCTGTGCAATCTGTGGAAAAAATGCCTTTTCCTCGTAACGAGCCTCCAGCCTCGCGATCGCCCGCTATAATTCAAGCTCACACTGGAGCCTGTCATGCACTTTTGTTTCCAGCCCCAACGGGGTGCAATGTGATAGCCTGGGGTGAAGCCCCAGGAATAACGTTCCTGAAATTCCTCCAGCCCTGTAAGGGCGACACAATCCCCCTGAAATGGCAGATAAAAGTGAATGACACGCTCTGGATCATACCAGCTCACGCCGCATCCCTGAGCCCGATCAATCTCCTGATGGCAGAGCCATCGCAGCCACAGCAACCGGGGGTCGAGCGAGGCACGAGCGACTACCCCCGGAAAACACACCAACACGAATCGATCCTGAAGGGATCGCAGCAACCCGCTTTATCACATGGCCACCCTTCGTCCAGCGGTTTATGGAACCTGGGACGCGGGTAATTACCGATGAGTGGAGCTGATACGCTCGGCTTCCAAAACTTGGCTACTGTCACGATCCGGAGCCAGAGTCGAAAAATCCTTTGCCAAAATTGCATCTGGTTATCTCTCTCCTTAAACGCTGGATGATAGGGACACACCAAGGCTGGATTTCTCCAAAATACCTTCAGCCGTATCTGAACGAGTTCGTTTTCCGGTTCAATCGACGCCGGGGCGTATTGTTCATGACCTTGCTTGCATTATGCGTCCGCCATCCTGGCGCGACCTGGAGCATGATCACCGGGCTTCGGCCCAGAGGAAAGAACCGCAAATACTGGCCGCCGGTGTCGCAACCATTCTAGCAACTTTTTTCTTGAGCCGGGCGCATTGGTGAAACCCGAAGCCTATTGACGCCCTTATTTGCGGACGCTATTCCCCTGGTATGACCATCGAACAGCGATGTGAACTGAACGAATTTCTTCATCGGGGAGTATCCTCAGCGCCGTCCACATTCAAAGAAAAGGCAAAGCTGTTCGCCCCTGCGCTCTTTTTGCTCCTGGCACCGTGCGCCGGAATGGCCTTCCTGCACGGAGTCCCGATCGCCGATTGTCTGGGGAGAATTGTTGGATTGCTCATCGTCCTGGTCGTAATGGGATCGATCAATTATCTGAGCACTCGTTGGCTGCAAACCGCGAAGCGGAAACTTGAAACCAAGGACAACGGGGTTTATCTGAGTCCCAGCCAACAAAGAAGGATTCCGTGGAAGCTGGTAAAGGCATGGCACTTTGAACTCGTCGAGAACAGAAGTGACTTGATGAAGATCACGCTAAAATGGTCTCTTGGTGTAAATCCCCATTGTTGGTCGATCCTCTCTACCAAGGATGAACAGGAATCGTTTCTTGCAGAACTACAAGAACGCCAACGGCTCGGCTGTGGCCACTTTTCAATGCAAACCTTCCGCGCCCCGATCCAATATCCGCCTTTTAAGGCAAAGCCTGTCGCTACGTGGCTGTACATTGTTTCCGCTTTATTTCTGGTAGGCGGCATGGTTCTTTTGGCCACCCTGGTAAGGCAAAGAAGCGCCGAGCCTTCCCATCCGGTAAGAGTGAATCCAGTCGTGCGACACTATTTGCAGGAGTTCCATAATAAGAGCGCAGAGCAACGGCAACGGATCACTCTTTCTTATAGTGCTCTTTTGTTGGTTCCGGGAGCTTTGGGTCTGGTTTTGTCAATGCGGATTCTCAAGCGAAACGCACGGGAACGAAGAGAAGCAAACGACGCAGCCGAGGCCAGTGTGCGGTTGCGACAATGGCCTTCCGGTGAATGAAACGGAAACGAACAGCGCTCATTCTAATATACGATCTCATGGCCCCGTCATCGAAGAGCCTAATATTTCATCGTCACTAAAATCGTCCCCACCATCGCCGCCGTAAACAGCACGACCAGGATCGTCACCAGAATGATCAACCCGCGGTCGGCGCTCACCCTCCCCTGCTCGATCTGGACATTCACGACATGGTACCGCCACGCCGCCAACACAGCCAGCGTAGCTCCGAGCGTCATCATCCCGATCCCGACAATCAACGAATCCCCATGGCCCGGCTGTTGCGCCCCGGGATGACTGCTCCCCATCTCCTCCATCCACACCCGGAACTTCGCAATCACAAACCCCAGGCTCACAATGGAAATGCTCGTCCTCGTCCAAGCCAGGAACGTCCGCTCATTGGCAAGAAACTCGCTCCCCTTCCGGTCCTCGGGCAGTGGCTTCTTTTCCTGGGTTTTGTTGGGTTCCTCGTTCATCTTGTGTTTTACTTCAGCGATACTCTCTGCGACAGCATCTCACCGCGCCGCATAATCCACAAACTGCGCGCCATTCCCAAAAGAATGTTTGACTGGGCTGGCCTTGATCTCCGAATAGCCATTCCTCCAGACGATCAAATGTAAGTCAGGATCGCCACCAAAATATCGCGCCTCCAGGTATTGCTTCAGGTTATACACGCGGATGCCGGACACCGCCACGATCACATCCCCTGCGTGTAATCCTGCTTCACGCATCGAGTCGTTTGCCTTCGAAATCCGCACTCCATCCATCGGGGAAACTTTGAAATCTCCAAGCGCAGTCTTTTCCAGGCCCTTTGGAAACAATCCGTCTGAAAGCTGTTTGAGTTTCGCATCGTACTGGCCG
>JBAVPB010000415.1:0-5178 GCA_049692655.1 Chthoniobacteraceae bacterium | reverse complement strand
GACTGTAGGTGCGTCGAGGAAAACAACCTGGCGGGGGTTCAAGCTGGTGGCGCTGGTGCTTGAAACGATTGCGGAATTTGTGCCTCCGGTGTTGTAACGCAACACATCCAGAATCATGCCAGAGTTTCCAACGGCAGTATTGGAGCCGGAGAGCGTGTTCGGCATTGAAGGGCCAAAGTAGGAATTTGTGCCGGTGGTCATGGGATATTTTCCGTATTCGACGTAGTATGCTTTTACGGCGGTGACGATCTGGGTCTCGTCGTTTTTGGCGGCGGCTTTGCGGGCGGCTTCGCGCACGGCGCTGATGGCAGGGAACAGCAGGCCGGCAAGGATTGCGATAATGGAGATGACAGTCAGCAGCTCGATCAGGGTGAAAGCTACAGCAGAGTTCCGGGTGGGGGATTTCATTGTGGTTTAACTTAACAAATCCGTTGCGGAAGACAAATCAATTTCGCTGTGAAGCTTGAAAAGAGTACGGCAGGGGATTGGGGCGATATGGCAGGGGTGTGGGATAGCTGATGGTTGGTAACGGTTGGCAACGGTTGATTAAGCCTGGCAATGGAGGGATGAAAACGTGGAATCCTCAAAAACAAAATTCCCCGGGAAACACGAGGTTTGCCGGGGAATTTGATCAAGGTTGATTGACGGGCCTAAAAGAAGAAATTGAGGCCGAGGGTGCCGCCGAGGGAGTTCAGGCCGTAGTTGCGACGGGCCAGACCCGCATTGGAGATGTGGCGGTAGTCGCCTTCCAGGGAGAGGGCCCAGTGCGGGGTGATCATGTAACGCACACCACCGCCGGCGTTCAGCATGAACTCGAAGCTTTCGCCGATGAGGTGCTGGCTTTGCTGGTGGTAAATGTCGTTATCGAGTCCGCCGCCGCCGATCTGGACGAAGGGGACCAGTTTCCAGCCGTCCTGCACGAAATTATGGCGCAAGAGCAGATCGCCGCCGCCCAGAGCCTTGCCCGGGCCCTTGAAGACTTCGCCGCCGAATCCCTCGATGATGAATTCGTCGTTGCCGCGCAGGAATGTGGAACCGTAAACGTCGTCCAGCATGTAGCCGAAGCGAAGGTCTTCAATGGCGTAATTCAATTCCGGATGATTGGAGGTATGTTTTACAAAAGAAAACATGGCGCCCCCGTTGAGCTCCACTTCGTGTCCGCCGTGGCGGAAAGTGGGGAGGTCGGCGACGGGTGTATTGATTTCCACCTTGGGATCCGGTTCCCCGGCGGAAAGATGGGAAATGCCACACAACAACAATGCTGAACCGAGCAATAAGAACTTATTTTTCATAGATAATTTTCTTCAAATACGTTTCTGCCTTCCGGTTAGATGTATCACCGGCGCAAGAATCCCGCAGAAAGTGCCACAAACGTGTAGTGGTTTCAATTGCAAATCGACATCTCAGGTTTTTACTTATGACTCATGCGTTGCGGCCGCAGCAGTTCTTGTATTTCTTGCCGCTGCCGCATGGGCAGGGATCGTTGCGGCCGACCTTGGGGGCTTCGCGGCGGGAGGTGAGATCGAGCTGGACCTGTTCCTCCTCCGGCGCTCCCGGTGCGGGCGTGGCGGTTTGACGAGCACCACTACCAGTTGCGGGACCATCCGTGCCTGCTCCGCCCAGCAAATGCTGGGGCAGGTGCTTGAGGAATTGCTCGAAGGCCTGCAGGTTCGACGTGCTGCGGAAGAGGTTGTTGAGCACCTCGTTTTTGATGTTGGACATCAATTCCACGAACATCTCGTAGGCCTCGGTCTTGTATTCGATGAGCGGATCCTTCTGTCCGTAACGGCGCAGGGAGACGCCTTCGCGCAGGGCGTCCATGCCGTAGAGGTGTTCCTGCCAGAGGCGGTCGATCGCGTTGAGAATGACGTAGCGTTCCAGGCTCTTCACGGCCTGGGGATCCTCGTGGCTGGTCTTGAACTCGTAGGATTTTTTGATTTTCTCGATGAGGAATGAGGAAGCTTCCTCCAGCTTCATATTCTCGAAGTTGGCCTTGTCCTTGGAGAGGCCGAGCGGGAATGTGGTGTTCACCCAGTTGAGCAGGCCGCTGTAATTTGGCTCGGCGCCGTCGCCGACCTGGTAATATTCCTGCACGCGGGCGGGCACCGCCTCGTCGATGACCTCATAGATCATCTTGCGCACCTCGTCGGATTCAATCGCCTCGTTGCGATAGCCGTAAACGACCTCGCGCTGGTTGTTCATCACGTCGTCGTACTCGAGCGTGTGCTTGCGGCTGAGGTAATTGCGTTCCTCGACGCGTTTCTGGGCTGTCTCGACACTGCGGTTGAGCCATGGATGTTCGAGCTCCTGGCCTTCCTCGAGGCCGAAGCGTTCCATGATCTTCGTCATGCGGTCGGCGGCGCCGAAGTTGCGCATGAGATCATCCTCAAAGCTGATGAAAAATTTCGAAGCACCGGGATCGCCCTGGCGCGCGCAACGTCCGCGCAACTGGCGGTCGATACGGCGTGACTCGTGGCGCTCCGTGCCGAGCACGTAAAGGCCGCCGACCTCGGTGACGCCGGGGCCGAGCTTGATGTCGGTGCCGCGGCCCGCCATGTTGGTGGAAATGGTCACTGTGCCGGGCTGGCCGGCGCGCGCGACGATCTCGGCCTCCTGCATGTGGTATTTCGCATTCAATACGGCGTGCGGGATTTTTTCACGCTTGAGCATGCGGGAGAGGACTTCCGAAGCCTCCACGCTCACGGTGCCCACGAGCACAGGCTGGCCCTTTGCGTGGAGCAGCTTGATCTCGTTCACCACGGCGTTGAATTTCTCGCGGCGTGTCTTGTAGATGAAATCGTTGAAATCCTTGCGGATGCAAGGCTGGTTCGTCGGGATCACGACGACATCGAGCTTGTAGATATCGTGGAACTCATTTGCCTCGGTCTCCGCGGTGCCGGTCATGCCGCCGAGTTTGTAGTAGAGGCGGAAATAATTCTGGATGGTGATGGTCGCGAGCGTCTGTGTCTCGCGGTCGATCTGCACGCCTTCCTTGGCTTCCACGGCCTGGTGGAGACCGTCGCTCCAGCGGCGGCCCGCCATTTTGCGGCCGGTGTATTCATCGACGATGAGCACCTTGTTGTCCTCGACTACGTATTGCACATCCTTCTCGTAGAGACAGTATGCACGGAGGAGCTGGGAAATGTTGTGGATGCGCTCGGCCTGCTTGTCGCACATCCCCTGGCGCTCGTTTTTCTTCTTTTCCTTGTCGGCGTCGGTGAGGGATTTGTCCACATCGATATCGGTGAATTCGCTGATCAAATCCGGCAGCACGAATGCGTCGGGATCGTCGGGATTCAGGAACGCGCGGCCCTGCTCGGAGAGATCGGACTCGTGGGCGCGCTCGTCGATGGTGAAGAAGAGTTCCTCCTTCAACGCGAAGAGCGATTCCTTCTGGGCGTCGGAATAGAACGAAAGCTCGGCCTTGTCGATCGCCCTGCGGCGCTCGGGGTCCTCCATGGTGCGCAGGAGGTTTTTGTTGCGCGGCTGGCCGAGTTTCACCTTGAACATGATGCGGCCTGCCTCCTCGGACTTGCCGGCCTTGAAGAGTTCCTCCGCCTCGCTGGCAAGGCGATTGCAAAGCATCCATTGCTTGCGCACGAGCTGATCGACGAGCGGCTTGAAGATATCGTACTGGTGGGTGGAGACAGTCGCGGGGCCGCTGATGATGAGCGGGGTGCGCGCTTCATCGATAAGGATGGAATCGACCTCATCCACGATGGCGAAATAATAACCGCGCTGCACCTGCTGCTCGCGGGTGGTGGCCATGCCATTATCGCGCAGGTAATCGAAGCCGAACTCGCTGTTTGTGCCGTAGGTGATGTCGCAGTAATACTGCTGGCGGCGCACCTCGGGGGACTGGTCGTGCTGGATGATGCCGGTGGTGAGACCGAGGAAGCCGTAGAGCTGCCCCATCCACTCCGCATCGCGGCGGGCGAGGTAATCGTTCACGGTCACCAGGTGCGAACCGCGGCCGGTGAGCGCATTCAGGTAAAGGGGGAGGGTGGCGACGAGGGTCTTGCCTTCGCCGGTGGCCATTTCAGAAATCTTGCCCTGGTGGAGCACGATGCCGCCGATGAGCTGCACGTCGAAATGCACCATATACCATGTCACTGGCATGTCGCAGGCGGAGAAGGCGTGCTTGCGCTCGGTGAGACGGCGCGCGGCGTTTTTCACCACGGCGAACGCCTCGGGCAGGATCTCATTCAGGATCACAGCCTGCTCATTGGGATCCTCGATCGGGGCGAGGCGGGCCTTCCATGCGGCGGTTTTTGCGCGGAGATCGTCGTCGGAGACGGATTGCAACTCGCGTTCGATTGCGTTGATCTGGTCCACAAGCGGGCGCATACGCTTGATCTCGCGCTGGTTCTTTGACCCGACAATTTTCTTTAAAATCCAATTAATCATAAAAGTGTAATCCTGGAGTGCAGGGAGAGGAATCAATGTGCCGGGGCCGGCCTGCGCTGAAACCTGCAAGCTGGCGCCCTGTGTTCATTGCCTTCCGGCTTCCGGTTCAATCATTCATTGCTTCGCAGGGCGATGGCTTCAATTTCCACGTTTGCCCCCTTGGGCAGGGCGGCGACCTGAACGGTCGAGCGGGCCGGGTAGGGCTTGGTGAAATGCGTGGCGTAAACCTCGTTCATCTTTGCGAAGTCCGCAAGATCGGTGAGGAAAACGGTGGTCTTCACCACGTTGGCGAGAGTCATGCCATTGGCGTGGACGACTGCGGCGAGATTCTTCAGGACCTGTTCCGTCTGGGCCGTGACATCGCCGGCGACGAGCGTGGCCGTCTCCGGGACGAGGGGAATCTGACCCGCGCAAAAGAGCATGTTCCCGAAGGCGATGGCCTGTGAATAAGGGCCTACGGCTTCTGGAGCGTCCGGAGTAGCAATGACTTTTCTCATAAAATGTGGAAGGGGAGACTAGCATCTGGCATTTGCGTGTCAATGCGTGGGAGAGGATTCGCGAAAAGGGGGAATCAAGCGGTGGATATGAGGAGGCGAACGAACTCTGAAACGCAAAGAAAAATCATTAATTTTTATACAATTTGATTGATCGGATAAAAAAATTCTCCAGCATGCTTGAATATGTCCACCCCTATTCGGAACAACGGACCTCATAAGCACTCTCAGCAAGCGAAAAATGGGCGGCGCCTCTCGCTGCGGTTTGCAACTACGG
>JBAVPB010000414.1:0-2234 GCA_049692655.1 Chthoniobacteraceae bacterium | reverse complement strand
GGCCGACGACGTTGACAATGCCAGCCACGAAGGCGAGCACCCATCCGCCGCTCCAGACCCATCGGGGCAATTTTGAGATCATGGATTTTGAGACTGCGGGGTTTGGGCTGGAATGTAAAATCAAAGTAGAACACGCGCTCCTATATCTTGTTGAATAAAACCGTTCGCGATCCCAGAATCTCCATTTTATGCCCATTCTCACATGCCGACGGGTGATATTTTATTCTGCGGGGGACGAGACTGCGTTCTTCGAATCTATTCAGCGCATCAAGGCGATTCGGAAGTTTGAAGGCATTGGCGATTCTGTGATTCTTCATGTTCCAAGCCGACTTTCCACTTCAACTTTGCGCGAGATCATTGCGCTGTTTCAGCGATACCAGGTCAGTATGAGTCAACTTGCCCAGTTCCACACACGAGCCAATGATCACTGGTTTGCAGATCCAGAGACGTTCTGGCATAAAAGAGTTTTCGGGAAGTCGCGCGTTGGGAGCGGGGACAGCTCCTAGCCTGTCTGCTATTCCTTGAGAAATTCTTCTTTAAACTGCCTCTCTCCTCGCATTACGAAAACGATGAAGATTTTTCCGCCTTCCTTGCGGTAGAAGATGCGGCATGGGCTCACTATGAGTTGGCGATAGAGAGATTTCGGAAGCTCGGGAATGAGTGGCCCGGATTCCGGGAAATCCTCCAGCCGTTCGACGCTGGAGAAGACGCGCTGCACGAAGCGCCTTGCGGCTGAGGGCTTATCGAGCGCGATGTAATCCGCAATGGCATCGAGCTCGGCCAGGGCGGGCTCTGTCCAGACTATTTCAGCCACCGCTTCATCCTGCTTTTGGCCTGCGCATGGGTGAGCACACGTCCGTCGCGGATTGCCATTTCACCGCGTGCTATCCCTTCCAGGACCTCGATGCGCGATTGGAGCCCCTCGTATGTCTCAACGTCCACAAGATAGGCAGCGGGCAATCCGTGTTGGGTAATTAAAACGGGCTCCTGTCCGCGCTTCAGGCTGGAAATGATTTTTGTGGCGTTGCGCTTCAAGGTGGTGACCAATTCCGTTTTTACCATGGAGTGATACTAAAGTATCACTGGCTCGAATGCAATGTGAAAAATGGCAACGCCGGAATTCCGCAGCCCTGCCGGGGCTGAGGTGGGTTTTATTCCGTGTCCGGTGGCTTGCGCACACCGGCTAAAATCCACCAAGCCTCCGGCTTGAAGAATTGGGACGCTGATTTCATGATGTTGAAATGATGCGCCGTGTGGGCGCTACAACCAGAGCCTCAGGCTTCAGCGAAGGTTGTAGAGGCCGTAGGCAAAAGCGGTAATGGCAGTAATCGAGCTTGGAATGAACAGGGCGGAGTTGCCGAGTTGTTGGAAAGCTAGGGTTCCCACGATTCCACCGCAGAGAAATCCTGAGATGATGAGGATGCAAAGTTTCAGACGGCGCTCGTCCACTGGAATGCCACGGAGGGCGTGACCGAGGAAAATACCGAGATCGGTAATCATGCCGGAAACGTGCGTCGTGCGGACTACGGTGCCGCTGTAGGTGCTCATCATCGCGTTTTGAAGTCCGCAGGCGCATGCGGCGGAATAGATTCCCCAGGCGTTGTTCCGATCCAGCAATGGGACGGCGATGCAAAGAAGAAAAGACTCCAGGAGCAGGGCGACCCCGTAACGTCTGCCGAGTTTCAAGGGGCTGTCCTGGATCACAAAACCGCTGATGACCGTGCCGAGCACAAAGGCGCCTATGATGGCGGCAAAATTAAGCGACTGCCAGAGGTCGTGGGAAGCCAGTGCTGCGGCAAGGAGGGACGTGGTGCCGGTGAGATGTGTGATGACCTGGTGCTTATAGCCGAGCAGGCCGACGACGTTGACAATGCCAGCCACGAAGGCGAGCACCCATCCGCCGCTCCAGACCCATCGGGGCAATTTTGAGATCATGGATTTTGAGACTGCGGGGTTTGGGCTGGAATGTAAATTTGGGAATTGCGATTGGGGGAGATTCCGCCACCCCGCTCCGGGGGTTTGGGATTTTTTGCGGTGGGTTTCCGGGGTTCGTGGAGCTTCACTACCGGGCTTTAATTCCGTCGCACCCTCCGGGTGCTGGTGTTGAATTCCAGTTAAGCGATTTGCGTGATGATGTTACTCCGTATTGCAAGTCACGCGTATCTCCGCTGGGGACAGCGGACGCTACACCGGCGCGGTGCGCCGTTTAAAAAGTGCGGCTTCGCCGGTTTTTT
>JBAVPB010000413.1:0-3701 GCA_049692655.1 Chthoniobacteraceae bacterium | reverse complement strand
GGAGCGAGCCAGATGGTTGCGGCGGATACTGCGCTGGCGGGCCTCGGTCAGCCTGCCCCGGCAAATCAACCCCAGCCCGGCGAAACCGAGGAAGTTGTGGATGGCGCAACCATTTTCCGTTACGTCCTGAACCCCGGCCGTGAAATGGGTCGTGCCAACGGGACTGGCATCGACACCACTCTTGTCACTCCGGAGGCACTTGGAGGTCAGACATTGAGCAAATACGAACTGGTGGTTCTCTACGATGTCACCAGCCTGCCCGCGCAGTCGCTGGATGACTTGAACACATTTGTCCGTCAGGGGCGCTCGCTGCTGGTCATTGGTTCCGGCGGTGTCAATGCTCTTCAATTCAACCGTCTTTTCTTCAGTGCCGATCCGCAACATCCCGGCCTATCGCCCGCCCAGCTTGGAAACGATCATGACTACTCTCCGGCTCTCGCGCTTGCGCAGGGTGTAAATCCTCACCCATGGCTCGCGCCCTTCCGTGACCCACTGCAGGGAGATCTCTCCACAGTGCGCTTCACAAAGACGCGCGAGCTGTCTTCGCTGGCCGGGGCCGCAACCGTCATGCTTGCGGGAACGGATGGGCGTCCGCTCGCCGTCGAGATGCCGCTCGAGAAAGGGCGTGTTGCTCTCCTTGCGTTTGGTTTTGAACTCGACAGGAGCAACCTTGCCCGAACCCGCGTCTTTCCATCGCTGATGTGGCGGCTGGTGGATTATCTCACCGGCCAGCTCCGTGCCCGGCCGCCGGACGTGCTGACCGCGCAGCAGACAACCGTTATGGACGTATCCGAGCCCGCATTCGCATTCGCGACGGAGCTGGAACTCTCGGTCTCCGGCGGCGATGCTGCCAAAAATCCCCCGATTCGACTCAAGGTAAACCCGGATCAAACCGTGATCATTCCGCCGCTCCCGGTCGGAGATTTTCAACTGCACAAGCCCGTCATTGCCGGCGAGATCGTCAGCCATGTCCGCAACATTACGGTACACCCGGATCCGCGTGAAAGCGACATGGCCCGCACTGGTGAAAAGGAACTGAGTGACTGGCTCGGTGGCCCTGTGCGGGTAGTCGAGGCATCTGCCGTGACCAAACTCGCTCCCACAGGCGTCGAATCCTGGCGTCTGTTTATCTGGCTGCTAGCCATCGCCTACATCGTCGAGGCGGTTGTCGGCTGCATATTGAATGCCCAGCGGGAAAAACTGAGGACCGCACAAGCGAACGCATGAAATCTCCAGCGGCAAGGATTACAGCATGACTTTCTTTCTTCGGTTTCTCGGCATAGATTCGCCCGGGTCCGTTGACAGGGTGACGGACTGGCTTTGGCGCGCGGCCTCGCCGCTGCCAGTTTGGGTGGTGGTTTTGCTCACGGTTGCAGGCTTGCTCGCGGCGGGGTTGAATTTTCTCCGGCACAATATCATGACCTGGCGGATGCGCGCCCTGCTGGCAGGAATCCGGCTCACCGGTGTTGCATTATTACTTTTGATGCTCTGCCAGTTGGAACTGCGGCTCAAACTGGTGCGTAATCTTCGTCCTACTGTCGCCGTGCTCACCGACACCTCGGCCAGCATGGGCTTGCATGACGCGGAAGGTGGGAGTTCGCGCCTTGATGCCGCGCGGGCGTTTGCCAACGGTCCGCTGAATGAACTCGCCCGCCGCGCTGACGTAGTGCGTTACAATTTCGACTGGCGGCTGGAGCCCGATTCATCAAGCGCTGAACCCGGCCATTCCACGCGATTGATTGATGCCGTCGCGGAAACCGCCCGCAGGGAAAACGACCTCCGGGCCGTAATCCTCTTAACGGATGGAAACGATACCACTGGAAACCACGGCGAGCTGCTCGCTCCGATGCTGGCTGCACGAGGCCTGCCCGTCTTTCCCGTGGTCTTCGGTTCCACCAATGCTCCCAGGCTGGCCCGCGTGAAAATCTCCAGTGCTGCAAGTTACGTGAGGCTTGGCGATGAATTCCGTCTGACCGCCACTCTTTCTGCCAATGATCTCGGCGAACAAAATGTCGTCGTGCGTCTCATGGAGGAGGGGCGTACGGAGCCGCTGGAAACGCGCGAAAATGTTCACCTCGGGAAGGAACCAGTCGAAATCGCTTTCGTCACTAAACCGGATCGCGAGGGCGAAAAGATTTATCGCGTCGTTGTGGACGGGGTGAAAAACGCCGTCAGCCAAAGTCTCCAGGTCGCCGAGCAGCATGTCAGTGTGATCAACGCCAAGATTCGCGTTCTCTACCTCGACATTCCCCGCGACGAGCGGAAAATTCTCGGGCAATGGCTCGCGCGAGATCCTGTCGTCGATCTCGCCATGCTCACGATGCTTCCGAAGGGCGGCTGGTATGCCCAAGGAGCGCTTTACCACAAGAATGCGGGCGAGGGTCTGCCGGGGGCAGAAGCTGATCTGCACAAGTATGACGTGATCATACTTGGCGATATCCCGCGCTCCTATTTTCGTGAGGGAGGAGATACTTCCGAGACCAAGATGGAATGGCTTGCCGGTTTTGTAAGCCGTCGAGGAGGCGGGCTTATTATGCTCGGTGGCCGGAGTGTTTATGCGGCCGGACAATATCAGGATTCCGCGCTTGCGCGCCTTGCACCGTTTACCATTGAGGCGACCAACGATCCGCAAGTCTCGAAGCCTTTCAAAATCACGCCGACCGTGGCTGGCCTGAGCCATCCTTTGATGACATTAGAAGCCGACCCTGCCGCGAACCGTGATGCATGGTTCGATTTGCCAACTCTTGACGGTTGCAACCGGGTAGGGAAGGTGAAGCCAGGCGCGAGCCTTCTCGCCGCGCGGGATTTGAAGGAGGGGGCTATCCCCCTTGTAGCGATACAGAGTGTAGGCAAAGGTCAGGTGCTCGGCCTCGCAATGGATACTACATGGCGCTGGGAAATGATGCGCCCCGCCATCGGCGAGGATTACTTCCGCAAATTCTGGGGCAACGCCGTGCGTCTGCTTGCTCCCGATCCGCGTATCGAGCCGGACCGCCCTCAGATCCTTCACCAGCAATCTTCGGCTGCCGTGGGCCGCACGATTTCCCTTGCGACTCGTCTCGTCGATAGCGTCTATCAACCGGTGCGGGGCGCCGATGTGCATGTGAAGGTAAAAAGCCCGAGCGGTCGCATCACCCAGTATCTGCCGCGAGATGGCCGCGATTCCCCTGGGCTTTATCAATACGAAATCGCCCTTGATGAGCCGGGCGACTGGCAGGTCTCGGTAACGAACAAGGACAAAACTGTGACGGAAAAAATCACCGCCGGAACCGGCATGGAGGAACTGGACGATCCGCGCGCCAATTTAAGCGCCATGACCGACTTTGCCCAAGCCACTGGTGGAAGCGCCTTTTCCGCCTCGAACGCAGGGGATCTTTTAAAATCGCTCGACCTCACGCCGCGCCGCGTTTCTGATACTGTTGTAATCGCGGTATGGAATCTTCCACTGACGATAGCTCTGATGATCGCGATGGTTTGCCTCGACTGCTGGCTCCGTAAACGGAGGGGGATGGTGTGATGATCTCGGACGACATTTCAACCGTGCAGCAACGCCCGAACGGTGGTCTCATCGCCAGGCTTGGGTCCCTGCGCAGTCAGGTTATTCGGTTTGGACAATTTCGCAAACGCTGGGAGGTGCTGCATGGACTGGCTTTGGCGGTGCTTGCTCTTCCGGGAGCACTACTGGCTTGGTTCGCGCTCGA
>JBAVPB010000412.1:0-27393 GCA_049692655.1 Chthoniobacteraceae bacterium | reverse complement strand
GCCGCCGCGCTGCTCGGCCTTGATCAACTCCATCTTGTCCTCGGGCGTCGCCTCGGCGAGGAAGTCGTCGACCCCGGCCTCTTTGGCGATCACCGCCGCGGTGCGCGGGTTGTCACCGGTGATCATCACCGTGCGGATGCCGATTGCGCGAAAGCGTTCGAAACGCTCGGCCAGTCCGCCCTTGACGATGTCCTTGAGATAGATGACACCCAGCGCCTTGTTTTTGATCGCCACAACGAGTGGCGTGCCGCCCTGGCCGGAAATGGCATCGACCTGCGTTTCCACTTCCTTCGGCAGACCTCCGGTGACCCAGTCACGCACGGAGCCAGCTGCACCCTTGCGGTAACTGATGCCGTCGGTATCCACACCGCTCATGCGGGTCTGTGCGGTGAATGCGACAAACTCCGCGTGCGGCATTTCATGCAACTCCACGCCACGCAGACCATATTTCTCCTTGGCTAGCACCACGATGCTGCGGCCCTCGGGTGTCTCATCGGCCAGAGAGGAGAGCTGTGCCGCCTCGGCAAGCTGCTTCTCCGTCACTCCCGGTGCGGGGATGAATTCCACCGCCTGGCGGTTGCCAAGGGTGATGGTGCCGGTTTTGTCCAAGAGCAGCACATCCACGTCGCCCGCCGCTTCCACGGCGCGTCCGCTCATGGCAAGCACGTTGGTCTGCACAAGGCGGTCGATGCCTGCGATACCGATGGCGCTCAGCAACCCGCCGATGGTAGTCGGGATCAGACAGACCAGCAACGACACCAGCACAGGGATCGTGAAATTCACGCCGGAGTAATAACCATAAGCCTTCAATGCCATCAGCACGACGAGGAAGATCAACGTCAGTGCTGATAACAGGATCGTCAGCGCAATTTCATTCGGTGTCTTCTGCCTCTTGGCGCCTTCCACCAGGGCGATCATCCGGTCGAGGAATGTCTCGCCGGGATTCGACGTGATGCGGATCTTGACCACATCCGAAAGCACGCGCGTGCCTCCGGTGACCGCACTACGGTCGCCGCCGGCTTCGCGCACCACGGGTGCGGATTCACCAGTGATCGCGGATTCATCGACGGTCGCCGCTCCTTCGATGATTTCACCGTCGCCGGGGATCAACTCTCCCGCTTTCACGATAACGATGTCACCTTTGCGCAATTGGTCGGAAGTCACCTCCTCGATGGCGTTGCCTTTGAGCCGGTTGGCAAATGTCTCCGTGCGCGCTTTGCGGAGTGTGTCGGCCTGGGCCTTGCCACGGCCCTCGGCCATCGCTTCCGCGAAATTGGCAAAGAGCACCGTGAACCAGAGCCAGAGCGTGATCTGGAGCAGGAACCCGGTGGAGTCCTCCTTGCCGCCCGTGAAGAGAAGCACGGTGGTCACCGCCGCTCCCACTTCCGTGACGAACATCACGGGGTTCCTGACCAGCGTCACCGGACTCAGTTTGACGAATGACTGCCAGATGGCTGGCGCGACGATCGCCGGATCGAATATCGAATGTTGTTTAGTTGCCATAAATTTGGATGAATAGTTTCTCGATTGGTGTGGTGGTTAGAACAACTTGCCCGCATGCATCAGGAAATGCTCAACGATTGGCCCCAGCGTAAGCGCAGGGAAGAAGTTCAGCGCGCCGATGATGATGATGGTGCCGACAAGCAGCAGCGTGAAGAGCGGTCCGGAAACCGGAAAGGTGCCCTTGGATGTTGACGCAACCAGCTTTTTGCGTCCCAGCGAACCCGCCAGCGCCATGATCGGCAAAATCATTGCAAAACGGCCGATCAAACACGCCAGCCCCAAGGTGACATTGTACCATGGCGTGTTCGCGGAGAGGCCCGCAAATGCGCTGCCGTTGTTGGCCGTGCATGAGCTATAGGCGTAAAGGATCTCGCTGAACCCATGCGGGCCGTTGTTATTGGTCCCATCGGTGGCGGCGTGCGTCACGGGATCGGGCGGCCCCCATTTGTTCAGGCATGCCCATGCAGAGAAACCAAGGATGCAGATTCCCAGAATGAGAATGACCAGGGAGGCCATCTTCACGTCGTAGGCATCGATCTTTTTGCCGAGATACTCGGGTGTGCGCCCCACCATGAGTCCTGCGATGAAAACCGTAAGGACGACGAACACAATCATGCCGTAGAGCCCGGCGCCCACGCCGCCAAAAATAATCTCGCCGAGATGCAGGTTCAGCAACGGAACCAGGCCACCGATGGGCGTGAGTGAATCATGCATGGTATTCACCGCGCCGCAGGAGGCGTCGGTGGTGATCGTTGTAAAGAGCGCGGAATTGAAAATTCCGAATCGTACCTCTTTGCCCTCCATATTGCCGTCCGTCGAATTAATGCCCAATTGTTGATGGATCGGGTTTCCTGCCGCCTCGTAATGCCAGCAGACAAGAGCGCCTGCAATGAAGATGACGAACATTGCTGACCAGACCGCCCAGCCGTGCCCCTGGTTTTTGACCATGCGTCCCAAGTAGTAGGTGAGTGCGCTCGGAATCGCGAAGATCGAGAGCATTTGAAGAAAGTTTGAAAGCGGTGTGGAATTCTCAAAAGGATGAGCCGCGTTTGCATTGGTGTAGCCGCCACCGTTGGTGCCGAGCATTTTGATCGCGGCTTGCGAGGCGAGGGGGCCTTGCACGATCGTTTGAGTTTCGACCTTCTGGTCCACCATCACTGCGGCACCTTTGGCATCGAGCACCGGGTTGCCCTTGTCGTCGGTCTTCGGGACCTGCGTCGTGTATGGTTCAGTGAGGGTTGCCGTGTCATACGGCTTGAAATTCTGGATCATCCCCTGGGAGATGAGAGCTACCGCGAAGACAACGCAGATGGGGAGCAGCAGGTAGTAATTGATGCGGACCAGATCCACCCAGAAGTTGCCGAGGGTTTTCGTTGTATGGCGGGCGATGCCCCGCACAACCACCGCCGCGATGGCGATACCCACGGCAGCCGACAGGAAGTTGTGCAGCATCAGCGCCAGCATCTGTGACAGGTAGGACATGGTGGATTCACCGCCGTAGCTCTGCCAGTTGGTGTTGGTCACAAAGCTTGCGGCAGTGTTGAATGCAAGGTCTCCGCTGGTTGCCACCATTTTCTGCGGGTTGAGCAGGGATTGCAACGGCAGCTTGTCCTGCAAACGCAGGATGCCGTAGGTGAACACCATCGTCACCAGACTCAGGCTCAGCATTGCTATCGTGTATTGTTTCCAATCGTGCTCTTTCTTTGGATCGACTTGGCAGAGCTTGTACGTGAGTTTTTCGATCGGCTTGATGACCGGGTCGAGAAAGGTTTTGCCATCGGTATCCAGCACTTTAAGGAGGTAAAGTCCGAGCGGTTTGGTGATTGCCACCAGCACGGCGACGTATAATAGGAGTTGTATCCAGCCTGATGTGTTCATGTGTGATGAATATTAGAATTTTTCCGGGCGAATGATCGTGAAGATCAGGTAAATGATCAGTCCGATCGCGATGATGCCTGTGACTATGTTTTCCATGGTATTTGTTGATTAAACGGGTTGGATTCAGACCTTTTCGCAGGCCCACATGAAGAGGAGCATGAGTGCGAAAAAGCCGATGGTTGCGAGCGTGAACAGGATATCAGTCATTTTGGTTGGTGTTGGTTATTTGTTGTCGAGATTGACCGGCTCATTGCTGGAGCCGAAGTGGAACAGCTCGAACATGCGGCGCATGTTTTGCTGTGCGGGTTCGAAATGTTTGTCGAGCTTGATGGATTGCCCGTAGTAGCGCTTTGCCTGCTCGTAATCCTCGCGCATCTCCAGCATCACACCCACGAGGTTGAACGCCTGTGGCGAGTTGGAATCGAGTTCGAGCGCTTTCACCAGGCTGCTTTTGGCCGCGGCAAAATCGCGCAGGTTGATTGCGCGTTTTGCGCAGCGCAGGTAGTAATCAAAATCGTGCAACTGGCCGGTGCTCTTTTCAGGCTCGTGGCGCACAAGGATGTCCTTGATGATACTGCGGAGTTGGTCGGGCAGAATCGGCTTTTGCAGGAAATCGATCGCTCCCAGCTTCATGGCGCTCACCGCATTTGGCACGCTGGCGAAGGCGGTAATGATGACGACGGGCACATTCATGTTTTGTGCACGCATGCTTGCCAGTAATTCCAGCCCGTCCATGACCGGCATGTTGAGATCCAGAATGGCGACGTCAAATTGCCGGTCAGCACATTGATCCAGCGCCTTTGCCCCTGAATCCGCCTCGTAGAGTTCATATCCCTCGGATTCCAGCGAGGAGCGATACATCAGCCGCACATTGGGCTCATCATCAACAATCAAAACTTTTATGCTCATATTGTGGAACGGGTTTGGCGTTTTCTATGAGAGTAACCGGCATGTTCCATGGGACTTGCTTGTCCCGATGGACTGATGGTGACTCTTCATGGTTACGAGTCTTAGCTGCCGCCATGCCACGGATTTTCTGGGAAATGCAAAGCTCACATCATGAGCGAGTTGTGATGTAGGCGCAATTTTTGTTGCGTGACCGAATCGTGCAATTTGCAGGATTGCGCTATTGCGTGAAATGCAAAACGCAATGTAACTGAGGGAGGCGGATCAAGGGATCCTGCGACCGCTTATTTTGCCGGGGAAGCAGAAGCTTCGGAAGAAGGCGTGGGCGAAGCTTCCGAAGAGGCGGGGGAGGGAGATGGCTTGGGAGTCATCGCCTTGAATTCTGCCTTCAGTCGGGCATTCATATCTTCCAGCAAGGGCTTGCGCTTCTCCTCGAGTTCCTTCTGCAATTTCTCCTCGATCTTGCGCCGTTCCTGAGTGTAGCGCAGCATGTACATTTCCCGGGCATCCTTGTCGAGTTGCAGGCCCGATTCCGTGATACTCTTGTCGATTTCCTGAAAAATCTTTTGACGGCGGAATGCCTCCCGATCGCGCAGGGCGTTTCTTTCCTGGGGAGTCATGTTTTGCCAGCGCTGGAAATTCTCGACGAATTTTTCCCGCTGTTCGGGTGAGAGATCCTGGAGAATTTTACGCGCCTGCGCAAAGTCGCCATCTCCCTTTTTAAAGAATTGCCGATCCCGGTCTTGTGGAGGTCGTTTCTGGTCGTTGCCCTGGAAAAAAGCCGGCTTTTGGGAAGGCGATGCGCAGGCGGTAGCGGACGGCTGCGGCGTGGGATCCTGGGCGTGGCAAAATGCACCCGTCAAACCAAGGAGCGCCAGCGTGACAAAAAAACCTACTGCGTGGAATCGTCCAGCCATATGGAATGATCTTCGTAAGCCACCAGTTCGTCGAGATTTTTGATAACCTCGTAATCAGTCTTGGTCGGAGCGGTGGCGCTGGCAATTGTCTGAGGCGATTGGGCTGGAGCGATGGCAAGCCGGGCCTTCTGAGGCACGAAAAATTGCGCCGAATTCAAAGCCAGCAGGACCGCGGCGATGCTGCCCAAGGAGGCAATGCGCCAATGGCCGGAGAGCCATCCGAGCACGCCTGCCTTTTCCGGCTTGCATGCACGGATTTCACGCAGGACGTTGCGGGCAAAATAGGGCGAGACTGCGGGCGTTTTTGATTTGCCCAGCAGCTGCCATAGATCGTCATGTTCTCCAGAATCTTTCATTTCCTGTGCAGATGAAACCCGAAAACCGCAACAAAGTTGCAAGTTTTTTTCTACTGTGCCGCTACTTATGGCGAAAAATTAAACTTCAGTCGCCTCGAGGAAGCCTTCCAACTGGCGGATACGCGTCGGATGGCGCATCTTGCGGAGGGCTTTTGCCTCGATCTGACGGATACGCTCACGCGTCACCTTGAACTGGCGACCGACCTCTTCCAAGGTGCGGCTGTAGCCGTCCACAAGGCCGAAACGCTGCTCCAGAACCTGACGCTCGCGCTCGGTGAGGGTCTCGAGCACGTCCTTGATCTTTTCCTTCAGGAGGACGATCGCGGTCATGTCGCTCGGGTTCTCTGCGCCCTTGTCCTCGATGAAATCGCCAAACGTGGTGTCGTCGCTGTCGCCGACCTGCGCCTGGAGTGAGATCGGCTGCTGGGCCATCTTCAACACCGCGCGGACACGGTCCACGGGGAGCTGGATTTCCTCTGCCACTTCCTCAGGGGAAGGTTCGCGACCGTATTCCTGCACAAGCTGCTTCTGCACGCGCATCAGCTTGTTGATCGTCTCGATCATGTGAACCGGGATACGGATCGTGCGGGCCTGGTCGGCGATGGAACGGGTGATCGCCTGGCGGATCCACCATGTTGCGTAGGTGGAGAATTTGTAACCGCGGCGGTATTCAAATTTTTCGACAGCCTTCATCAGGCCCATGTTGCCTTCCTGGATGAGATCTAGGAACGAGAGGCCGCGGTTTGTGTATTTCTTCGCGATGGAAATCACGAGACGCAGGTTGGCCTCGACCATCTCGGTCTTTGCCTTGAGCGATTTGCGGAGCCACTTTTTCAGTTCGTGGTATTCCGCAGTGAATTCCTCCGGAGTCAGCCATGTGCGGAGCTGAACGTCGCCCAGTTTGCTGGCGTAATCGGTCTTCGAGTCGCCCTCGGCGTGCTTCGGGTGAGGTGCTCCCTTGACCGGCTTTTTGTGTTTTTCCAGCTCGCCCTGCAAATGGGCCACAAGACGGAAATTCTCGTCGGCAAGGTGCACGAATTCCTCGGTCACCTTCTGCTTGAAGTAAAATTTTGGGTAGAGCTTTTGCAGGCGATCGTGCTGCTTCCGGAATTCGACGTGGGACTTCGTATTCGGATTCTTCGAGCCGCCGGTCACGACCTGCTTGTAGGATTTTGAAACGTCCTTTGCGGATTTCTCCAGGCTCTCGCACAGGCGTGGAAGCTGTTTCATGTAACGCTCGCGGCTCTCGATCTTCTTGTCGAGGATCACGCGGTCGAAACGTTCGCGGCCTTCCTGCAACTTCAGGGCGAGGTCGAGGTAGGCGCGGGCGATGAAACCGAAACGGTTGATGTGCTTCTGCACCATCAACTCGGCATCCTCGATGCGCTTGGAAATTTCCACTTCCTGCTCGCGGGTGAGGAGGGGCACCTGTCCCATCTGCTTGAGATACATGCGGACGGGGTCGTCGAGGATATCCAGCTTGGATTCCGGTTTTTCCTCCTCCTCCTCGTCGTCCGCCTTCTTGCCATCCTTGTAACGATCCACCTCGGAAGCGTCGATGATGTCGAACTCCATACCGCGAAGGCGGGTGATGATCGCCTCCATCTCCTCGGGATCACTAATGCTGTCGGGGAGCGCCTCGTTGAGGTCGTCAAAAGTAAGATAGCCCTGCTCCTTCGCGAGCTTGATGAGTTCGCGCAATTTCTCGGCGATTTCGGGCTGTTCCAGGCTGCGGGGGCCCTTTTCCGCAGGCGGCGCTTCCACGGGGCGATGGCCGTTGGCCTTTTCGTTTTTTGCGGGCGCGTGCTTGCCGTTTGCGGCATGGCTGTTCGAAGCTTTTTTAGATCCGCTTGTGCGCGATGCAGGAGCAGTCTTCACTACTTTGTGCGCCTTGGAAGCCTTGGCGGCTTTCGGTGCGGGCTTGTGGGCGGGAGCTTTTCCGGCTTTTTTTACCGGGACTTTTGCAGCTTTGGGAGCAGATGCTTTTTTCGATTTAGCAGGGACTTTTTTGGCGACAGCGGAGGCTTTTTTTTGTGATGTGGGCATACTTAACCGGTTGTAGAAATGAGCTTGCTCGCCTAATCGTTATTAGAAGAAAAAGGCCGCGCAATATCAGTTAGTTGAGCCCTAAGGTCAAGAGTTTCTTTTTGCAGTTTGATAATTTCTTCAAATGGCAAATCGGGGGTCCGCATGCGGGCGCTGATCGCTGTGATCTGGCGGGTGATCTGGCCCCGGGTCAGCGAAAGCCATGCATCCTGGGCGGTCTTCATGGGATGCCACAAAACCCCCGTAACATTCTCGGGGCGTGCGACTACTGCATCGTTTCTTGAAGGTTTTCCGATGGGGAGCATGCCCCTTTCCAGAATGCGCCTTACAGTGGCCTCCTTGGATGCGGAGAGAGTCGTGAGCCATGAGTTGATGCTGGAATTATCGTCTGGATTCAAATCGCGTTCCAAGGCTTCTATTAAAAGGTCAGCATTGGGTTCATTCCCAAGGACACGCTTCCAGTCACGTTGCTGAAGCCATGCACGGGCCTCCGCGTTTCTCACCGCGACATAGATGAGGTTAGTGATCAGCGGCTCGGTTTGAATGAGATCCGCTCCGGTCGTTTCGATCGCTGTTTCCTGCCTGGGAGGTTCCTTCAGCAGTTTCACGAACTCGCTGCCGGAAAATTCGATGCGCGTGCTTACCTTGTTACCCACCGCCTCGCGCAGCGGGGAGTCCGTGATGATGCTGGCCCAGCCCGCCATTTTTCTGGCGAATTGTGTCTTGCCCCGGGCGGTGGAAAAGTCGGGCGTGGCTGCGAAGCGGTCAATCTGGTAATCAAAAAAATCCTTCGCCTTGTCAATCTGGCTGATGAATGCCTCGGCACCGAGGTTGCGGATCAAGGAATCGGGATCATGCCCCGGCGGCATTTCCGCCACACGCACCATGATGTTTTCGGCAAGCAGAGATGCGAGGGATTTCTCCGTCGCTTTCTGCCCGGCGCCGTCCGAGTCAAAGCACAGGACCACTTCCTCGACATGACGTTTCAGCAGGTGGGCCTGCTTTTCGGTAAATGCGGTTCCTTGCGGGGCAATCACGTTCTTTACCCCAGCTTCGAATGCCGAGATAAGGTCAATCTGCCCCTCGCATACAATCGCAAACCCTTTGTCGAGCAGAGCGCGTTTCGTTTTGTGCAGGCCGAAAAGCACATTGCCCTTGATAAAGAGCGGCGTCTCGGGGGAGTTCACATACTTGGCAGCCTTTGCATCGGCTTGGAGAACACGACCGCTGAATCCGATAACCTCGGAAAGTTCGTTGCAAATGGGAAACATGACGCGGTCTCGAAAGCGATCGTAGAATTGCGGGGTGCGATAACCTTCTTCTTCGGGGTTCGAGGAACTGCCACCCTCACCATCCTTCATGCTCACCAGCCCGCTTGCGATGAGTTCCTCTGACGTATATCCTTGGGCGAGTCCCCAGCGTGAAAATGCGTCCCACGAATTCGGCGCGTATCCGATCTTCCAAGACTTCGCGATGTCGCTGTTCAATCCGCGGCTTTTCAAGTAATCGCGCCCTGCCTGGGCAGAGGGGGATTTCAGGATATTTTGATGAAACCATTCCGCCGCCTGCTGGTGCAAGGCAAGTAACCGCCTTTTCATGCGGGAACGCTGGCCTTCCTCCGCGCTGAACTCCGCCTCCACGATTACCACGTTTCCCCGTTCCGCGAGTTTTCTGGCGGCTGTGGGGAAGTCTATATTCTCGTAGGCCATTACAAACTTGAACACACCGCCTGTCGCGCCGCAGCCGAAGCAATGGTAGGACTGGCGCGAGGGGTTCACGTTGAACGAGGGTGTTTTTTCCTGGTGAAACGGGCAGAGGGCGCGGAAGTTCGATCCCGCGCGCTTGAGCGGGATGTAGCCTCCGATCACCTCGACGATGTCATTCGCCGCGGCAATCTGCTCTATCGTTTCCTCGGGGATTCTGGGCATTAGGGATAATCTATTTTAAAAGCTCAGCGTTCCTAGTGCAAAGTTCCGGGTTCGTCTGTGAATAGTGATTTTCGTAGATTTTTTTACTCGGATTTAGTCGGATAAACCCGGATTAGGCCGGAGGGAGGAGAAGTATAAAGGCTAAAGTATAAAGGATAAAAAGGGGATAGGGCGGGAAGAAGAGGATCTCGTCGGGGTTCATTCATGGTTTTCGGGAGTGGGATTTAGTGGGATAATCCGGGATAGAGTGGGATAAATTTGAGTTCAATGTCACGAGAAGAGGGGAATCCACAGATTTCACAGATTAACACAGATTTTCGCTTGGTTAGTCGGTTAAAATGGGTTCGTTTTTGAAGGGTAACAGTGTAAAAAGGGTTCGTTCGGAAAAACGTGGGTTTTAGGCTGAAGAATTTAACCGCGAAGGACACAGAGAGCGCCGAGGCTACGCGAGAAATAGTTTTTCTCACTCTTTCAAAACTATCAAAAACGATTCGCAAACGCAATATATATTTTAGCTTATTGTTATTTTACAGAGGAATTTTTGTAAAGTGGCGCTGGGGCGTCTGTGCATTTTGATGGGGATATATGCTTTTTGAGTGTAAAAGCTCTCTTGTTGAGGGACTGAAAAGGGGATAGCGTTTTCTGTTTTCTTATGAAGATTATTGCAATTATCATTTTGTCCCTGTTTGCGATGCCACTGTTTGCGGGCGAGATCGATTTTCACGGTCCGGCTTGGAACGATTTGTCCATTCCGCTCGGGATCACGTCGTATTACGTGGAGGTCAACAGTGACCAGACGGCAAAAAGCGTGGGTCTGGTGCTGGAGATTTACAAGCAGGGGAAACTGGTCCGGACAATACGGTCGTTCCCCGGGGGTTTTGATAAAGAGTTTAAGCTGAACGTGAAGTTTGGGATTTATTTTGTTCCGAAGCCCAACCCGGCACAGGGATACACATTAACCTTCGCGCAGAAATGGTTGGAGAGTTCCGGCTCGAGCAAGACTGACGTGCCGCTTTCAGATATTGATTTAAGCGGGGCAGTGGGGAGCGGCGGGTTTACGTCGCCGGTCGGAGCCCTAAAAATGGTTCCATTGTTTTGCATAGTGGTTCCCAATCCGACGAACGCGACACCTGCGACCGTGATTGGGGACACGGTGGATGATTGCGTGAAGGAGAATCCCGATGCGACGGTGTTGATTGGGTATTTGGAGAGGAAGTAGCGTTCTCCCGGGGTAATCCGGTCGCAAGGTTACAAGCCCTCTTTCGTCCCTACGGGACTTGTTTGTTTGTGGTGTAGCAGGCGATAAATCGCCTGCCTATTTTCGGATCGTCCCCATGGGGACTGAAAGGCGCTTTATCTCCACCTGTGGGAGGGATGAAGACAGCCATCTGCCGAGCCGGGATGGTCAATGCTGATACGTCAAAAATATCCCAGATTGAACCTGCCGCCCGCGCTGTGTTTCACAAATTTCTGGTACGGCCCTCGCGCAAATCACGCAAAGCTTCGTCTGCCAATGTGTCGAGCCGTCCGGCATTGGCGTCCTTTTCAAATTGTTTGTCCCAGTTTTTGGCGTCGAATCCGGCAAACCAAGCCTTGAAAGCCACGAGTTCTTCGCGGGTGAGTTTACTCACAGCGTTCTCGATTTCCTGAACCGTGCTCATGGGAGTAAATAATAATGATTTTCAGGGTTTTAAAAAGTCAGGAGTAAGGCCATGTTTTCTGCACTGCGACGTTGGCTGCGATCCCTTCAGGATCGGGGCGTTTTAGTGCGTTTTTTCCGGGGGTGTCGCTCGTGCCTCGCTCAACCCCCGGCTGCTGTGGCTGTGATAGCGTTGCCATCAAAGATGGGGAATGACGCTTAGTCGGTTGATCGATCAACTAACGGCTTTTGTCGCTTGATCAATCGGCTATTGGGTGGAGAGGTTTGTGGCGAAGAGGTTTTGGAGGCGCTGCCAGTGGAGTTCGGATGCGGCAGGGTCGTAGGCGGGGGTGTCGGTGACGGCGAAGCCGTGTTTGACGCCGGGGTAAACTTCGACGGTGTGGTTTACGTTTGCGGATTGGAGGGCTGATTCGAGGCGCGCTTTTTCCTCCGGGGTGAAATGGGGGTCGATGCCGGCGATGCCGATGTAAATTTCGGCGCGCATTTTCGGGGCGAGGAGATGCGGGCTGTCGGGTTTGTCGGTGGCGAGCCGGCCACCGTGGAATGTGGCTGCGGCGGCGATTTTCTCCGGAAAAGTTCCAGCGGCGGAGAGTGCAAATGCGCCGCCGAGGCAATAGCCGACGCAGCCGGTTTTCTGGCTGGCGACGGAGGGCTGGTTTTCCAGGAAATCGAGGAAGCTGGCGGTATCTTCCATCACCAATTTGTTGTCGATCGATTGCAGGAGAGACATGATGTGTTCGCGGTCCGGCCCTTCCTTGAACAGGTTCGCGGCTTCGAACTGTTTGGGCGGTCCGGAACGGTAGTAGAGATTGGGCAGGAGGACGTTGTAGCCGCTGGAGGCGAGTCTTGCGGCCATGTCGCACAGCGCGGGGCGGATGCCGATTGCGTCCATGTAGAAAATCACGGCCGGCAGTTTTTTATTTTCCTGCGGGGTGAAGAAGTGGCATGGGGCGGCGCCGTCGTTGGTCTTGATGGAGATGGTTTGTGTGTTCATGACGTGGGTTTAAAAAATGACGAAGCTCGAATGACGGATGACGAAGCCCGAAGTTCAAACGGTATTTTACTTCGATTGTTTTTTCAGAAGGACGTTTTGCTCCATGGTGTCCATGGTGAGGGTCATTGCTTTTTGGAAAGAGGAGTAGTCGGTGGCGGGAAAGATGCCGGTGGATTGCTGGAATTCACAGTTGTATGCGAGTTCGCCGGGGATGGTTTGCGGGGTGACTTTGCAGACGGCGTAGGAGGAGGTCGATTTGGGGTCCGATGGGCGGGCCTCGTTGTCCTCGTAGCCTGCCGGGATCGTGAGCGCGACATTGGCGGAAATCTTCAAGGGGAAATTCAGGCGAAACGGGGATTGCCTGTCATCCATGGACTCCGCGGAGATGAAGAAGCGTTCCCAGGGAGCGGGGACCTGGCCGATGAGCTGATGCCCGACGGCACGGAAGTTCTGCCGCATCACGTAGGTCATCTTTAAAACGAGCGGGGCGTTGTTATCATCGATATTTTCAACGGAGAAATCCTTGATGTCAGCGGTGCTTTTGTTGCTCCACATCTGCTGCTGGATGTAGGTCTTGCGATTTGCGGGGTCGGCCAGCTTGAGTGAAGAGCGCAGGAGCGCCGCGGCGTAACCGGTGGAGGTGAGCGTCTCTTTTACCGAGGCATCCGACTGGTCGATGATCTCGACGGTGCGCTTCAATGTGAGCGTGCTGCTGCCTGCGGGATAATCGGAGATGCGGATGAAGCGGGGTTCCTTTTCGTCGATGATGAGGGCGTCCTTGCCTGCCAGCCCGTACGGGACGGGGATGGTGGGATCGGAATCCTTGTCGGTGGTGTCAAAAAATTTGCCGCCGCCGAGGGTGGGGGCGAAGACGATCATGTGATTGAACTGATCGAGGGAGGGGAGCTGCTTCTGCACGGTGCCCACGGTATTGATCAACACCAGGTTGGCCGGAATGCCGGCTGCCACGAGCAATTGCTGGAGCAGGAGCGCGTGGTCCTTGCAATCGCCGTATTTGTTTCCCAGCGTCACGCCGGCCTTTTGAGGGATGCAGGCGCGGCGGCCAAATTCGATGCCCTTGTAGGTAAGATCCTTCTGCACAAACCGGGCAAGGGCCGCGGCTTTGTCGAGATTGCCCTGGATGCCGGAAGTCGTCTGGAGGGCGACATCATGAAGAGCGGAATCCGACACCATGCGGTCGTGGATGGAGGATGCATATTGCTTCACCTCCGCATCCCATGTCTCGGAGGCGTCGCCGATCCAGACCATGGGCATGTAGGTATCCGCGGGTTGCTGGTACGGTTCCCAGCGCCAGACTGGGGGATTTTTGATGGTCCAGCTAATCGCGCCATCCGTCTTTTTCTCCACGATGCCGGGAGTGGCCCGCCATTTGATCGCGGCGAGGTCGCCCTGCACGTAGAGGATGCTGCGCAGGGCGGGGGCCTGCTTGGAGAAGGTGTGGGCCGTGAAATCGAGATCGTCGTTTTTGCCGATGATATTGCGGCGGGTGAAAACAAACTCGACGGAGTAGCCGGGTTGCAGGCCGGGGACCGGAACGTGGAGCGTTTTCTTCTGCGTGGCGAGCCCGCTGGAGGTGTCGTCGATGGTGTAGTAATCATCCACTTTGCCGGTCGAGACTGTCTTGCCCGCGGCATCCTGGATGATGAGCGAATTGACAAAAACTTCCTCAGAGAGGGGATCGTAGGGAAATTCGAGGCTGCTGAACTTTGTCACACCATTGCTGTCGAGGACCTTGATGGTGCGATACTCCGTGGTCTTGAACTCCTTCTTTTTCTCAAAGGAGATCGCGGTGGCGCTTGTCACGTAATATGCGCCGTAGCCATCGGTTGCCTGCTTGCCGCCATCGGCGGGAGGCGCCTCGGCCAGTTCCTTTGGGAGAGGCACGGGATCGATCGGGGTTTTGAGATCGGTGTTGCTGCCTTCGCCCAGCATTCCGGAGACCTGGTCGAGGTAGGCTTTTACGTTCGTGTTGGAGGGTTCTTTTTTGAGGGCGGCCTCGAATGACTGTTTAGATTCGCGGTACCACTTCAGGGCGTACTGGCTGCGGCCCTTGAGATAATTTGCGTAAGCCGAGTCGTAGCCGTCGGCGATCAGCTTGTCGCATTGCTCGATGGACTCCGTGAATTTCCCGGCTGCGTAGAAGGATTCAATGAGCGCGTAGGCGACCTCGGTATCGGAGGAGAGTTTTTTCTGCTCCTTCTGCAGGAGATTGATTGCGTCGTCGAACCTGCCCTGGGCGCGGTAGATGGAAGCCTCAAGAATGCGGATCTGAAGCGAGTCGGAGTGGGCGAGGTATTTTTCGATTTCGGTGAGGGCGGTGTCGCGCTGGTTCTGCGCGGAGAGGAGGCGCACGTAATTTGTAAAATAATCGTCGCTGCGGTAACCGGCATCGAACAACGCCGCGTAGTTTTTTATGGCGCCATCCTTGTCGCCGCACTCGCCTTGCAGATAGGCGCGGTTTGCCTGGAGAGGCTGGTTGCCGGTGAGGACATTCAAATGCTGCTCCAGAAAGGCTAGGCCCTCGTGCGGTTGCTGGAGTTGATCGTAGGCGTCGAGCGCATTGGAAACGAAGACCTTGCTCTCCATGTTGAAGCCGACTGCTTTCTTGAACCAGACCAGGCTTTGCTCAAATTGCTTTGCCTTGAAATAGGCGAGCCCGATGTCGTTGCATACCAGGCCATGGGCGAGGTTTTCCTTCTTGGTGAAAGTCTTCGGATCGGGCTGGGGCGCGGCGGTGAAAGTGACGCTGTCCAGCGCCTGGTCGAGAATCTCGTCGTGCGTTTCTTTTTTGCGGTCGAACCATGCGGCCAGCAGCCATGCAAAGCCATGGCCTTTCGCCACGCGCAGGTGGTAGCGGAGGTCGAGGCCATCCGCAGTCCTGTCCGCCGAGAAATCCTCCATCTGGACGCCGTCGCGATTCTGGGAGCGGGTGCTGGTGATCTCGTCGCCGGGATAAGTGAATTGCAGCCTGCCCAGAAGCGCTTTTTTCAGGATTTCCATGCCGGGATCCTCGCCCCCGAGGCTTGCCGGCAGGACCATGAAGACCCCGGTGGGCTGCCGCATGACCCCATACTCCGCAGAGGGGGCGTCACGGTTGATGTTCGTCCATTTTCTGTTCCATTGCGTGGCGGTGAGATCGACGGAGTAACCGAAGTTTGCGGATTTAAATTTTGTCTCCGCCTGCGAGCCTGGGGTGTGAAATTCCTTCTCCGGATGGAGCAGCTGGAAATCGGAGGCGAGAGATTCGGCCTCGCTGCGGATGGTATCGCGATTGCGGTTATCCCCCCAGGTGATCAACTGGTAGGCGTAGCCGTTGTGAATGATCATGCGGTGGACGTAGTAGAGGGACAGATTATCGAGATCCGCCTCCGTCTCGAAGATGGCGGCAGGCATGCCGTCCTTTGTGGTGCGGGTGTCGGAGATGAACCTGGCGGATTTCGCGGCGCTGTTCAGAGTAGATTTTGCGGTCTCGACGTAGGAATCGAGTGTGAGCGGGGATTCCATGCCGGGCTTCTCCGCGATGACGATGAAATAGACCTCGGGAAGGCTGCGGCGGACACCGAAGGTCGCGGAGGCGATGATCTTTTTGGTTTCGTAGGGCATCCACGGGCGAGGCGGCGCAAATTTGAAATTCAGGTCTTCATAAACCATCGGGGCGATCGGTTCGCCGGTCTGCGCCTGCGGGCGCATCAGGATGCCTTTTACCACGCCGATGCAGAAGAGCCCCACGATGGGAGCGCAAAGGATGAGAGTGATGATCGCGCGGGTCTTCCCCTTGCTGTAGCGACGACGGCGCCTGGAATATTCCACGAGGCCCACAATCGCCAGGACTCCCGCCGTGAGTATGATCGCAACGCCCGCGCCTGCTATGACCATACGGGCGTAGGGGACGCCGGGGATTTGTTTTGAAAGAGGGGTGGCAAAAACCAGAACGAGTATCCCGATGTATGCAAACATGAGGGAGAAAACGCATGGGGTATTTGCACTTTCCCTGCGGGAGGTCCTGACGCTTTCGATAATGCCGTAACCGAGCCCTCCCACCCAGAGCAGGTATCCGACTATTTCCCCCGCGATGGTTGCGGAACTATCATCAGCAAGGAACATCATGACTCAGGAAAATGTTTTCAGGAATGCAACTTCGATGGAGAGCAGCTCGACGACATTGCGGTCGAGGTTTTCGCGAAGCTCCTCGATCGCGGTGATTTTTTTCAGGACTTGCGCGGTGGTGAGCTTCGCGGCGAGGCGGGCGGTATCGGCGGCGAAGTCGGGATATTCGAGTTGCGGGGCTTGCGGCTGGTGCTGATGGCGGAGGACATCGGCCCACCAATTCAACAGGGTGGCGACGAGAAGGGAGCGCTCCTGGACGTAACGGGACTCGGCAAGGGCCTTGAAGTGCTCCTCGCGATCCTTGAGCCATTCGCCATCGGTGGTCTTTGCGTAGCGGTCCTGCTCGCCTTCCTGCACTTCGTCGAGCGCGGCCTGGATGGTTTGTTTCGCCCCGGCGAGAACCTGGGTGAACTGGCGGACGAGGCCGAAGGAGGGGGCGATGCCTTTTGTTTCCCTGGTGAAAAAATCGCGGAGGATTTCGAGGAGTTGCTGCTCGGTGGGAGTGGGGGCGATTTTTCCGGTGGACGAGAGGGTGACGGAAATGCAGCGGGAGATGATGGTATCCGGCAGCGCCTCGGGCTGCGCTGTGGTGAGGAGGAGGAGAGAGTTATTGGGCGGCTCCTCGAGGGTTTTGAGAAAGGCGTTTGAGGCTTCCACCTTGAGGCGGTCGGCCTCGAAGAGGATGCCGATTTTTTTTCCACCGAGCGAGGAGCGCATCTGGAGTTCTTTTTCGAGGGCGCGGACTTGGTCGATCACGATGCGGCGGGATTTGGATTCCGGTTCGGCGATGTGGACATCGGGATGCTGGAGGATGGTGGAGGGGAGGGAGCCGGGGTTGGTGGAATTTGTCACGAGGGAAGCGAGCTGCGCGACGAGATCGCGCTTGCCGCTGCCTTGCGGGCCGCAGATGAGATAGGCATGCGCGAGGCGCTGCTGCTCGTGGGCGCGCTTTAGAAAATCGAGGGCGACGGTTTTGGTGAAGGCCATGGAAGAGAAGTATGAAGTATGAAGGCTAAAGTATGAAGGGGGAGATCGTGATCCTGCGGATCACTTTGTGGGCTTTAGCTTGTCGGCAAGGTGGGACCAGATGTCGGCTTCGATTTCGGCGGGGGATTTTGAGGCGTCGATAAGGCGGACGCGACCGGGTGTGGCGGCGGCGAGTTTCAGGTAGCCGGCGCGGACGGCCTCGTAGAATTCGGGGGGTTGCTGTTCCATGCGGTCGATTCCGGCGGGCGGGAGCGGGCGGTTTTTCAGGCGCTCATTGGCGGTTTGCAAATCGAGATCGAGGACGAAGGTGATATCGGGGAGGGTGGCGCCTACGGCGAAGTCGTTGATGAATTTTACGGAGTCGGCCCCGATCTTGCGCGCGACACCTTGATAGACGGTGGTGGAATCGAGAAAGCGATCGGCCACGACGGTGGTGCCGGCGGAGAGGGCGGGCTCGATGATCTCACGCACGAGTTGGGCGCGGCTGGCGGTGAAGAGGAGGAGTTCTGTCTCGGGCTTCATGGCGTAGCCGGCTTTTGAGAATTGCAAGAGATGGCGGATATCTTCGCCGATGGGAGTGCCGCCGGGCTCGCGGGTGACCATGAATGGAACCTGAAGGCCCTGGAGACGGGTGGTGAGGCGCAGGATCTGGGTGGATTTTCCGCAGCCTTCGGAGCCTTCGAATGTGATGAACAAGCCGCGGTGCATAAGGCTGGCGATGTAAAAATAAAGCCGGCCGATTGTCGATAATGAAACCGGGAAATGGCGCGGTTTCTTGAGGCGGATCGCCTGAAGCGGACTAGCGCGTGATCACGCGGGGGGTGTCGTCGGATTCCTTGGCCATGCGCTCAGTGCTTTTGCGGGCGTTGATGACGAAATCGTTGTTATCGCCATAGCGTGACCATGGGCCGGGAGGGACGTCGCGGGCTTCCACAAATTTCCAGTCGGTGACATCCTTCGTGCCAAAGCCGATATAGTCGCGGACGGCAGGGGAGACGTCGAGGCCAGCTCCGCCGTTGATGTTCCATTTTGGAGTTTCCTTGCCGAAAACGTATTCCCAGTGATCCGTGCGGAAGGGACCGCAATCGGCCCACTGGGCGTAGCAGACCTTGCCATTGTGGCCGCGGATGGCGATCCAGCGGTTCTGGCAGACAGATTTGCCGGGTCTCTCAAAGGTGTCCTTGAACCATGGGATGACCTGGTATGCCTCCGGCTTGGTATTGCCGTGGGTGACGTCATTATAAGGCAGGGCGAAGTAGAAGGGATTCTGGCGCGGAGTGAAGGCGACAGGGATGTAGTTGCGGCGGGCACCCGGATTGGGATTGTCGAAGCCACCGTAGTTGGATTCCCATGAGGCGTCCCATGAGCTTTTGTAGTTTGGCACCGGGTTGTTTCCAGCGGCGCTCTCGCCGACCCAGAAGACAGTGGTGACGATGTTCATCTTCCAAGGGTAGCGACCAAAGACCACACTGCGGCCTGTGGTGGGTATGAAAACCTGGGGTTCGATCTTCAGCAGGGCGCTTTCGCGCAGCTTCATGGCATACTTTGCGAAGTCGGAACTACTCTGGTAAGGCGACTGGGAAAAGGAGGAGGAGACGGTAGCGAAAACGGCCACGAATCCAAAAAGAGTTGGGAGGAGTCTGGTGCTCATATTTGGGTTGGGTTTCATTTATAGATGAATATGGGGGATACGTAAAGCTGATTTTTATTTTATGACCGCTTTTTGTATTATCTGGGGGAATCTTTACATAAAAACGTCTGGTTGGGTCTTGTGTAGCATGGTTAAGTACTGAGTTTAACAAATTATCAAGATGTTAGGAGCATCAAACGTGCCGTTTGAATGAGGCATCGAGATGGGAAGTGGGAGGGAGACCGCTATTTTAGAAAATGAGGATGACAAGTGAGTCCCGGACTTATAGGACATGGGTCTTATGATCAACTTCGGGATTGTGGGCGTGGGATGGCGGACGGAGTTTTATCTTCGCATCGCGAAAGCGTGTCCGGATCTTTTTCGGGTCACGGGACTGGTGGGACGGACGCCGGAGAAGGCTGCGATCGTGGCAAACCGGTTTGGGGTGGTGCTTTATAATTCCGTGGATGAACTGGTGCAGTCCACGAAACCGCTGTTTGTGGTGACGAGCGTGCCGTGGGAGGTGAATCCCGGGATGCTGAAACGGCTGGCTGAGCTCGGGATACCTGTGCTTTCGGAGACGCCGCCGGCCTCTTCCGTGGAGGAGATGGCGGAGCTTTGCGCGCTCGTGGGGAAAGGGGCGAAGATCCAGGTGGCGGAGCAGTATTTTCTACAGCCGCACCATGCGGCGCGGCTGGCTTTTGTAAGGAGCGGGAAGATCGGGCGGGCGACGCAGGCGCAGGTGTCGGTGGCGCATGGATACCATGGGGTGAGCTTGATCCGGAGGCTGCTTGGCATCGGGTTTGAGAACGCGAAGATCACGGCCACGGCTTTTAAATCGTCCATCGTGAAGGGGGCGGGCCGGGGCGGGCTGCCGGCGAGGGAGGAGACTGTGCAATCCGAGCAGGTGATGGCGTGGCTGGACTTCGGAGACCGGCTGGGGGTGTTTGATTTTACGGGGGACCAGTACTTTGCGAGCATCCGCGATCCGCGTATTCTGGTGAGGGGAGAGAGGGGGGAGATGGTGAATGACTCTGCGGTTTACCTGAAGGATTTTCTCACGCCGATCCGGCTGGATTTCATCCGGCACAGCGCTGGGGAACATGGGAATCTCGAGGGGCATTACCTCAAGGGAATCCAGGTGGGCGACGAGTGGGTTTACCGGAATCCGGTGGCGCCGGCGTCGTTGTTTGATGATGAGATTGCCATCGCGGATTGTCTATTGAGGATGGCGGAGTATGCGCGGGGCGGGGTGGAATTTTACCCGCTGGCGGAGGCTTGCCAGGACCGGTATCTGGATATTGCGATCCATGAATCGGCACGGGAAGGGAAAACGGTGGTGACGGAAACGCAGGCTTGGGCGGGGTAGGTTTCGGCAGGGATGCGGGATAGCTGACGGTTGGTAAGGGTTGGCAAAGGTTGATTAACCCTGGCAGGTGTCAGGTGAGGCTGGCGATGAGTTTTTCGAGGCGGCGGCCGTATTCGATGTAGGTTTGATAGCAGTTTTGCTCGCGACTCAGGGTGGTGTCGGGGAGGGCGGGGCCCATGTGGGGTTCGATGGAAATTCCTCCAGTGTAGCCACTTGCGATGATGTCGGTAAGGATGCGTTTTACGTCGCCCTGGCCTTCGCCGGGGAAGCACCATTGAAGCTTGTTGTTGCCGGTGTCGAAGATGCCGTCTTTTACATGGATGTAGGCGATGTGTTCCTTTACGTGGGAATAGAATTCCCAGGAGGATTGCTTGGGGCGCGGTTCGGGGCGGGAATAGTCGTCGTCGTGGACGGGGTTGCCGGTGTCGTAAACGAGTTTCAGGCCGGGGACGTTTTCGAGGAGCTTCAGTGTGTGGCTCCAGCTCATGCCGCCGTAATTGCCGCAGTTTTCGTGGACGAGCGTGAGGCCGGCGTCGCTGAACATTTGTTGCAATTCCCTCAGGCGGCGGAAGCGTTCCGGCTCCATCTGGTCGTCGGTGTCCTTGCGGATGGGGTAGCTCATGATGCGGATGAGCTTCGTGCCGAGGCGCTGCATGCGGGGGATGGCGCGGCGGGCCTCGGCGCGCGTGGTCTCGAAAGGGTCCTCGATTTTTTTCGCGCCGTTTGCGATGGCGGAGCCGAAGCTGTTGATGGTGATGCTCTCGGCAGCGAGTTTTTCCACGACAAGCTCGAATGCGGCGTCGGGGATGTCGTGAAGGTTTGCGGCGGGGAAGTCGCCAGCCTGGACGTTGCGCATTTCGATGTTTGTCCAGCCGAGTTCCTTGGTGGCTTTGATCTGGGTTTCGAGGGAGACGCCGGCTTCGTCGGCGAAGCCTGTGAGGTGGATGCTGTTCATGGGGTTTTTAAGGGGGTAAGAGAAACGTGCGGACTTGTGAAACAACGTTCTGTAGAATAGCCGTTCCGGGAATGAATGTTGAGCAAAATCGAGATACGAACGACGTGCTGCAGGGAGGAGGTCTGACAGCTTGCAAACAGGCAAGTATCAGGGTATTGGTTCGAGTGATGACAGCGGAGCAAATTTTGGACGAAATTAAAGCGTTGCCGCCTTCGGAACGTGAAAAATTGTTTAAATCCGTTAAACAGCTCGGAACAGATGAAATTCCCGCTGACTTTCTGGAGGCGCTTGATGACTTTGCAAATGGGCGTTTTGTTTCGATGGAAACTGCCCTGAACGAAACACCGCCAGGCCAGTGAATTATCAGTTTCGGACTGTTGAGAGATTCTGGAAGAATTTCTATCGCTTAAACGACTCGCAGAAAGAGTCTGTCCGGCGGACTTGGGGTATTTTCAAAACCAATCCATTTCATCCCTCGTTGGGTACGCATGAAATTCACTCGCTTTCCGCACGAGCGAAGCACACCATTTATAGCGTGGTGATTGAAGGCGATTTGCGGGCGATTTTCCGCATCGACGGCCCATGGGTGACGACGTTGGATGTAGGGGCGCATAGTATTTACGGACGTTAAAACAATGATCACGCGCAGGCTTTTTCAGAAAGAGGGGTTCCGGTTCGCGATTCGGCCTTATGCGGAGGTGGATGTTCCGCATATTTTTGCGGCGGCGGAGGAGTCGCGGGGGCATGTGGGGGAGTGGATGTCGTGGATGACGGAGGGTTACAGTCTGTCGGATGTGAAGGAGTGGGTGCGGTTTGCGATCCCGGCCTGGGATGATGGGGCGGCTTACGAGTTTGTGATCATCGACCGGGAGGATGGGGCGGTTGCAGGGTCGTGCGGGTTGAACCAGATCAACCGGATGGATCGGGTGTGCAATCTGGGTTACTGGGTGCGGGCTTCGAAGCTGAGGCTCGGGGCGGCGCGGCAGGCGGTGCTGTTGCTCAAGGAGATCGGGTTGAATGAGATCGGGCTGAACCGTCTGGAGATCGTGGTGGCTGCGGAGAATGTGGCGAGCCAGCGGGTGGCGGAGTCGGTGGGGGCGGTTTATGAGGGGGTTCAGCGGCAGCGGATTTGCATCCATGGGGTGGCGCATGATGCGAAGATGTATGCGCTGGTGCGGTGTGGGGAGAATGACGAATGACGGTGGAGGGCGGGCGATGACTGGTGGTGCGGGCAGGGAAACAGAGTTTCCGGGATCAGTGCGTTACCAAACAGAGTTTGGTAACGAGGCGGGCGCGCAATGCTGGCTTATGTCCCTCGAAAAATTCATGACACACTCCAGATGATGCCGGAAATCGTACTTATTATTGCTGCGGTGTTGCTGCGGGTTGTTTCGAATCCGGTGGGGAATGTTTTTCAGAAGCAACTGACTTCCAGGGGGAATACGCCTTTGGTGGTGAATTTCGTCACTTATTTTTTGCTGAGTATTGGGTGCGTGGTTTTTTCGAGGGTGCGATGGGGTGAGCTTGCGCCGGGGTTCTGGGGGTGTGCGGTTGCGGGTGGGATTGTGGGGGCGATCGGGAATGGGTTTCTGGTGAAGGCGCTGCAAGGCGGGGAGCTTTCGGTGCTGGGACCGATTAATTCCTACAAGGCGGTGGTGGCGATGATTATCGGCGTCTTTTTTCTCCGGGAGATTCCGAATGTGTGGGGTGTGGCCGGTGTGCTGGTGATTATTGGCGGGAGCTATCTTGTTTTGGATGCAGGGGAGGAGAGGGTTTCGTGGGGGATTTTCAGGCGACGGGACATCAAATTCCGGATCTGGGCGATGATTTTTACGGCGATCGAGGCGGTGTTTGTGAAAGGGGCTATTTTGTATTCGTCGCCGGGTACGGCGTTTGTGAGCTGGTGCGGGTTTGGTGCGGTTTTTTCGTTTGGGTTGTTGTTTACGGATTGGAAGAATGCGAGGGGTTGTTTTGGACGGATCGCCGGGAAGGATGTGGAGAAATATCTGTGGCTGGCGGCGTGCATGGGGGTGATGCAGATGAGCACGAACCATGTGCTGAAACACATGGCGGTGGGGTATGCGTTGTCGTTGTTTCAGCTTTCGATTCTTTTGAGTGTGGTGCTGGGGCACCGGGTTTTTCAGGAGGGGCGTCTGGTGAAGAAGCTGGTGGGGGCGGGGGTTATGATTGCGGGGTCGGTGATGATTATTCTTTTGAATGGGTAGGGGCGGGAGTCGCGTGGGAGAAGCGGTTTCACGCGGAGGCGCGGAGAGCGCGGAGGGGAGGGGGAAACAGGAGTTTCGAGAGCAAGTGCGTTCCAAAATCGGAGTTTTGGAACGAGGCGGTCTGTGGATGGATTATTGGTCCGAAGAAGCTATCGCGGACTGGGACATGACAGAGCATGTCCCTCCAGGCGACCGCTGTTTGTTGGTGTGCGCGGTGATGCCTTGGGCGGCGTTGGAGTTTTTGGAACGAGGCTGGGAGGATGAGGGACGAGGGTATGCGGAGGACCTCCTCAAAAACGGTGGAGGATGGTGTTTTTGAGGTAGTGGTGGTCGTCGAGGCCGGGGTAATCGAGGGTGTAGTGGAGGCCGCGGCTTTCCTTGCGCAATAATGCGGAATCGACGATGAGGGCGGCGACGGTGGCTAGGTTGCGGAGCTCAAGGAGGTCGGTGGTGATCTTGAAGTTCCAGTAGAAGTCGTGGATCTCGCGGTGGAGATTTCTCAGGCGGGTGCTGGCGCGCTGGAGGCGTTTGTCGGTGCGGACGATGCCGACGTAATCCCACATGAGGCGGCGGATTTCGTCCCAGTTGTGGTAGATGACGACGAGTTCGTCCACGTCGGCTGCGTCGCCGCTGGTCCACTCGGGGAGGTCGATCTTGAGGGAGTTGGGGTTTGCGATGGGTTCCTCGCGGAGGACGTGGCCGTAGGCGCGGTGGGCCATGACGACGGCTTCGAGGAGTGAGTTGCTGGCGAGGCGGTTTGCACCGTGCAGGCCGGTGCAGGCGACTTCGCCGATGGCGTAGAGGCCGCGCATGCTGGAGGCGCCGTTTTCATCGGTGAGGACGCCGCCGCACTGGTAATGGGCGGCGGGGACGACTGGGATCGGGTCGGAGGTGATGTCGATATCGTACGCGAGGCAGGTGCGGTAAATATTCGGGAAACGCTCGCGGATGAATTCCTCGGGTTTGTAGCTGATGTCGAGATAGACGCATTTCTCGCCGGTGCGTTTCATTTCGGCATCGATGGCGCGGGCGACGATGTCGCGAGGGGCGAGCGCGCCGAGCGGGTGATATTTTCGCATGAACTCGCGGCCCTTGGCATCGACGAGTTTTGCGCCTTCGCCGCGGACGGCTTCGCTGATCAGGAAAGAACGGGCCTCGGGGTGGAAGAGGCAGGTGGGGTGGAACTGGATGAACTCCATATTCGCAATGGATGCTCCGGCGCGCCACGCCATGGCCACGCCGTCGCCGGTGGCGACGTTCGGGTTGGTGGTGTAGAGGTAAACCTTGCCGCAGCCGCCTGTGGCGAGGATGAGGCGGTCGGTGCGGAGGGTGAGCACAGCGCCGGATTTTTCTTCGAGCACGTACACGCCGAGGCAGCGGTCCTCGGTGGCGAAGCCGAGCTTGCCGGAGGTGATGAGATCGACGGCCATGTGGTTTTCCAGCAGGTCGATATTCGGGGTTTCCTCCACGGCGCGGAGCATGGCCTGCTCGATTTCGCGGCCGGTGACGTCGCGGGAGTGGAGCACGCGGCGCTTGGAGTGGCCGCCCTCGCGGCCGAGGTCGAGTTCCTTTTCGCCATCGACGAGTTCGCGTTCGTCGAAGTGGACGCCGAGATTGATGAGCTCGCGGATGCGGTCGGGGCCCTCGGTCACGATGGTGCGGACGATGTGCTCGTCGCAGAGGCCGGCGCCAGCGGTGAGGGTATCCTGGACGTGGAGGTCGAAGGAATCCTCAACGCTGGTGACGCAGGCGACGCCGCCCTGGGCGTAGGAGGTGTTCGATTCGGCGCGTGCGCCCTTGGTGATGATGGCGACGGTGCCGTGCTGTGCGGCCTTGCGGGCGAAGCTCAGGCCGGCGATGCCGCTCCCGATGATGATGAAATCGTACTGTTTCATTGAGAGGATTTAGTAATCAGTAATCCGTGATCAGTCATTAAGATGAAGTTGTCCACAGATTTCACAGATTTACACAGATTTTCAGAAATGGTAACGGCAAAGGACGCCAAGAGCGCGAAGGGATGAAAGAAATTGCGAGTGGAAAATCGGTATCACCTTTCAGGGAAAACACAAAGTTTCCTTTTTGCGGCTGAATCAAATTGCAAATCGGCAGGCACAGGGCAATCTCCGGCTTGCAGCCGATTTTCTTTATCCATCCCCCGGCAATTTTTTATGGAAATACAACTGGCGAATGTCACGAAGGTTTTTGGGCGAAAGCGGGCGCTGAGCCATCTGCATCTGGATTTTGGACCGGGGCAGATTGTAGCCATCCTCGGAGTGAATGGGGCGGGAAAAAGCACGCTGCTACAGATCATGGCGGGGTTGCTGGTGCCCACTTCGGGCTCGGTTTATTATGATGATGTCCTGCTGCAACGCCGGAAGATTGATCTCCGGAAACGGTTTCATCTGCTGCCGGATTTTCCGTTCTTTTTTGCGGGAGCCACGGTGATTTCCCATATTGCGATGATGCTGGAGTTGTATGGCAGGGATACGCCGGAAACCCGGGTGCGCGTGACCGGTCTGCTGGAACGACTCGACCTGCTGCCCATGATCACCTCGCCGCTGGGTACTCTCTCACGCGGGCAGATGTACAAGGCCGCGCTTGCGGGGATGATCGCGGTGCAGCCGGAACTCTGGATGCTGGATGAGCCATTTGCCTCCGGCATGGACCCGCGCGGATTGAAAGTTTTCCGTGAGGAAGCGATCCGGGCGGCTGCGGGTGGGGCGACCGTGCTTTTCTCATCGCAAATCATCGCGGCGGTGGAACAGGTGGCCACGCATGTACTGGTGCTGCACGAGGCGGAGGTGAAGGCTTTTGCGCCCATTGACCAGCTCAAGCGGGAAATGGCGGGGAACGCCGGCCTCGACGCAATCTTCAGCAACCTCACCGAATAAGGCTTTTGCATGTTTGAAAAGCGGGCAACGACAAGGTCTCTGAACAAGCTGGCGCGGCAGCGCGGGAAGGCGCTTCGCGTCAAGATCAGGCATAATCCGAGGCCTGTAATTCTTCGTCTGTTTCAGGCGGCGATACGGCTGATTTTTCCTTTCGGGGCCGGAGTCATCTGCGTGACATCGCCCACAAATATTGCATACACATTGATAGGTATGCTTGGCTTGGGGGGACTTCTGCTTCGTTGGAACAGGGTAGCGATGGATTCGGCGCCGCCCCCTGCTTTTTTATCCCTCTATCCCATTTCGGCGGAGCACATCTGGGCAATACGATTCAGAATCTATCTGCTTTCGTCACTGTGGAATGTTGTGGACGCTGTTGCGCTCATCAGCCTCTTTGGGGCTTTAAAGCTCATTTCCCTGCATGCAGCGTGGGCTGCAGTTCCGGGAGCGCTGGCATATGCAGCGTGGATGACGATGATCCCGCCCGCCTTGGCGCTAGTGTTTCCTTCATTGAACCCGAAAAGGCTTTTTACATTGGTTTCAGTAGCGGGAGGCCTGTTTGCTTTTACTGCCAAAGAGATGCCGGTCGCACTTATCGCGGGGGTCACAAAGTGGGCGGCGTTGCTTGCGTGGTGGGTGCCAGCCGGCTGGTTTTACCATTTTCTAAGAGCCGGCATTCCGCAATGGTACGGGCTTTTACTGGGAACTTTGGCGCTGGTTGCCGGAACGTTGCCGATTCGGTTCCTAGCTGCCGCTCTGGAAAGAAAAATGATTCGCAGGGAAGAGGATGCCGATACCTCAGATGAGCGTGCCACCCTAGTGGGGGCGGTCGAAGAGGAAGGCGGATATGAGGAGGAGGTGGCGAATCAGCCGCCCACCACCCCGAGGGGTGAGGCGCGCGCGCAACTGGAAGAGGAAGACTGGGGGACTTTTCCGGGGCCGGAGACCTTTTTGGAGAAATTCTTCTGGCGCAGGCTTAATGAGCGACAAAGAACGGTTGCTAAACTGATGTGGCCGCACGGG
>JBAVPB010000411.1:0-15113 GCA_049692655.1 Chthoniobacteraceae bacterium | reverse complement strand
CAACAATGTCTGCCCGCTCGCAATGAACCCGGCTGTGGTTCCCCAGGTGAGATTCGTCGGCGATGCCGTGCCTCCCAGCGCCACTGTCAATGCGCCGCCCTTTGCCGCAAAGCCGCCGTTCGATGTCCCCGTCCACATCACATTGGCGACGCCTCCCGTGGTTCCGGAGCCAAGGGTGCGCGTAAACAGGCCGTTGCTTTGCAGCACACCGCCTGTGTTCGTCCCCGTGCCGAAGATCAGCCGGCTCAGCGTCGGCAGGCCCACTCCGTCGTTTGCCTGCAACACGCCGCCACCGATCGTCGTGGTGCCATGGTAACTATCCGAGCCGCTCAATATCTGCGTGCTCGCTCCTGTCTTCAAAATGGCGAGAAAATCAGTATTGGACAGATTGTCGGAAATCGAGCCTGAGAATGTGTAAGTGTCAGCGGCATTCGTATCATCAAATGTAAGCGTATTATTCAGCCCACTGTTCATGCCGCTATCATTAACGGTAACACTGCCGGATCCGTTCAAGCCCAATATTCTTTGATTCAACGTATTGTTACTGAAAGGGCGCCCATCCAAATGCAAAGAACTGGTGCTATCGATGAATACAGCAGTATCAGGCAATGCGTTTGCGGCTGCTATCGCCACATAAGCCCCTTCTATAATGGAGGTCGATCCCGTATAAGTGGAAACACCAATCACAATGGGAGCTTGAACCGACCCCGCACCCGGGGCTCCGGTTCCGGTAAACGTCAAGGATCTTGCGAGGCCGGAAGTACCGGAGTCATCAATAATCCCCCCTGCAAGCTCTATGGACAGGGTGGTGCCCGTGGGAGCGGAGGCATTGATCGTCACATTGTTCTGCAATGTCGTAGTGCCCGTGAAAATGGCAGTGGAGTTGCCGCCGAGTGAATTGGTGAAAGTCAAGGCAGGCGCGGAAATAGTCACAGGGCCGCTAAAGGTGGGATGGGAAAAGTTTCCGCCCGCCCCGCCCCCTATCCCACCAAAGACAGAAGTTGTGGAAGTGCCAGTAACGAAAAATGCGTTGGAATAAGTCACCCCACTATTTGACTCTGTTTCAAAGGCACCCCCATTGATTGTAATCGTTGCAGTTCCGAAAGTAGGAAGAGCGTTGGCGTAGGCACCGATCAATGTGCCTCCGCTGTTGATGAGGAAGTTAGTCACGTTCGTACTTGTCGTGTTGGGATTCGCGACTTCAGCATTCGCATTGTTTTGAGATCCAAGTTGCAGGGTGCCGGCATTTATTGTCACGGAACCTCCGCCAAAATCATTGGTCGAGCCGGTCAAGACAAGAGTGCCATTGCCGTTTAGCGTCAATGCCACTCCGCCCAAAGTGACGGGCGAAAAACTAATATTCTGGTTAAAAGACGTGAAGCCTGTGGCCACAGTATAAACAGATCCAGCCGCAGCCGTATAAGGTGTGGCCGCAATTACTCCACCGGTATTGAACGCTATGAAACCGGCGCTGTTCAGGAAAGTGAGGTTTGCTCCCAGGGAAAGATTGTTGGCCAGAGTCACCCCAGCGCCGGAATCGAGAATCGCGCCACTGTTAAGCACCAGCGTGCCCACACCAGCCGGGCCGGTGGCTATGGCGCCGCCGGCAAGCCCCGTGCTGGCGCCGCTAAACTTCAAAGTGGCGCCTGAAGTCACGGTAGTATTTCCAGTGTATGTATTGGCGCCGTTGAGGGTTACAACTGCGTTTGTCCCATTGATGACCAGGCCGGCACTTCCCGAAACTACACCGCTCAAGGTGATGCTTTCCCCGGAAGCGGGAGTGAGATTCAGGGTGCCATTCAGGGTAAATGGCCCGCTGAAGATTGCGGGTGCGCCGCCGCTGCTGGTAATACTCAACGTGCCGCTGTCGCCCGCAGCCGCAATGATCGCATTGGAAAATGTTGTCGAAGAGCCTGCATCCAGTGTAGCCGGGCTGCTTCCGCCCGAAACGCCCAGCGTGATGGTGCCCTTGCCAAATGCGGCAGTGTTCGTATTGCCGCTTACCGTGCCGTTCGTGATGATCAATCCCCCTGTAAACGTATTTGAGCTGGACAGGGTCAAAAGACCGCTGCCGGCTTTCGAGAGTGGACCGGTGCCTGCAATAGTGCCGGAATACGTGGTGGAAAAGCCCTGGGTGTCAATCGTGCCGCCATTTCCAAGCAGAGTGATGCCACGGTTGGAGGCAAGATTGAATGCACTGTTGAACTGCAACGTGCCGCCGTTGAAATTCAACTGCGTGGCCGTGAAGGAAACAGGAGCAACGCCCAGGCTGGCATCCGCGGAAATATTCGTAACGCCTCCATTGAGATAGGTGGCGCCCGTGTAGGTATTGGCGGTATTGGCCAGCGTCAACAAGCCCGCCCCGCTCTTGACCAGCCCCGTGACGAAAGTCCCGTTATTAGCGATAACGGATGAAATCGTCAGCCCGCCGGAAGGATCGGTATTGTTCTGTATGATGGTCAGGTTTCCGCTGGTGCCACTGGATCCTTCAAGGGTGCCGCCGGTGATTGTGGATACATTGGCCCCTACATTGCCAGTCACCAGAATGCCGCCGGAAGAGATCACGTTGGTTCCCGTTGCGAGCGTGAGAGTCTCGGCGGCCGGAGTATTGAACCGAAGGCTGTTGGGCGTAATCACGCCCGCCGGGCTCTGGCTGGAATTGACATCAATATCAAAGGTCGAGTAATTCGCCGCCGTATTGCCGGCAACGCTGCTCAACACGTAGGAAGTCAAACCCGTAATGGCGTTTGTCCCGCTGGCGCCAGTAACCGCCCAGGTGGTGCCGCTTACCGTGGCCCAACTTCCCAGGATGCCGCCGGCCCCATTGGTGGTAGTGGTGGTAAAGGAACCTATGGTTGGTAATGTAAAATCAATCGTGGAACCAACATTCTGGATGATCGCACCCAATGCAACGGAAAGGTTTGTCGCTCCGCCCTGGGTGGCCGTGAGGGCCGAGGCGCCGGACGTGAGTGTGACCGAGGCAAATGTCTGGCTGTTTGAAGTTCCGTTGCTCCCGGTGATATTCAGCGTGCCGCCGCCCAGCGACAATGTGGAAGTCGGATCAATCATATTGTTCACGGGAGCGCCTGCTGCTCCGAAATTAAGCACAAGCGTGCCACCCGTGACTGTAGTGGCACCGGTGCCGATATTACTCGACCCGGTGAGCGTCCATGTACTGCTCCCCTGTTTTACCAGCCCAGAGGAAGCCACGACATTGGGCATATTCACCGTCCCGATCGTATTGCCAGTCGAAGTCCCCCCCAGCGTCAGGGTTTGGTTGGGTGAGCTATCGGTAGCAGACAACACGTTCACATTTGCCGTGGTCGGGTTCAATACTGTGTTGCCGGCCACTATAAGATTTCCCAATCCCAGGCTGTAGCCGTCGCCACCGGTGATATTCAGTGTTCCCGAGGTGCCAATTGCTCCCAGGTTGAGCTGATTATTCGACCCTGCTACAGTCAATTGATCGACATTGATCGTTGAAACCCCGCTGAATGCTGAGCTCGCAGTCGCAAAAGTGCCGGGGGTATCGCTACGCAACTGTAAGACGCCTCCGCTGAGTGCAAGAGCGGAACTGGCAAGCGCCCCGGTGGAACTCAACTGGAGGATGCCTCCGGTAAGAGTCGTTGCACCGGTGAAGTTGTTTGCTTGCGAGAGGATCGCAGTCCCGTTGCTGATTGTGAAACTGCCGGATCCTGTGAATGCATTGGCCGCGCTTTCTGCCAGAACACCCGCTACGCCATTGACAAAGATCGAACTCCCGTTCACCGCTCCCGTTGCGCCAAGGGTTAACAAGCCCGTGGTCACCGTGGTCGCACCGGTATAGTTATTAGCCTGCGTGAGAGTAACCGAAGGAAGACCAGTCGCGCCGCCGTTAATGGTGAGCGCCGCCGTGCCGCCCAGGGCGTTGGCAGTATTTTCCGTGAGAATGCTGGCAGTGTTATTCACCGTCAGCGTATTCTGATTGATGGCATTGGCACTGTTCAATTGCAGCGCGCCTGCATTCACTGTGACCGCCGTATTGCCCAAGGTGCCGGTGATGATCAACGTGCCGCTGTTGATTGAAGTGGCACCCGTGTAAGTATCGCCACCGGTAAGGACCAGCGTGCCAGACCCGGATTGGGAAATCCCTAATGCGTTGGCGCCATTCTGGCTTATATTTCCCACACTCGTGAAGGCCGTCCCGCTCGTGCCGCTGAAGGTCGCATTCTGCCCACTCGCAGCCGTGCTGGCCAAGGCGCCTATTGTAAAGGTGCCGCTGGTCATGTTGTTCGTAAAGGTCGGTCCAGCCGAGGCGGTAACCGTTCCCACCGTCAGGTTATAGTTATCACCATTGGTCACCGTGATCGTTTTGCTACCGATACTGATATTTCCCAGGGCCAGCGTGTTGCCCGTGCCCGAGCCTGCGTTATCGACGTTAATCGTCGAGCTTGTGCTGACCGTCGTACTGGCGTCCGCAAAGGTTGTGTTGCTGTTGTTGCGAAGCTGAAGCACGCCACCATTGAGTATCAACGCAGACGACCCGATTGATCCTGCGTTTTGCAACTGCAGGTTGCCCCCGCTGAGCGTGGTTGCGCCTGAAAAATTATTTGCCTGCGAAAGCGTTATATTTCCTGTGTTCTGTGTGAGCGCCGCCGTGCCACCCAGGCCATTGGTGGCATTCTCGATGACATTTGCGTTTCCGTTGAAACCTCCGTTGAATGTCACAGTCAATGTATTCTGGTTGATGGCGTTGGCTCCGTTCAACTGGAGGGTGCCGCTTGTTACCGAGACAGCTGTATTTCCCAACGAGCCGGTGATGATCATCATACCGCCGGCAAGCGTAGTCGCGCCGGTGTAGTTGTTCCCTTGGGAAAGCGTGACCAAGCCGTTGTTTTCCGTGACCGTCGTCGTGCCGCTGATGGCATTTGAAGCACCCTCCGTAACGATGGTGGCCGCGTTATTCACCACCAGCGCGTTCTGGTTGATGGCATTAACACCGTTCAACTGGAGAGCGCCTGCATTTACTGTGACTGCCGTATTACCCAGGGTGCCGGTGATGGTCATCGTGCCGCTATTGATAGTCGTCGCACCGGTGTAAGTATTGCCGCCGGCAAGCACCAGCGTACCCACCCCGGACTGGGTTACCGCGAGTGCGTTGGCGCTATTCTGGGTAATTGCACCCACACTGGTGACGCCTGTCGTGCTGGTGCCATTGAACGTGGCAGTCTGTGTGCTCGCAGGCGTGAGAGTCAAAGCGCCTATCGTAAAGGTTCCGCTGGCCATGTTATTCGTAAAGGTCGGTCCAGCCGAGGCGGTAACTGTTCCCACTGTCAGGTTATAGTTGTCGCCATTGGTGATAGTAAGGCCGTTGCCACCCATGCCGATGTTCCCGAGGGCAAGCGTGTTGCCCGTGCCCGAGCCTGCGTTATCGACACTTATCGCCGTATTTGCGCTGATTGTCGTGCTGGTGTCCGTGAAAGTGGTGTTGCTATTGTTGCGAAGCTGGATCGCGCCACCGGTGGCCGCCAGTGTGGATGTCGCGATGGATCCCGCGTTTTGCAATTGGAGTGCGCCGCCGCTTACCGTGACCGCCGTGTTGCCGAGGGTGCCGCTAATGATGAGCGTGCCGCCGGAAACCGACGTCGCGCCGGTGTAGGCGCTTTTGCCTGCAAGCGTCAACGAACCGGTGCCGGCATAAGTGAGACCGCTGGCGCCCGTGCTGCCATTCGTGACCGAGCCTGTGATGACCACGTTGCCAGAGCCTTTGACCGTATCCACAAAGCCGGTGGCTCCCGTGCTGAGCGCATAGCCGCCAAGGACCAGCGTGTCGTTCGGGCCATTGACAGTAGTCGTCTGGGCGGCGCCCACCGAATTGGTCATTGTGCCCCCCAGTGTCAGGGTCGTATTCACTCCGTTGAGGGTGATCGTCTGGCTGCCGGCGTTGGTGATCGCGCCCGTTCCGAGATTCAAGCTGTTATTGGCAGTGCCAGCCGGTGTGCTGAATGCGAAAGCTCCACCGATAGTGATGGGATTGTTCGTGGTGTTCGTGATCGCTCCGCCGCTTGTATTGTCGATCACACCTCCGTTAATGATGAGCGCGCCGGATCCCAGCGCATGGGTGCCATTGATGTCCAGCGTGCCGGTGGTGACGGTGGTATTTCCCGTGTAGGTATTACTGCCCGAGAGGGTGGCGAAGCCGTTAGTCAGCGTGAATGTATTACCCGCGCCGGCAATGAGGCCTGCGCTACTTTCATTGAAGAAAGATGTCGCTGCGCCGAGCGTGATGCTTGAGCCATTGAGTGTGCCGGTAAGGTTCAACGTGCCGGAGCTGACGGTTGTCGCGCCGGTATAACCATTCGAACCGCTGAGAGTAAGATTTGCGGCGGCATTATTTACGGTGACGGCGGTGGTGCTGCCGCCGGCACCCAGCACATTTTTAATCGTCCCGCCAAAATTGGAAGTGGTCGCCCCGGTGTAGTTCAAAGTCGCAGCCGTGGAGGCGGAGCTATTGCCTATGGTCTGGCCGGCCGCCGTGCCGGCTGTTGCCAGTTGGACAATTGTTTCGCTCTGACCGTTGAGATCGAGGGTGCCATTTGTGCCCGCGCCACCGATCGTCACCAGGCCATTGCCCACGCCTGCTGCGTTTCCGGCCTGCACGGTGCCGCTCTGGATGGTCAGGCCGTGGGTGAAAGTATTCGCGCCGTTCAAGACCAACTCCGAACTGGCGCTGTTCTGAATAACACCGGTGTTGCTGGTGCCGATGACTGCGCTGATCACCGTTGTGCCGTTGCCGTTGCCCGAATTGGTAACCGTGCCCGTGTTATTGAGCGAGGTTGTCGAGATGGTGATACCGCCGGCAATGGCGCTGTTGTTATTAAGCACCAGGCTGCCCGTGCCGATCACGCCGCCGGAAACCGTCAGCAGTGCGCTGCCGCTCGCATTGCTGTTGGTCAAGGTCGTGGTGCCACTGTTCACGGTCAAAGCTGTTGTGCTGATGGTCAGCGCCGAACTGGTGCTGCTCTCGGTGATGCCGGTCACGTTGGAGCCGACACCGCCGCTGATCAATGTTGAACCGGCACCGGTGCCCGAGTTGGTGATCGTGCCGGCGTTGTTGACGTTCGTCGTCGAAAGAGTAATGCCGCTGGCCGTCGCACCGTTGTTTGCAAGAACAAGATTGCTCACTCCACCGATGCCGCCCGACGCAGTAAACGCTCCCGCACCGCTATTAGCCAGGGTCAAGCCACCGCTTCCCATTGCGATACTTCCGGAAATCGTCACATTACCCGCACCTGTCCCTTTTGTAATGACAAGCGCGGAATTGTTCTCGGTGATCGTGTTTGACAATGTTGTTGTCTTGCCGCTCACCAATCCGTCCACAGTCAGATTGTTGTTCAATGCGATGGCACCCGAGAATATTGTAGTCATGCCGTTACCTTCAATGGTAAGGACTCCCGTATTGCCGGAAACCACCGTGATGGGATTCGCGTTCGTAACACTTGTCGTTTCAAGCAAAGTGGCTGCATTGCTGCCGGCACTGTCTCCGAGGGTGATGGCACCTGCGCCAAATGCGGTTGCCACCGAGCCGGAAGCTGTGCCGCTGTTAATCGTCAGGCCTCCTGTGAAAGTATTTGCCTGGCTGAATGTCGCGGTTCCGTTAAACGCAGTGCCGCTGGATACACCCAGGATAACCCCGCCAGAGCCACCGCCCCATACACCGGTTTGCGAAAAACTGCCATTTCCTGTAAATGTGGCCGAATTTGTGCCGTTATTCACCGCCCCCAAAGTCAGGAGGGTGGAACTGCCCCCGCCTGCCGTCGGGTTGGTAATATTGAAAGTGGCATTCCCGGTAAGGGTGCCCGTGGTGAAAGTCAGGGTCGCGACCCCGCTGTTCACAACATTGCCCCCGCTGACGTTAAGCGTAAAGGCGCCGATATTCAAAGTGCCCAAGGTGAAACTCAATGCGGCACCGGAGCCAGTCCTGTCCGCGACAATCGTGGTATTGCCAGCCACTGTAGTCGGACGGTTGACAGTAGTAAGGCTACTGCTGCCGTTAAAATCAAGAGTGCCACCATTCAGGATCAATGAGCCCGAACCCAGTACGGTCGAATGGGCGCTGGCAAACAGAGTGCCGCTATTGATGGTAACCGGCCCGGTGAAGGTGTTACTGCCTGCTGTGTTGAGGGTCACAGACGTAGTTCCGGCTGTGTCACCGATGGTGATTCCGCCGGCGCCGGTGATGACGCCGCTGATAACGATGCTTCCGGATCCGGATGCAGTGGTCGAACCAAGCGAGAGCGTATTACTCGCACCGATGCCGAGCGTAGTAGCTATAGTCAACGTGCCGCCGTTGTTTACATAGAAACCCGTGCTATTCGTAATCGTCCCGCTGGTGACTGCCGATGAGATGGTAAGATTATTGTTACCCGAGCCGTCCAAAAGTATCCCCGCATTCGTGACCCCGTCGAGGACCGCGTTACCTGTAATCGTGAGCCCAAACGCACCGCCGATTGTGGTAGTGACTCCGCCGGACGCGCCGGTGTCCCAGATGCCTTGAGCCGTGCTGGCCGCGGTAAGCGTGGGTTGATTTGTGAAGGTGGTCGTCGTGTTAAAAACAGCGCTCACCGTGGATGATGGCGTGCCGCTCACCGTCCAGTTACCCGGTGTGCTCCAATTTGTAGAGGTAGTCCCACTCCAGGTGGTTTCCGTGGTGTCCGCCATTGCTCCCGGGCTCGCCAGGGAAGCCAGCACTACGGACAATGAAACCGCACCCATGCAGGAACCCCGGCGGAACCTTGATCTTATGGAATCTATAAAGCAGCGGGAAGGAGATGATTTCATGGGATTTCCTTTGTTTAGATGGCGGGACTGCAGGGGAGAATACCGGGATGGGGTGAGACTGGATTTCATGGAGATTTCAGTGGGGGCTAAAATTCATTATCTCTCCAAGCGTTATGGGGAAAACTCTCAGTCGGATAATTAATTCATTATTAAACTAGTATTACAATACTTCGTCTCAAAATGGCTGAGCTTTGTATCAAATAGTAAGGCAACATCATTTTTCACCTCGCGGGGCTCACCTTTTCGCTGCACCCGGCCCGGAATTTGGCCCCCATCGGCTTCGATTTCTGCAAAAGCAAACACTGACCCGCAAAATTGAACCCGCGCTGCTTGAAAAGCCATCCGCCATGGCAGGGCTAATCAACCGTTGCCAACCCTTGCCAACCCTCAGCTATTCCATATCCCTGCCCACGGCAACCGCCGTCCCGCAATTCAACCGCCGTTCCGCAGCTACGACTTGGCAACCGGCTTTTGAAGGAGATGGCTGACATCTTCGCCGGCCTTCCACCTGCGGTAGGTCTCCAGGGAACGCTCGATCACCGGGCTGGCTTCGCTCGCAGGCAGGATGTCATCTACGACGACACGCTTGTGCTCGAGGGTCTTGTAGTCCTCAAAGAAACGCTTGATCACAGCCAGCTTGTGGGGAGGAAGATCGTGGGCATCGTGGTAGGTATTGTATTCCGGGTCGTGGATATGCACGGCGATGACCTTGTGGTCGAGCTCCTCCTGGTCGATCATCGTCATGAGCCCGATGGGGCGTGCCGCAACAAGCGTGAGGGGATAAACAGGCTCGGCCCCGAGCACGAGCACGTCGAGCGGGTCGCCATCCTCGGAGAGCGTCTGGGGAATGAATCCGTAATTCGCCGGGTAGTAAACGGCGGAATGAAGGACGCGATCGAGCTTCAGCAGGCCGCTTTTCTTATCGAGCTCGTATTTGTTCGAGCTGCCGAGCGGAATCTCGATGATGGTGTTGAAGCAGGCGGGGATATCGTCACCGGGCTCCACGTCGTGCCACGGATTGCTGATGCTTTGCTGTTTGTAGGGATCGAGTTTCATGGTGAATGGAGTTTGGAGAATGGCGGCACGTTTCTTTTCGGGGACTATTCGCCACTTTGCAAGTCGGATACTTTTTTGACATTGCCCAGGATCTGGCCGGCGGAGAGAAGTTTTTCGCGCAAGGTGGCGTATGGCACATCCTGCACGGAGGTTTCATTGCGGATGGCTAGCGCGGCTGCGTGGACGGAAGATTCGGCGAGGATCATGAAGACGGGCTCCATGCGGATCGATCCGAAGGCGATGTGGGAAGCGGAGAGACAAAAAGGAACGAAAAGATTTTCGCATTCGCCGCGCCGTGGAATGATCGAGCGGTAGGAAATGGGATAAGGATCTCCTCCGTGGACCTGCACGTCGCCTTCGTTCAAGACACGGCCGTCTTCCGTGGCGAAGCGACGGCAGTTATGGGAATCCATGGTATAGGCGGCGAGGCCGACGGCATCCTGCACAGTCTCCGCGCCGGTGCAGTGGTGCTCAGTCATCACCAGATCGCCGACGAGGCGGCGCGCCTCGCGGACGTAGAGAGCCTGGGAAAAACCGCCGCAGTCCGTGAATTCGTCGGCAGCCCAGCCCCATTGCTGGCAGGGCTCCTGGAATGATTTGTCCACGGCCTCGTCCTGTTTCCAGAACCACATGAGGCCTTTGATGTGGGAGACGTGGGCCTGGAAGATTTGTTCGCGTTGCGCGTAGGAAGCTTCGGCGAAAGCGTGGTTGGCACCGATGAAATCTGTGGAAAAGCCGCCGTGATTGTTCATATCGACCTTGTCGTTCACCAGCGAATCGAACTTGTTGAATTGCGGGATATGGCCGGCTTTGCAATAGCGGCTGAGCAGCTCGTAGCGGGAACGATCGTAATCCTGCGGTCTGGTGAACGGGATCTGGTTGCCGGGATTTTTGCTGAGGCAAAGTCGGAAATTATACGCCTGCAGGCGGTGATCGCCCTGGCCCTGGACAGGCTGGCCGGGCTCGATGCCGGGCAGCAGGCCGCTGGCGGGATCGCCTTCGCGCACGTAGGGATCGACTGGAAGCTCGAACTGGTGCTGGTCGCGGACCTGTGCGCCGTTCAGTGTTTCGTGGTATTGGGAATTCGATTCGCGGCCGACGGTGCAGCTTACTTTCGCGGCGGCCATGAGGTCGCCTTCGTAGGTGCAGTCGATGAACATTTTTGCGGAAACCTCGATGCCATTTTCCGTCCAGAGACGCGCGATGCGGTTGTCGCGCATCTCCACGCGGGAGAGGAAGCTGGTGTAGTGGATTTCGATTTTTTCCTCTGCGATCCAGTCGTGGAAAACTCGCTCGGCGATGTGCGGCTCGAAGAGCCAGTGCTCGGGAACGCCGTAGTATTTGCCCACCCGGCCGTAGAACTCGCGGGAGATTCCGCCGATGGCCTGTTTGTTGCCGATGTCGGTGCAGCTTAATCCGCCGGATGTCATTCCGCCGACGTGGAGACTTTGCTCGAGGACGACCACGGTCAGGCCGAGGCGGCGGGCGGCGGTCGCGGCTGCGATGGCGCCGGAGGTGCCGCCGTAGATGCAGAGGTCGCAGGCGATGGTTTTGTTAATCGGGTTTACCGGGGGGAAGTAGTAGTGCAGGGCGGTCATGAGGAAATGGCGTTATGGGCAAAAACAAATCAACATGCAATCCCGATGTGCGGGCCGTTATTGGCAGGGATGCGGGATAGCTGACGGTTGGTAAGGGTTGGCAATGGCTGATTAGCCCTGGCTATGCGAACGAACAAGTGGTCGCGCTGAATACGGGTGTTGATCGATTTCCGTTGCGGTTTTGAGGCGCTTTTTTAGGATTGCTTACCAATATGCGACGCCCGGCTTTACTCTATTTGCTCGTCATCGGCGTGGTGGCTTGCGGCATTCTGGCGGTCCTGCATTTTGGCGACGCGTTGCCGGTACCGGGAGCGGGCGATGGGGCCACACATGCAGTGAAAGCGCCGGCAGCGCAAGCCGACGATCCTTTGAGCCGGCTTTTTGTGCAGTTGATCGTGATCATTGCGGCGTCGCGTGTGATGGGGGCGCTTTTTACCCGTTGTGGCCAACCGGCGGTGGTGGGGGAAATGGTGGCGGGCATCCTGCTCGGGCCGTCGCTTCTGGGGCTGGTAGCGCCGGGAGCTTATCACTTCATTTTTCTTCCTTCGTCGCTGGGATCGCTGAAGCTTTTCAGCGAGATCGGCGTGTGTCTTTTCATGTTTGCGGTCGGCATGGAGCTGGATGTGGCGCACTTCCGGCAGAAGGCGCATACCGCCGTGGTGGTGAGCAATGCGAGTATCATCATCCCCTATTTCATGGGCGTGGTGCTGGCGCTGTTTCTCTACAGCGATTTTGCGGCGCCGGGGGCCACCTTCACGGCATTTGCATTGTTCATGGGCATTTCCATGAGCATCACCGCGTTTCCCGTGCTGGTGCGCATCCTGCAGGACCGGGGGATTTTCAAGACCGCGCTGGGCGGCACCGCCACGGTTTGCGCGGCGATGGGGGATGTGACCGCGTGGTGCATCCTGGCCTTTATCGTCGCAATCGTGCGGGCGACGAATGTGAGCGCCGCAGCGGTCAGCCTCGGCCTTGTGGTGGTGTTTGTCGCGTTCATGCTTCTGGTGGCGAAGCGCCTGATCCCGCGCTGGCTCGGGCAGGCGGCGCTCGAACAAGCCGACCTTGGAAAAGGCGTGCTGGCCGCGATCGTCGCCGTGGTGTTTGCCTCGGCGCTCTGCACGCAACTCATCGGCATCCACGCCATCTTCGGCGCATTCCTGGCGGGTGTGATCATGCCGGACGCGGGCGATTTCCGCCGCAAGCTGCTCGTGCGCGTCGAGAATTTCAGTTCCGTCCTGCTGCTGCCGCTGTTTTTTGCATTTGTCGGGCTGCGCACGGAAATCGGGTTGCTCAATAACGCCACGGACTGGCTGATCTGTGGGGTGATCATCGCGGTCGCCACGGCGGGCAAACTCGGCGGGAGCGCGGTCTCGGCCCGCATCACCGGCATGCAGTGGCGGGAATCGTTCCAGCTTGGCGCATTGATGAACACGCGCGGGCTCATGGAATTGATCGCGCTCAATATCGGCTACGATCTCGGCATCCTATCGCAGCGCATATTTGCGATGCTGGTGCTCATGGCGCTGGCGACCACCATGATGACCGGGCCGCTGTTTTCGTTGTTTGGGAAGATGCGGAGCGTGGCTGAGACGGGGGCGGAGCCAGCGGGGATTTGAATTCAGGAGTAATGGAGTTGCAAAAATAACGCGACTGTAATAAAGTGTCTTACACATGAGAAGGACGCTAACCATCAGCCTGCCGCCTCCATTGCGGCAAAAAGTCGCGCGTGCCGCGAAAGGGTTGGGACTTACGGAAAGCGAGTTTGTCCGGCGCGCCTTGCATGACCAACTCTGGCAACAATCCTTCGAGGCCAGCCGCCGCAAGCTTGTTCCCAAAGCGCGCGCGAAAAGCATCTACACCGACGAGGATGTTTTTGATCTGATTTCGTGAAGGTCGTTTGCGACACGAATGTCCTTATAGCGGGGCTGGTGGCCGATGGTCTGTGCCGGGATATCGTAAAGCGCCGCCTGCCCGCGCAGGAGTTGTTTGTTTCCGAAATCCTGCTGGAGGAACTTGAGACCAAACTCCGCGAAAAATTTGGCATGGAGCCGGATGAAGTTCCCCTGTTGCAGGCGTACCGGGAACGGGCAACCCTTGTGAAGCCTGTCGCTCTGCCGAAAGCAATCTTCCGTGATTCCGATGATGATGCCGTGCTTGCCACAGCCGCTGCAGCCAGGGCAGATGTCATTGTCACCGGGGATAAAGACCTGCTGGTGCTAAAGGAGTATGAGGGCGTACGGATACTGTCGCCGCGCGAATTTGTTGAACTGATTGATAATATTTAACGCTCCTTCCCCTTATTTTCTGCCTGCGATCCGATGAGGCAATTGGAATGCGGAGCGGGGCGGAGCCGGTGGTGTTTTAAGGAAATCACTACTACGCACTCATAGCTTTGCATCGCGATCGCCCATGGATTCATGCAAACTTGAAATGCATGAATGCCACGGCCCATTTGGGAGCCAGGATGACGATATTCATAAGAATATGAGCGAATATCGATAGCTTCAGGCTGCCGCTGTAAAACCGGATGACGATGCAAGTCAGGCCCATAAAGAAAATTGGGATTAAGTGCTGGCCAAATCCGAACTGAGAAACGTGCGCCAAAGCAAAACACACAGGAGTGCAAATTACGGCCGCAACCACACCAAACGAACGCACAAACGCATTAGCCAGCAATCCGTTGATCAACATTTCTTCGAATACCGGGGCCATTATTATCGATAGCAATGAGTCGTAAATTACCCCCATCAAGGAAGGCCCATATGCCATTCCAACCCAAATCGAATGGTGTAAGGAATCGATTATTTGCTTTGCCGTCGCATGATCTTGGTGATCGACAATTATGAAAACTCGAGCCATGGCAAACCATGCCTGAAAATGCCACAATAGTAGCGGCAATACGAGCATCGCTGTAAGCAGTCTGCGATTCTTGAGTTGCGGTTTTGGCAACCAGAGCGCCGTTGGATATTTTTTGCCTAGAAAGATTACAACTGCGCAAATCAAGCCTATCTGAACGGCGAAGAATGCAAATTTATACGCGGCGTTATGAATGCTTGCGAACTGAGCGAAAGCGGACCAATGCATCAGGTCGGCAGTAAGCTGAGTCAATAGCCGCGCCGGTGCTGCATAAAAGAAAAGTAGTGCCAGTAAATGAGGCCTTGGGGCGGAGGCTTGCTGCAAAACTATAGGATGGGGAAAACTGCTCTCAATCATATTGACCCGATGGGATTCCTGCCCCTGGCCGGCAGGAATGATGATGTCGAGCGTGAATCATTTGGTCTATCCAAGCGTTACTGGGCTAATGCACAAGGAAATAGGTGCATGTCTCCAGTTCGATGTGACTTCCGTGGTGAAGTGTGAGCGGGAATTGTTGCACGAGCCGGCGAGGCTGGAGCCTCGAAGACAATTGCATTACAAGGCTTGGAGCCTTGTAACGAGGAAGCCAGGAATAAATGTGGCGCATCGCGTGATGCGTGAACGGAGACACCTTCCCCTACAGGGCACAGCGCCCATGACGGGACTTTTTAGGAAATGCTTTTCCTTGCCTGGGAGAGGGCGTAGCTGCGGCAGTGACGGAGGTAGGAGGCCTCGTGGGCGGCGACGAGATCGACTACGCCGTTCCAGAGCCACGAGGGGGCG
>JBAVPB010000410.1:0-2563 GCA_049692655.1 Chthoniobacteraceae bacterium | reverse complement strand
GTAGAATAGTTGTCCAGGGAGCGCCACCATGCAGTCCACGAGGTCGGCCTCGATGATCGCTTTGCGGATGTCGCCCTCGCCGGACTGGTTGGACGACATGCTCCCGTTGGCAAGGACGAAGCCGGTCATGCCGTCCGGCGCGAGGTGATGGATGAAATGTTGCACCCATGCAAAGTTCGCATTCCCCTTGGGCGGAACGCCGTATTGCCAGCGGACGTCGTCATCCACCCGATGCCAGTCGGAGTCGTTGAAGGGCGGGTTCGCCATTACGAAGTCTGCCTTGAGGTCTTTATGGAGATCGCGCCGGAAGGTGTCGGCATGCTCGGGGCCGAAGTCGGCCTCGATGCCGCGAATGGCGAGGTTCATGATCGCAAGGCGGCGCGTGGTGGAATTGCTCTCCTGTCCGTAGATGCTCAGATCGCCGATTCGTCCGCCATGCTCAAGGACGAACTTTTCCGACTGCACGAACATTCCGCCGGAGCCGCAGGCGGGGTCATAAACGCGGCCCTTGTATGGCGCGAGCATCTGGACGATGAGCCGGACGATGCAGCTCGGCGTATAGAACTGCCCGCCGTTCTTCCCCTCGGCGCTGGCGAACTGCGTGAGAAAGTATTCGTAAACGCGCCCCAGGATGTCCTTGGAGCGATTGGCAGCATCGCCAAGCCCTATGGTGCCGATCAGGTCAATCAGTTCACCCAGCCGGTGCTTGTCGAGTCCGGGACGGGCGTAATCCTTCGGCAGCACTCCTTTCAGGCGGGGGTTGTCGCGTTCGAGCGCCACCATGGCGTCATCCACGACCTTGCCGATGGATGGCTGCTTGGCATTGGCCTGGAGAAACGACCAGCGGGCCTCCTTCGGCACCCAGAAAACATTCTCAGCGCGGTATTCGTCGGCGTCCTCGGGATCGGAGCCTTCGTAATTGCCCTTGCCCGCCATCAGCTTCGCCCGCATTTCCTCAAAGGCGTCGGAGATGTATTTCAGGAAGATCAGGCCGAGGACGACATGCTTGTACTCCGCCGCGTCCATGTTGCTACGGAGCTTATCAGCCGCAAGCCACAGCTTCGCCTCAAAGCCAATGTTTGCTGTCGAGTCGGAGGTGCTGCCGTTGGATTTTGCGCGTGCCATAGAAAAAGATTAAAGCAGTGGGTCAACTAGTCGCAAGTTAAGGGGAGGCAACCCATAGAATCAAAGATGTGTAACAACGCCAGCAGCATCAAGCAAGATCAGCCTCTCTGAATTCCACTGGTGGAATTCACTGAACCCCGATCGCTCAGCCTCCTCCCCGCTCTTTTTTGTACTTTATCCTTTAGCCTTTATACTTTCTTCGCCGCATTCCGGATCGCTTCTGCGAGTTGCTTCGCACTCGGCAGCCGGCCTCTGAACTGGGCAGGCAATTTTGACTGAAGCTGGTATTCCGCCACACCGATGGGATTGTTTTTGGTTTTCAGCGAGAACTCCACTTCCACATCGTCCTTCTCCGCGCAGAGGATGATGCCGATGGAGGGCTGGTCGTCCGGGGCACGTTCCTTGTCATTCAGCAGGTTGAGATAGAAATCCATCTTGCCCGCATGCTCCGGTTCAAACGCCCCGATTTTCAAGTCAAAGGCCACCAGCGCCTTGAGAAAACGATGATAAAAGAGCAGGTCCACAAAATATTCCTTCCGGCCGAGCGCAAGCCGGTATTGCCGGCCCACGAAACAAAAGCCGTAGCCCAGTTCCAAAATAAACTGTTGCAGCCGCGCGATCAGGAGATCTTCCAGCTCACGCTCCTTCATCGCCCGCCCGATCCCAAGGAACTCCAGGCTGTAACGGCTCTTGAGCATCTCGTCCGCCTGCTCCGCAAGATGTTCCGGCAATGCCAGGGCAAAGTTATGCGTCTTCTTTTCCTTCACCGCCCGCTCGTAGGCGCCCGCCTTGATCTGGTTCAGCAGCACACTCCGGCTCCAGCCGAGCCGGGCCGTCGCCCGGAGGTAGTAAAAGTGTTCGGCGGGGTCGCCGATCCTGCCCAGCATTAAAACATGGTGGCCCCATGGAATGGACGCTGCCAATTCTCGCACAGGCTGTGCGAGAAATTCCCCCGTTTTTTTCCCTTTCGGAACGCATCCGGATTCTCGCACAACCTGTGCGAGAAAAGGTCCGGCGGAAAAGACCTCGTAAAACTGCCTCATTCTCCAAATGTTCGCGGCGGAACCCGCCCATATCGGGAAATTCGGCGCGTAAATCGGCGGCCAGACGTTCCACCACGGCATCGCCCCAGCCCGCCGCTTTCTGTTTCTCCACGATGCCCCGCCCAATGTCCCAATAGAGCGCAACCAACTCATGATTGACCGCACGAGCGGCAGAGACACGGGCGCTGAGAATACGCTGTTTCAGAGCAGCAAGAAAATCCGGATAATCGGGATGTGACAGCACCACCTTCATGACTGGCTGATTTGTGCGATTATTTCAGAGGGAAAAGCAACCCAAAGCATCAGAGACGTTTAACAACGCCAGCCACATCAAGCAAGATCAGCCTCTCTGAATTCCACTGGTGGAATTCACTGAACCCCCGCCTCCTCTCTTC
>JBAVPB010000409.1:0-6443 GCA_049692655.1 Chthoniobacteraceae bacterium | reverse complement strand
TGACTTACAACGGGCTGCCCATAGCCGCAGTTGTGGAGCATGACCAGGTGAAGGAAAGTGACTCGCGCAAATGGGCGGACCAGCTTGCAGCCGGCCTGCCCGCGCACAGCTTTGGGGCGTATCATGTATATCTGAGAAACAATGTGTCTCCCGCAGCGACGCCTGCGGGCCTGTAATAAACAAAGAGAACTCTTGTGAACGAAACTTCCCGAAATAGTGCCGCGAAGGCCACAGGTGGTCCTGTGCAGCCGCCGATGCCGCTGGCGGACCTGCGGGTGGCGGTGACTGGCGCAGGGGGGAGGCTCGCGAAGCTTTTGATCCCGGAACTGGTAAAGGTCTGCCGCGAAGTCGTGTGCATTTCGCGCCATGAGGAGAAAGGGGTGATGTCGTGGAAGGAGGCTCTCGATGGGGGTTTGCGCGGGGTGGATGTGCTGGTGCATACGGCGTGGAGCTGCGTGCCGCTGACCTCCCACACGCCGGGCGAGCCGGTGGGGCTCACCGATATGCGCCTATGCTCCCAGATCATGACCAATGAGGCTGTGCGCGATCTGCGGCAGGTGATCTTTTTCTCATCAGCATCTGTCTATGGGCCGACGGATGGAATGAAGGTCACGGAAACGAGCCAGCAGGATCCGCGGAGTCTTTACGGGGCGACCAAGTCGTACGTGGAGCATCTTTTCAACATCCTCGGGCGGGAGATCGGCCTGATGCCTTGCGTGCTGAGGATCACGAATCCGTATGGATTTCCCTACGATCCGCATCGCCCCCAGGGGCTCATATCGCGCGCGGTGGATTGCCTGAAGAAAGGGACCGAGCTGGGGGTGTGGGGGGATGGGACGATCCCGAAGGATTATCTGCACATGGATGATCTCTCCAGCGCGATCCAGGCTGTGATGGCCGCCAATTTGGCCGGCACGTATAATGTTTCCAGCGGGGAGAGCCATACGAGCCTGGAAATATTCCGGCTGATGGAGGCGGCGACCGGTCGCAAACTGGCGATCCGCTTCGGACCTGGCTATGCGTGGGATTGCGGAATGGGGATTATCTCGCACGAGAAGCTGACGAAAGCTTGTGGCTGGCGACCAGGGAAGACTTTGAAAAAGGGGCTGCAGGAGGTCGTTGATTGTTTCCTCGAAGGTTCATAAGCCCCGCTACTTCACAAGGAATATCTCGCCCTGTGGATGTGGCGATTTGCGCTACCGAAAAATGCGGCTTTTGCCTAGCATGCCGGGCTTGAAGTAGATGGTCGTAAGCATAAGATGGCGATTGATATGAATCAACGAATCGTCTCCGTTCATTATCCAAAGGCGGGAGGAACTTCCCTGCAGAGGCAGCTCATGGAGTTACTGGGAGACAAGATGGCACTTGATTACAACCATGACCCGCTGACCCCCGAGGGCAGCGAGACTGCGGATTTTCCAGAAGGAAAAACGCTTGTGATGGGACACTTCCGCGCGCAGCGTTATGCGTCCGCAGATGCCTATTGGGCGACATTTCTTCGTCACCCTGTTGATTTTCTGATTTCGCTCTATTTTTTCTGGAAAAAGTTTCCGGAAAGCCACGGCTTGCATGCAAGATTCCTACGGGAGCAACCCACGATATTTGAATTAGCCAAATATCCCGGTATTACGAACCTGATGTCTGAAGGATATTTTGGAGGGTTTGATATGGATCGCTTTAATTTCATAGGTTTCCACAAGGATCGCAATACGGACTTATCACGCCTCGCACGCGATATTGATCTCCCCCTTTCGGCTGCGGTTTGTGAAAACCGCACATATCAATGCGCCGAGCGCCTCGATTTTGAGGCTGACGTTTCGATTCAACGAAAGCTTACCGATTTGCTTGCCGATGATGTTGCTTTTTACGAGCAGCAGTATGAGCGGCGCGCAGCGGGCTCGTCACCAGCGGAATACGATCATTGTGCGGAAATTCACCTGCCGCACTCCGAAAATGTAGGGATCAGGATTTAAAAAAAATGACGCGGCCTCCGCTCGATGGCGAGCTGGGAAGGGTTTAATTTCGAACAGGGTTTATGCGTTTTGGCGGCGCATCTGATATTCCGGACAAGGCGAGCACGGTGGTTTTTTACATTTGCAATGGCATTTCGTGTTGTGACACAGTTCGCGCCTGCATCAGCAAGAGTGATCTGGTATTGGTGCAAGGCAAATAACAGCACCCAACACCTACATGAGTATCGCAATCGTAACCGGATCAGCAGGCCTGATCGGCTCTGAAACATGCCGCAGATTTTCAAGGGAGGGTCTGGAAATTGCGGGGATCGACAATGACATGCGCTCGGAGTTTTTCGGCGCGGAGGCATCCACGCTGCCTACGCGGCAGAAACTGGAGTCGGAGCTTGGCAACTACACGCACCACTCCGTGGATATCCGCGATGCGGAGAAGGTGGATGCGCTTTTTGCCCGCCACGGAGCGGCGACGAAGGTGGTGGTGCATACGGCTGCACAGCCGTCGCATGATTGGGCCGCGAAGGCGCCGCAGGTGGATTTTGGCGTGAACGCGCTCGGCACGCTGAACCTGCTGGAGGCGACGCGCAAGCATTGCCCGGATGCGGTTTTCATCTTCACCAGCACGAACAAAGTTTACGGCGACACGCCGAACCGGCTGCCGCTCGTCGAGCTGGAGAAACGCTGGGAGATCGCGGCAGGGCATGCTTTTGAGCCGGGGATCGACGAGACGATGTCGATAGACCAGACGACGCATTCCTTATTTGGCGTGAGCAAGGCGGCAGCAGATTTACTGGTGCAGGAATACGGGCGTTATTTCGGGATGAAGACGGTTTGTTTCCGCGGCGGGTGCCTTACGGGGCCGGCGCACGCGGGGGCGGAGTTGCATGGGTTCCTCGCCTATCTCATGAAATGCGCCACTTCGGGCAAGGCTTACAGGGTGTTTGGCTACCAGGGCAAGCAGGTGCGGGATAACATCCATAGCCACGATCTGGTCTCCGCTTTTTGGGAATTTTTCAAGGCGCCCCGCAGTGGCGAGGTGTATAATATGGGGGGCAGCCGCCATTCGAACTGCTCCATGCTGGAGGCCATTGACTGGTGCGAACGGCTCAGCGGTCGCAAACTGGACTGGCAATACGTGAACGAAAACCGTATAGGGGATCACATCTGGTACATCAGCGATGTGCGACGTTTCCAATCGCACTACCCGGCTTGGAATTATCGTTATGGATTGCAACAAATCATGGAAGAGCTATATGCCGCCTGCGTGGGTTGAGTTCGCCTCAAAGGCATGAAGCTTCTCATCACAGGGGTTTGCGGTTTCGCGGGCAGCACTCTCGGGCTGCATCTCAGGGAGGCTGATCCCGCATTGGAAATCATCGGCGTGGATAATTTCATGCGCCCGGGCAGTGAGCTGAATCGCGCCAGGCTCCGCGCTGCCGGAATCCGTGTGCAGCATGCGGACTTGAGAATTGCTGACGATCTGGAATCGCTCCCTGCCGTGGATTGCGTGCTGGATGCAGCCGCGAATCCGAGCGTGCTGGCTGGCACTGGCCCTGCGGGTGGAAGCAGCCGCCTGCTCATGCAGCATAACCTGGTGGGAACCATTAATATGCTGGAGTTTTGCAAGACGCACCACGCGGCTTTCATCCTGCTCAGCACGAGCCGTGTTTATTCTATTCCGCCGCTGGCTGCCGTGAAGCTGGAGGTTCATGCGGACGCTTTTCGTCCGATACCGGATCAAACATGGCCTCACGGGCTCGGGCCGGAGGGAATCAGCGAGGAGTTTTCCACCGCATCCCCGGTTTCGCTATACGGTGCGACAAAGATTTGTTCGGAAGCTCTCGCATTGGAATACGGCGCGACTTTTGGCTTTCCTGTCTGGATCAACCGTCTCGGCGTCCTCGCTGGCGCCGGGCAATTCGGGAAAGCAGACCAGGGTATATTCTCATTCTGGATCAACTCCTGCGCACGGCGGCGGCCCCTGCGCTATATCGGCTTTGGTGGCCAGGGGTATCAGGTCCGCGACTGCATCCACCCTGCTGATCTGGTGGGGGTGCTGGCACGTCAGATGAAAACCGCGCCCGATCCCGGCCAGGCGATCACAAATTTCTCGGGTGGTATTTTAAACAGCATGTCGCTTTGCCAGCTCCACGCATGGAGCGTGGCGCGTTTCGGTCCTCACGCAGTGGCTGGAAGCTCTGAGGAGCGGCCTTTCGATATTCCATGGATGGTGCTCGATTCCTCCCTTGCGCGCACGCGTTTCGGCTGGCAGCCCTCACGATCACTCGCTGATATTCTCGAGGAAATCGCCATCCATGCGGAACAAAATCCGGACTGGCTCGACTCAACCACAAGTTAAATGGAAACTGATCCCTCAATTAATCCCCAGAATTTGAAGCTTCTCTCGATCGTGATTCCCGCGCGTGACGAGGAGGGTTGCATCGTTTCCACAGTGAGGCATCTGCATCTGGAATTGGAACTTAATCATATTCCCCACGAAATCATCGTGGTGGATGATGGCAGCACAGACACCACCTGGGAATTGCTCTGTAATCTCCGCAAGGAACTGCCGCAGCTAAATCCTTTGCAAAATCTGGAGCTGCATGGTTTTGGTCGCGCGATCATCCACGGACTCGACCATATGAGCGGCGATGCGGTGGTGATCATGATGGCCGATGAATCCGACGATTGTCGCGATGTCGTGCGTTACTGGCGGCTTTTGGAAGAGGGAAATGACTGCGTGTTCGGCAGCCGGTTCATCAAGGGCGGAGGCGTGATCGATTACCCCTTCGTGAAATTGAAGATCAACCGGCTGGCGAATCTCTTCCTGAGCGTCCTTTTTAAAATCAAGCTCAACGACACAACCAACGCATTCAAGGCATATCGCCGTACTGTGATCGATGGCTGCCGCCCGTTGATCGCGCCGCATTTCAATCTCACTGTGGAGTTGCCGCTCAAGGCGATCGTGCGCGGATATAGCTGGACGGTGATCCCGATCACATGGCGCAACCGTCGCACCGGTGTGCCTAAATTGAAAATCAAGGAAATGGGCAGCCGTTATCTTTTCATCTGCCTCTACATCTGGCTGGAAAAATATTTCAGCCGTGGCGATTACAAGAAAAAGTGAGAGCGGAATTTTTCGGCGCTAGGCGTTGTGAAATATCCCTTTGAAATTCATCCTGAGCGCTTCCGGCTGTGGCGAATGCCTTAGCGCGATTTCCTGCGTGATCAACCCTTCCTGCAATAATTCGAGGAGCGATTGATTGAAGGTGCGCATTCCCGCTGAGGCGCTTTTTTCCATGGTGGTGATGAGGGCTTCCAATTTTCCAGCCTCAATGAGGTTGCGCATCATTTCATTGTTGAGCATTATCTCCAGTGCAGGCCGGAGTTTGCCCTCCGCATCCTGCAATAATTCCTGGCAGATCACGCCCACTAGGCCTGCGGCAAGCTGGCGCCGGACGTGATCATGCTCGACGGGTTCAAAAAATTCCAGCACGCGGGTGAGCGTCTGCGTGGCACGCGTCGAATGCACCGTGGAAATGACGAGATGCCCTGTATTCACCGCACGCATCGCCGCCGCAAAGCTTTCCGCATCGCGCATCTCGCCGATCATGATGATGTCCGGGTCCTGCCGCAGCACATGCTTCAACCCTGCACCGAAACTCTGGGTATCGATGCCAATTTCCCTCTGCTCGATCACTGATTGTTTATCCTGGAAAATGTATTCGATCGGGTCTTCGAGCGTGATGATATGCTTTTTGAAATGCTCGTTGATGTATTCCAGCATCGCCGCCAGCGTCGTTGATTTGCCACTGCCCGTGGCGCCTGAGACGAGGATCAATCCGTGGCTTGTTTCCGCCAGTTGCCGCACCACATCCGGCAGGTTTAAGAGGGATATGGAAGGGATGTTGCCCTTAACCAACCGCAATGCCAGTGCAAGCCTGCCTCTTTGGGTGAATAGATTCACCCTGTAGCGCCCCACCCCTGGAGCCTCGTAGGCAAAGTCCGCCTCTCCCTCATCTGCGAGGCGTTTTTGCGCCAGTTGGGACGCGATTACCGCAGTCAATGCTTTCAGCCATTCCGCCGTCGGCTGAGGACAATCCACATCGATAATTTCGGTATTCAAACGGAACCGTACAGGCGCCCCGCTTTTGATGTGAACATCGGACGCGCCGCATTCGACAGCGGCGGTCAAAATACGATGAAATTCCTCGAGGATCGCTGTGTTTGTCTCGCTCATGGCTCTGCAACCGTAGCCCCTTCCGAAGAAGTTGGCGAGCCCCTCTTGGATTGGCTCGCAGGGATGTCTCTTGACAGGGGGAATCCCGGCAGACTTAATCGCTCTAGTGTTATTCAATTCGGTCGAGTTTCTCATCTTTTTTGCGGTGGTGTTTGCGGCATACTGGTCGGTGCGGATACACTGGGTGCGGACGTTGTTGCTGCTGGTGGCGAGCTACTATTTCTACTGGAGCT
>JBAVPB010000408.1:0-2676 GCA_049692655.1 Chthoniobacteraceae bacterium | reverse complement strand
TGCCTTCTGCCTTCTGCCTTCTGCCTTCTGCCTTCTGCCTCTACTCCCCCTTCTTCCTGTAGAGATCGTATTTCTCCAGCTTGCAGAATAAATAGAATTGTTTCCTCACCACCTCATTCGGCGCGTCGGAGCCATATTTTGCGGAGTCGTTGGGCTCGTACCAATCGTCCCAATCGTGAATCAACAAAACCCAGTCCGCACTGGATACATCAGCCGCGAGCCGCGAGTGGGGCCGGTTGGCGGAGAGTGCATTCATTTCCAAAAAATAGGTCGCAGGGACGAGTTGCGGCATCATCAGGTGATAAATGTAACTGTCGTTATAATTTGTCCGGCGAAGATCTGCCGGCCCAACGAAAAGCCTTTCCCCCTCTTTGGCCTTCCGGCTCAATACGGACAAAAGTATCTGCACCTTCACCGCATTCGCAGGCTGGAGAGCATACCTTCTGTGATTTACGCTGATAAAAAGCGCCGCATTGTTTTGCGCTGCCAGTCCCGCATGTACCCGGTTGTAGAAATAAGCGGCCACATTCGGCCCTGCGGCAATCACCAACCCCGCTGCTATCGCCACCGCGAGCGCACTCCAGCCCCGGCCTGCACTGCGCCGCATCCCCACGACCGAATAAATAGACATCGGCAGGATGCCAATCGAAAGAAAACACGAAAACACGAGGTGAACACTGTCAAGCCTCTGCAATGCCTGATGGCTGATGCACAAGGCAAACAGGCTCACCGCAAGTTGACGTCTCGCCTGCATGCTTGTTCCATCTGCACGCACACTCAATATACCGGCGATCACATTGAAAATTGCCGCTGCGAGATGGATCACCAGCAGCCGGATCAACCACGGTTCCGCCCCCAGGATCGGCAACCTGCGTCCCGCGCTGCCATGGATCACAGGATAAAGAAACAGATTGTTCACCACCTCCAGAGGGCCCGCCACAGCCGTCACCCACAACAGCGGGACCAATCCCGCGCCAAACCCGATCCCGCAGGCAAGGCGTTCCCTGCCAGCCATTGCCATCAGGGCTGGAATCGCTGACACCAGCACCGCCGGGCCCAGATCCGGCCGGTATAAAAGCGCAAATGCCGCCAGCAATCCCGTGAAAAACGCCGGCCACTTTCCCCTCAACGACGTCCCCATCCATACAGCCCACAACCCGAAGGCGATGCCCCCCGTCCACGCAAAAGCGCCCACCTGCATCACAGGCATGAAGTATCCCGCCAGAAGCATGCATCCCGTTGCAATGATCGGACCATGCCGGCGCGCCAGGCAATAAATCGCAATCAAAATGGCCAGCTCGTAGAGCAGCCCCACCGAGCGTTCCACATCAACATCAGTGCCAAAAAGGGAATAAAAACCGGCCAGCACATAAATATTCGCAGGCCCGTAGAACGTCTCAAAGTCACGATACGGCACCTTCCCTTTCAACACGAGTTCCGGGTAAACGAGCAGCACCCCTTCATCCATCGTCGAGCCCTGCAATTGATATCCAGCGCTCAGCGGCACCAAAAGAAAAAGCACCGCAAGCAGGCAGGCGATAATATCGTTCTTGTAATCCGCGATTCGCAACACCCACAAGCGACTATTCGTTTAGCGCCGCAGTGTCCAGTCCGCAACCAAGCCTCAATTCGTCATTCCCTCCCCCCCTTTAGCCTTTATACTTCATACTTTCCCCCGGAGACACTTCAGCCCGGCTGGACAATCGAATGAATCCCCCCCGAAATCCCTTCAATATTCGCGTCCAACCGGGCTTTAAAATGAGTAAGTGTTTATTCCCTTTGTCCCTTTATATCCCCTCCCTTCACACTGATCTATGAACCCCTCTTTAGCACCCGCAATGCCACGCAGGCCGGATATCTGATTTTCCAGAGTAAAAAAACATTTTTCTGCCCGATATATATCCGATAACGATTTTCAATGGATAAATCGGGACACAATTATAAAAATTATGTCCGTATTTGATCATCGTGGACATATAAGAATCGGAGACAAAAATCAGCCCTTAGCAGGATCGTGATCTCAGAGAGGATACGGAAGAATAGCAGCCGCTTGGCTGCTCGCCGTATTCAGCAAACACGAAGCGATTGGACACATCCGGCGAAGCCGGTGTAGCGTCCGCTGTCCTCAGCGTGCACGTGACTAGCAAAACGCAGCAACACCATTACATAAAACGCCCTAATCAAGCCCCTCTTCCATCCTCGGCGCCAAAGGCACGACGGAACTAAAGTCCGGAGCACAGCGCAGCAGAACTCCGGGAACTGCACCCAAAGCTAAATCATAAATCCCCGAAGCAACGGCCACCACCCTCGCAAAAAAATTCAAGTTAAAAATTATCCGGTTCCAATCTCCACTCTTGTCAACCATGGTTTCTCACAGAGCCGGAGGAAGTCGCGTGTCTTACCCGTTTCGCAGAGTGATCCTATCGGGGGTGCAACAAGGATCGCTTCGAGGTTGGCGGGAACGAGCACTGGATCGGGGTGGGGCCGTGCTTGCACCGGCGTAGCTTGCGCGAAGCCGTGTGTTGGAGCGTTCAATTGGTAAGATGCATGTCCTTCATTGGGATCTCTGCGTCCAGAAGCTTCTCCGGTACCGTTTTTCATTTAAGGCATGTTTTACATGGCCTTGGGTATGCGTTTGCCTTCTATCTCCCCGTCCCCATGCCAAGCGTACTATTA
>JBAVPB010000407.1:0-5820 GCA_049692655.1 Chthoniobacteraceae bacterium | reverse complement strand
TGAACTGCATCGCCTGGGCCTGCATATCATCCGGTGGCGTCGAAGAGTCTGGGCCAGCCTGAGGCGTGGGTGCCGGTGTGGGAGTGGGCGCGCTTTTCTTGATCACAATTAATTTCATCCAGGCGCCGCTTCCGTCCGGTGCGGACAAGCTTGCCGAGTTGGCGCTGCCATTGATGAGCCAGCCTGCGGGAGGCAGCCATTTGGCTTTATATTTTCCGTCAATGAACTCCGTTACCGGCGTCGGGGGGCCTTCATTGCCTTGAACGAAGGAGGGGTACGGGGTGAGATCCAGCGCGCTTGAGGTTTCAAGCAGGAGCAAAAATGTGGATGCACAGCAAAGAACGAGATGCTTGCGGATCGGATTCATTATTGTGTCTTCCAGGGGCCGCGGGTGTAGGTATAGGCGGCCGGAAAGCCGGGAGGGTTGTGATTCTGCAAAGTGGAATCAAAAAACCATCGCCGGTTCGGCGCATTATAGTAATTGCCGGTATTCAGCCAGGGCTGGGTTGCCTGCTCACTGTTGTAAAGCAGCGCAAACGATCCGTAGATGGTAAGGTTCTCGCTCCCGGTAGACCAATCTTCCAAAAGGCGGGGAAAATTCTCGATGCCACCGCTGTAGTGGCTGCTGGTGGTTGGAACATTGCCCGATACAATGGCTGTATTGATGGTGGTATTGGCTGCTACGTCCATGGGCGGAGCGGAAGTGGAATCGCTCCAGGCATTTGAGAGGATTGTCACCGCATCTGCTGCGACGACGGCAGGCTGTCTGACATAGGCTGAGGTGCCGCTGCCAACAACGGGCGAAGGAGCCGAGGTGCCAGTGGGATAGGCACTGGTGCCATTCGATAGCGGCTGTGTATTCATTGTCGTGCCTGCGGATGTGAAGGAGCCGGTGAGGGTGGAGCCGGTATTGTAATCACCCTGGATATAGACGGGATTTGGGCTTGCTATCGTTAGCCCGCCGTATGGGTTGACGGTCCCGCTGGTGCCACCCGCAGGAAGGCTTCCGCCGTTCACGAGACGCACCCCCCTGGCAGAGCTACTGGTAATCGTGGGACTGGTGCCGGATATCGTTGCTGTGTGCCACGGTATGGTTCCCGAGGTTCCGGAAATATTGTAATTGTAGCCGTTCGTCGTGACGCTGGTACCGGCGCTTGTATCCTGGATGTATAATAGAAGCCCATCGTTTGCCTGCTTGCCCGCGTATATGTTGTTATCCACGATCGCTCCACTGTTATATGCCGTCGTGATCTTGCCGACATCAATAGTTACCGCCCGCACAGTGTCGCCCACGCGCCCGTCTTTGAAAGCGGTGTCGGTGATGATGGCGTTCATGATGGAGGTATAGGCCGTGCCACTGGTCGTCGCGGTCGTGTTGGTGCCGGTGTAAAGCGTGACGTTGTTGTTGGCGTCGACAATAATGCGGTAATCGGCATTACTGGCGAGGCGTTCGTTATCTCCCGCAGTGTCGATTTGCATCGGGTCGGCATTGCTGCTCACCGGCGTCGTTTGCTGTTCCAGAAGTTCGTGATACCCTTTGTCGTTCTTGTCTGTAACGAGGGAATTGGTTGAGGAGGAATAAACCCCGGGGTCAGAATAGCTGCCGGCACCGATATAGTTTTGATCAAACTCGGATGTGACTGCATCGATAAGCATCTGCGTAGTGCCAAGATGAGGAGGATCGCCCGAAGGATAGTTAGGGGTGGCAGCATTACCGGAGTGATCGGGATCACCGGGTGCATAGCCTACGGTATAATTGCCGGTGTAAGAAACATCCTGTTGCAGGTTCAGGGTTGTATTCGAAACATAAAGGTTGCCACCGGCATAGATCGTGCCGTTCACATACATGTTTGCGCCGGGACTGATTTCCGTGACCGGCTGGGTGCTGAAGAGAAAGTTATTGAAGATGTTGGTTCCCGCTCGCGTGAATGTGCGTTGCACGGTGACCAGTCCTCCATGCGGAAAAGAAACGGTGGCCGAGGCGCTGTAGTACATGCGGATCAGGAGGGTGGAGTTGGTTCCATTCTCAAGGGTGGGACGGCTGGTGCTGCTAAGGGCAACACCGTATGGAGTTGCCGCGGCGATACTCCAACTGGAGAGGCTCATTCCTGTCGGGACCGGGAGCACGCTGGAAGTAGGCGCCGCCACGGAAAAACTTCCTGTAAGTTCGGCTCCCGTGGGTCCCAGCGTTTTTTGTGTCTGGGAAAGACTTTGTCCGTTACTCATTGCGGCCCGCCATTGGTCAAACAGGCTTTCATCGACGCCATCGGCATAGGCGATGGCAACAGCCCTGTCCAGGGACCGTTTCATAAAGCGGGCTTCACCGGTCGTGATCAAAAATACCGCTCCCATGATGAGAACCATTGTGCAGATAAGGATGAGCACTGCCATCAAACTTGAGCCTGACTCGGATTGCTTCATAAGGATTACCTTGCGTTAGTGCTCAGAATTGTGTCGCCGCTGCTTATGCTTCGCGGGGGAATTATCGCCTGTATCGTGGTGGTGCCGTTTGAAAATGTCTGGGAACTGTAGTTCAAGTCGTATGCCACCAGTGAAACGCGCAGGTACAAACCAGTTGTGGAAACTCCGGTACCCGATGTAAGCAGGGAGAAAGGCGCCACGGACAGGACATTATTGCGGACCACCACCGGCACATCCGTGGCGGCCGCAGTCCAGGTGGCAGGATACGAGAGGAGGGTGCCACCGGATGAGGGATCGGTAAAGTTCGGGTGATAGCGCAACTGGTTGTTATACACCGTATAGGCGAGGCGCTGGTAAAAATAGCCCGCGGTATTTGCGGGATTGCTGCTGTTGTAGGCGATCCCAGTATTGCTTGTTGAAGTTCCCGTGTAGAGAGTATAGCCGGTGGATTGTGAAAGGGTCACTTTATATCTTGTGCCGTTCACTTGGGTCGGGGTTGCAATGACATCATATTCGCCGGAGTAAATGAGAGGTATCTGGAGTTTGTCTCCTATGGTGGGGATGTAACCCGAATTTTTAAAATCAAATTCCAGCGTCGTGGAATTGGACGCGATCGTGCCGCTGTCTGCGACGCCGTCGCCGGTCAGTTGATAAGGGCCCGTTCCCGCAAGGCGCAGGTAACGCACTCCATTGGCGCGATTGTCGTTGATGAGATAATTCTGGCTCGGAGTGAAAAAAAGATCCGTGTCGCTGGAACCGGTAAATGTGGGCGTCACATCCGTGTAAGTTGTCGTTGTGCCGGAAACGCTGACGTTAAACAGGGTGAACTGGCTCGCTGAATTGCGCAGGTCCGACATCAACCGTTCCAGTGAAGCCCGGGCGGCATCGTGGCCGTGGTTGACGGCCAGGTTTCTGGAAGTCATCCGCAACATCATCGTGGAGTAAGTCAAAATGCCCATCGCCATGATGGCTGTGATCGCCGCCACCACAATGACTTCGGCAAGGGTAAAGGCTTGCAAATTTTTTCTGAACAGCTTCATGGGCTAAAAATTATCACTTGCGCGGATGCTGCTGAGGGAGAGCGTGAATTGGCGGCTGCGATAAGTGTATGCGAGAGTGACGCTCACGCTGAGCAGGCGTGGATTTCCGCTCACAGGGGCAAAGGTTGTTGTCCTGGAATCGATTACCTGGGTGTCTTCCGCGCCAGCCACTGTGGTGCCGCTCAACGTGCCCGTAAGCGCCACATTACTGAGCGATCCCGAGGTGATCGTTCTTGTCATATTCCATTTGTCATAGTTGAGAGTCATCAGGGTGCCGGATTCCACGATTGATGCATAGGAACCGCTCGAGGTGGGTTGCACGGTGGTGCCGCTCAAAAACAGGGTGGGACCGAGCGCGGTATTTGTGGCGTTGATACTGCACGGCGAGGTCATGATCTGATCCATTTTCTGCTGCGCCACCGCCAGGGCCAGGCTCTCGTAGCGCGCGTTCGACGCAAACCGGTTGAAACTGCTGTATGCCAGGATGGAGACGACTGCAAAGGCTCCGAATAACGCAACCGCAAAGGCAACTTCCATCAGAGTGAAGGCGGACTCACTCCGGCTGCGTCGTGAATAAAAGGGTAGGGCGTTCAGTTTCGGCATCCCTTTATAAACCAGCAGGATGCGTGCCTCCCAAGGCCTCTATTGGATTGTGATCATTTTGTCAGGGCTAATCAACCCTTGCCAACCCTTGCCAACCGTCAGCCTGTCTGTCAGGACAGACTGTCTTTTACATTCGCAATCGCAAATTCCCGATTCAGCTTTGTGATGAAGGTCGCCTTGATCTCGGCGGGGCAGACGGCTTCGCATTCGTAGTGGTTGCTGCAATTGCCAAAGCCTTCCTCGTCCATCTTGCGAACCATGTGCAGGACACGCTTCGTGCGTTCCGGCTGGCCCTGTGGCAACAATGCGAGTTGAGATACCTTGGCGCTCACGAAAAGCATCGCGGAGGCGTTTGGGCAGGCTGCGACACAGGCGCCGCAGCCGATGCAGGCAGCCGCGTCCATAGCCGAATCAGCATTCTGTTTGGGAATGGGAACGGAATTTCCATCGGGCGCCGAGCCGACGCGGGCTGTGATGAACCCTCCGGCCTGCTGGATGCGGTCAAAAGCGCTCCGGTTTACAATCAGATCCTTGAGGACCGGGAATGGCGCCGCGCGGAAAGGCTCGATGCAGATGGTCGCGCCATCCGTGAAGTGGCGCATGTAGAGCTGGCATGTCGTCGTCGCCCGGTTCGGCCCGTGGGCGACTCCGTCGATCATCAGCGAACACATCCCGCAAATCCCCTCGCGGCAATCGTGGTCAAATGCGATCGGCTCCTCATTTTTTGAAACGAGCTCCTCGTTCACGATGTCGAGCATTTCGAGAAATGAGGCATCCTCGGGAATGTTGTGGACGGGGTAATCAACCAGCTTGCCAGGATCACCGGCAGTCCGTTGCCTCCAGACTTTAAGATTGAGGTTCATTATTTGTAATTCCTTGTCGCGAGGTGGACGTTTTCGAAATCCAGCGGCTCCTTGTGAAGCACAGGCGCCTGGCCATTGCCCGGCGATTCCCATGCTCCCACGTAGGCAAAGTCCGCGTCGTCACGCTTTGCCTCGCCATCCTCGGTTTGGTATTCCTCGCGGAAATGGCCGCCGCAGGATTCCTTGCGATTCAGAGCGTCCAGGCACATCAATTCGCCGAACTCCAGGAAGTCCGCAACGCGACCGGCCTTTTCCAGCGACTGGTTCAACTCTTCATTTGCACCCAGGACGTTCACATTTTTCCAAAATTCCGCGCGCAGTTCCGGGATGCGTTGCAATGCCTCCTTCAGCCCGGCTTCATTGCGAGCCATGCCGCACTTGTCCCACACCAGCAGCCCGAGTTCGCGATGGAAGGAATCGACCGACCGTTTTCCGCGGATGTTGAGCATGGTTTTGACGCGGTCTTTTACTTCCTGCTCCGCTTTTTTGAATTCGGGATGATCGACGGAGGGTTTTTTGCCAAGCTGGTCGCAAAGATAATTGCCGATGGTGGAAGGCAGCACGAAGTAACCATCCGCAAGCCCCTGCATAAGGGCGCTCGCGCCCAGGCGGTTTGCGCCGTGATCGGAGAAATTGGCCTCGCCCATCACGTGAAGCCCCGGGATGTTGCTCATCAAATTATAATCCACCCAGAGACCGCCCATCGTGTAATGCACGGCGGGGAAAATGCGCATCGGCACCTTGTAGGCATCCTCATTCGTGATCTTGTGATACATGTCGAAGAGGTTGCCGTAGCGTTCCCGGATGAGAGGCTCGCCGAGACGCTTGATGGCATCCGCAAAGTCGAGGTAAACGCCAAGCCCCGTGGAGCCGACACCCCGCCCCTCGTCGCA
>JBAVPB010000406.1:0-17436 GCA_049692655.1 Chthoniobacteraceae bacterium | reverse complement strand
TGTGGAGACGCCGGATTTGGGGAAGAGGGCGCCGGAGGGATTGTAACATTATGTGCGACACTATTTTGTCTGGTGAGACTGGGGCGTTGGGACTGGGACACGACAGAGCGTGTCCCTCCACGCGCGTCCTGTTTGAGGGGAGCGCGCGCGGTGGGGTTTGCGTGTTTGTGAATTTCTGATGGCGACTTCGCGTGATTTATTGCCTCCGGGGCCGGGGAGGTTTTCGTCGAAGGTCCCTTTTTTCAGCATGCCTGCGGACCGGGTCGGGTTCCTGGAGGGGCTTGTGCGGGAATACGGGAACATTGTCCATTTCCGGATCGGGTTTGAGCGGATTTATTTGATCAATGAGCCGGATTTGATCCGCGAGGTGCTGGTGACGAACCACAAGAATTTCCGCAAGGGGCGCGGGCTGGAGCGGGTGAAGCGGGTGCTGGGGGAGGGGCTGCTGACGAGCGAGGGGCAGCATCATTTGCACCAGCGGAGGATGATGCAGCCATCGTTTCACCGGGAGAAGATCGCGGGGTTTGCGAGGCAGATGAGCGCGGAGGCGGAGCGGCTGATGGCGGGCTGGCGCGATGGACAGGAGGTGGATATCGCGAAAGAGATGGGCCGGCTGACGCTGCGGATCGTGGGGAGGACGCTCTTTGGTTCCGATGTGGATGGGATCGCGGACGAGGTGAGCAGGTCGCTGACTGCGATGATGGAGTCGTTTTACATGCTGATGCTGCCATTTCCGGCATTGATCGAGCGGCTGCCGCTGCCGCGCATCCGGCGGATGATGGCTGGGCGCAAGCGGCTGGCCGGGATTATTTACGGATTGATCGATGCGCGGCGGAAGGCGGGGGCGGAGGGGGATGACCTGCTATCGATGCTGCTGCAGGCGCAGGATACCGAGGGGGACGGGCACCGGATGACCGATGAACAGGTGCATGACGAGGCGATGACGATTTTTCTCGCGGGACATGAGACGACGGCGAATGCGATGGCATGGACATGGTATCTGCTCACGCAAAATCCGGCGGTGGAAAGCAAGCTGCATGAGGAAGTGGATCGCGTGCTGCAGGAGCGGCTGCCTGAGGCGGCGGATTATCCCGCGCTCGGCTACGTGGAGAAAGTGGTGTCGGAATCGATGCGCGTGTATCCGCCGGCATGGCTGGTGGCGCGTCGCGCGATCGCGGAGCAAAAGCTGGGCGGCTATACGCTGCCGGCGCAGGCGCTCGTGATGGCGAGCCAGTGGGTGACGCACAAGGATGCGCGTTATTTCGCGGACCCGCTGCGGTTTGACCCGGAGCGGTGGACGGCGGAGTTCAAGGCAGGGCTGCCGAAGTTTGCGTATTATCCATTCGGCGGCGGGCCGCGTCAGTGCATCGGGGAAGGGTTTGCGTGGATGGAGACGGTGCTGCTGGTGGCTGCGATCTCGCAGCGGTGGCGGATGGAGTTGCTGCCGGGGCAGAGTATCGTGCCGGAGCCGGTGATTACGCTGAGGCCGAGGGAAGGGGTGAGGGTGAGGCTGGTGGAGAGAATCAAGGCGGAGGGATGAGGGCGGAAAGGGGAAGTTAAAGTTTCACGTCTTGGGTGTGGCGATGCTAACGAGCATCATTATATCAGAAGCCCGTCCAAATCACGCGAGGTAGATCACGGGGCAGATTGATTCATCGTCGAGGTGGCCGACGTAATCGTAGGCGTGTTTGTCGGTGGGATTGAGAGCGCCTTGGGGAGTTGCAGTTGAATTTTCCGTGCGCAGGTGGATGGCGAAACTGTAGCGGGGGATTTTTGAGACGTTTGGCTGGCTGCCGTGGAAGGTGAGGCGGTGGTGCATGCTGAATGCGCCGGGGGGCATGGCGCCGGATTCCTCGCGCCATGTCTCGCCTGCTGGCACGGGGATGCCAGTGCGCTGTTTCTCGTCGGCCACGCCGAAGAAGTCGCTGGCATCGAGCAGGCCCCAGCGCTGCGAACCGGCGGCGAAGTGCATGGGGCCGCATTCCTCACGCACGTCGCTGAGGGCGAGCCATGCGGTGAAGACATCGCTCTCGGGCGTCCACCAATTTTTCCAATAGAAATAATCCTGGTGCCAGCCGACCGCGCCTTTTGCATCGCCGCCGGCCGGTTTGTGGAGGAGTTGCACGGCCCAGACTTGCACCATCTTTGCCCCGGTGACGTCGGCGACGAGTTTGCCTAATGCTGGATGGGTTACGGCCTCGAAAATGGCGCGGTTTGAAATATGCGCCTGGTCGATCTTGCGGATCTTGGTGGGCGGGTCGTTGGGACTCCACCATGCGTCGAGCGGGGTGAGGCCGGTCTCGTATTCGCCGCGCATGACGGCGTCCATGCCATCGACTGTGCGGCGGACCAGATCCTCCGGCAAAACGGGAGGGAGGATGCAGTAGCCGTCGGCTGCGTATTTTTGTGAGGCTTCGGCGGGGGATTTGGTGATGTTCATAATGGGGGGGACGTTATGGGTTAAATTTCGAGTCGCACGCCCGGCTGCGGGCGGATGATTTCGCTTTCGGGAAGATCGGCTTTGAGGGTTTCGTTGAACCATTCGACGGCGGGGAGATCGCCGTGGACGAGGATGATTTTTTTCGGGGTTACGCTCTTGATGTAATTACAAATCGTTTCGCGGGTGGAGTGGCCGCTGAATGCGAATTGCTCGACGTGGCACTTCAGTTTCAAGGGTTCGAGGTCGGGGTCGAGCACGACCATGTCGCCGGGTTGGGCGGCCTTGATTTTGCCGGCGGGTGAGGCGGGGTCGGCGAAACCGACGAAGATGATGGTGTGGTCCGGGTTCTCAAGGACGCGGCGGGCGAAGCTGTTTGACAATGTTTTCTCGGTCATCATGCCGCTCGAGAGGGCGTAGATGCGTTCCTTCACGATGGGGGGATCGGCCTGCCTGCCGGCAATGACGAAAGGGGCGACGGCGTCGAGGAGCTGGAGATTGGATTTCTGGCGCGGCCAGGCCTGGGCGAGCTTGTCGTGGATTTCGGTGAGCTTCGTGCTGAGGCCGCCGATGTAGATGGGGACGCTGGTCTTGAGCAGGCCTTTCTTGCGGAACTCGAAAAACATGGCGAGCATCTCCTGCGTCTTGCCGAGGGCGAAGAGGGGCATCAATACACAGCCGCCGCGCTCGAAGGCGGTGTTGATCGCCTTGCCGAGGCGGAGTTCTTCCTTTTCGCGAGTGAAACCTTCCGCCTGCGCGAAGTCTCCGCGCGTGGTCTCGGTGATGACGATATCGAGCGGCTCCTGCGGGAATTGGGCGCCCTGCGAGATGGTCTGGTCCTCGAAATTCACGTCGCCGGTGTAGAAGAGGGTGCGGCCCTCGCCGCGGATGAGCGTGCCCACGGAGCCGAGGATGTGGCCGGCATCGAAAAACTCGATGCTGAGCTCCGGGTTTTCCCCGGAGCCGATGCGTTCGCCATCGACGCCAAACGGTGTGCGCAGCGGCTTAGCCTCCCAGCGCAGCACGAGTTTTTCCAGTTCGCGATGGGTGAAGAGCGGGTAGCTGGCGATGCCGAGTTCCTCACGCTTTTTTGACATTACGTTCACCGAGTTATGCAGCATCACGTCGGAGAGATGCTTTGTCGGCTCGCTCATGAATACGCGTGCGCGCGGGTGCCGGCGCATAAGCACGGGGAGCGTGCCGAGGTGGTCGTGATGCGAGTGGGAGACGATGATGGCATCCACGGAATCGGGCGGGAGCAGGTCGAAATCGGGCATGGCGGCCTCGGACTCATGCTTCGGGTGCATGCCGGAATCGAGCACGATGCGGCTGCCCGCGATGTCGAGGCAGTAACAGTTTGCGCCGATCTCGATGTGGCGGGTCAGGTTTGTGAAATGCATGAAGATAGTAAGAAATGGATAACCGACGGGAATACACGACGGATATCCTGTCAATGGATGCCTTAAAGCGCCCGTGCGGCGTTTTTTTACGTCGAGGGGTAATGTTTCAGAAACTTTGAGGATTTACGAAGGTTTAATTCTACGATGCTGACACCGCTCAATCCAAAACGATGGGACGTGACCAAGGCGGCGCACCTGCTGAATCGCGCCGGTTTTGGCGGAACGCCGGAGCCAATCTGCTCATCGCTGCAAAATAGGGAAAATGGGAGAGAGTGCTGAATCGAATCGATGGTTCTTTCCGGGGGACGGGAAGACGCCCAATATGTTTGAGAAAGCAAGGCATTCACGGCAGGTAATGATGCCTTGGATGGATCATCTGTAATCCAATATTGATCGCGCTTCCATTCCATGCTGTTTCGCTCTGGGTCTTGCAGGTGTCCGTGCTATTACACCGATGGAGCCTGCCGTGGCGAGAACAGGCTGAAAAAATTCACTAGTAGCAGTAATCCTACCGGCAACACTATGGGCAACCAGACGAGGGCCACTTCATACACCGACATGCTGAGGATGAGATACCCGAGCAGACCGATAAACGAAATTAACAACACCATGCGTTTGCGGAACAGATGGTAAAAGCAACCGAACGCCATCATTACCGCAATCACCGCGAAGTCGAACCAGGACAAAACCCTGCGCACGAAGGTCTTGCCTTGAATTGTTGCGATAGCCCTCGCGCAGAGTTCTCCCGTTGAACCTTTTTCCTCGGTGGGAAAAAGGAGGGTGCGCGATTCCTTGTCCGTGCGGGCCAGGAGGACGATGCTTCCTTTCAGCGACGCCGTGGAAATTGCCGGCGCCTGCTTTCCTTGTTGATCCACTGCGAGGAGAAGATCGTCGCAACCGAAGCGGGTGAGCGGTGATCTAAAATCCACATTCATCCTCCCTGCCGTATCGATTGGCACCGTCGTTTTTTTGCCCAGCGCGATTCGCACGCCCGGTTCCACCACCACGTCATCCGGAGTGAGCTTCAGCCATAAAATGATCGCCTGCAGCGCCAGCGAAGGAACCACCTGCCCGCGATAGCGGAAGACCAGCGGGGCCTTGCGCGTGACTTCCCCCTGGAATGGTACATTGGTGAATCCCTCTCCCGCTGTGGTGGCGGAGAGCCGCAGATCCTCCCCCGCCTGCTCCTCGATTGCCGTGAACTCCGGTATCGCGCCAGTATCGCCTTTGACATTCCTCAACAGCGGCACCTGCTGCAAGGGGGGAACCACCTCGGGATCATCCGGATAGCCGAGCCGTGCCCCCAGCACGATCTTCGGGGCCTGCAGCACGTAATCATGCAGGATTTTCATGGTTTGCTGTTGTTTTAACAAAGATGCGCCACGCCCCCGGGAATCCCAGTCGAGCATAGGCTCCATCGCCACCACATCCGGGTTGAATTGCAGCACGCTCCGCATGAAAAGCGCATACTCCAGCGGAGACCACGGCCACGGGTGATCGGTCCCCATGCTGCTGTCGTTGATCTCTACCAGCACCACTTGCGATTGAGGTGCGGTGCGCGCGGCATTCGTCGCCACCCAGTCCGCATAGGTGCCCTCGATCTGCGCAATCGGATCCTGTCGGGACTGGCTCATGAGGAACAGTCCGAGCAACAGGACGGACACCATCAGGAAAGCTGCCGATTTTTGCATGGCGCGAACCTAATAAATATCCTGCCGTGGGTGATAGTAAAAAAATAACGCCATGTGGATGCCGCCTCATTCCTCTCCAAATGGCGTTTCTAAAAATCACCGGTCACTCCGCGGAATCTCCTGTGCCTGCCTTCGGAATTACGATACGATCCCCCTACATTCATGACATTCCTCCCATGGTGAATTGGCTCATTCAAGACTGGCGGCTTGTCCTTCACGCCCCCTGGCGCGAAGTTTTCCTCGTGTTTGCCTCCATCGGATGCGGGGCGATTATCGGCTCCGAACGTCAAAGGCACGAGAAACCCGCCGGTATGCGCACCATCATCCTCGTCACGCTTGGGGCGACGGTTTTCACGATGGCCTCGTTCCTGTTTACTAGCACGACGGGAGATTCCGGAAGGGTCGCCGCGCAAATCGTCACCGGTATCGGCTTTCTTGGCGCGGGAGTCATCATGCGCGGGCGTGGCACAATCAGCGGCACCACCACTGCGGCTACGATATGGGTTGCCGCTGCCATCGGCATCATTGTCGGGGCGGGGCATGTGGGCGCGGGGTTGGGACTCAGTATCCTGGTGCTTTCAGTGCTCACGGGTATAGCCGCCTTGGAGTCGCGTGACCTTGCGAGGATCCGCCCGGTTCCCATTGTCATCGATTTCGATCCCGATCACGGCAAAGCCCGCGTCCGGCTTGAGCGTATTCTTATCGATTTCAATGTCCCCCGCAGCAACATGGAATGGTCCCGGCTCACGGACGGCACCGATATTCGCAGGCTCACGCTGCAGCTTCGTCTTCACGCGCATCACGTCTGCGAGATGCTTGATGAAATGGTCGCCGATCCCTCGGTGAAATCCGTGGATGGCGTCCCTGAAGCCATCGAGAATTGACGCATGGACCGATGATTGATCCTTATCAAAACCCATGAGTAAAACACACACGCCCTTCTCTGATCGCTACCGTATCGATCATCCCGGAAAATTCCGCATCAGCCACACGCATCCCGGCGACACATGGAAATTTGGCTCCAAGGAGCATGATACGAAACTGCTCGATGAAGGCCGGGAAAAACTCAGTGAGCTCCAGCAGAAACTTTACGCGCAGGATTCCTGGGCACTCCTCCTTATCTTCCAGGCCATGGATGCCGCCGGGAAGGACGGCACTATCCAGCATGTCATGTCCGGTGTGAATCCCCAGGGCTGCCAAGTCTATTCCTTCAAGGCCCCCACCGCCACCGAACTCGACCACGATTACCTCTGGCGCTGCATGCGGAGCCTCCCCGAGCGCGGCCGCATCGGCATCTTCAACCGCAGCTATTACGAGGAAACCCTCGTCGTCCGCGTCCACAGCGAGCTTCTCGCGAAACAAAAAATCCCCGCAAAACTCGTCTCCAAACACATCTGGTCGCAGCGTTTTGAGGATATCAACGCCTTCGAGAAATATCTCACCCACAACGGCATCGTCGTCTGCAAATTTTTCCTCAATGTCTCGAAAGAAGAGCAAAAACGCCGCTTCCTCAGCCGCATCGAGGAGAAATCCAAGAACTGGAAATTCTCAGCCTCGGATGCCCTGGAGCGGCAGCATTGGGATAAATACATGGACGCCTACGAGCACACGATCCGCCATACCAGCACCAGCCATGCCCCATGGCATGTGATCCCTGCGGATAACAAATGGTTCACCCGCCTGGCTGTCGCCGCAACCCTCGTCGAGACGCTGGAATCGCTCCACCTCGCCTATCCAAAAGTGGATGCCGCCCAACTCAAGGAACTCGCTGCTGCGAAAAAAGCCCTCCTTTCGGAAAAGAAACGCTGATTTCCTGGCATTGGTGGATTCACCAAATCACGGTAATGGGTAGCCATTCGCGCTGCCATCATCCGGAGGGATGTAATCCGGCAAAAATGAATAGCTGAATTTGGAGATTTGCCTGTATGCTACGGTCGTATTCGTGGTGGTATTATCAGGAGGGACGGCAGGATCGTCGCAGGCGGGATAGGTATAAGGGATCGCAGGCCCCTGGACATAATCGGCACGAGGGTTCAATTGCAGCGGACTAGGTGGGTCGCCATTAGTGGGGGTGAATGGATAATCAGGAAATTCTCCGTTTGAAGAAATGCACATTCCTCCTCCCAAATCCGATCCGGTCCATTCATAATTTTTGTCTTCTGTCGATGTAAGGGTAGGGGTTGCGCTGTTGACCTGCTGCCACGTTTCCTCCGTCCAATATATTTTTAGGTAGCAATTGGCTGAAATCCAAAGCCACATTCCCTGGCCTATAAGAATCGAATTCACAACGTAAATGATGTTAGCGGTAGGGTCAGGAGGTGCAGAGTGTGGGTCCGCGCCTGTGATTTGCTTCGCTATCGAGGATACTCTAAACGGCAGCAAACCACCGGAACCAAGCATTAAAAATCCATTGTCAGGCATCGATCTGACTGTTGGAAGGCGTGACTCAGCATTGGCAAGAGCATCGGCCATCGACGTTGCAGCATAACCGAATGCAGTATGTGAGCCATATCCAGTATCAAGGCAAAGCTGCACATCGGCAGGAGGTTGTTTGCGGCGCTCGGGATTGTTGGTTGGCGTCATACGGGGTTACATTCAGCGGAATAAGTTGCCGGGTAAAAAAACCATGCCTGCCAGGCATCGAAGACCTGGCTTCCGATTGGTGAGCTTGTGATCGTGATTTTTCCGCCGGAAATTGTAAAGCTACCCAGCGGCACATATAACGTTCCCGACTCATTTCTTGGCACGGAAGAACCTGTGTCAAAAGTTACCGCGGTAATATTTGCCGGCAATTCCTCCGTATAACTGATCACCAGCCATGCTGCGCTATCGCTCCCGTCCACTGGCTCGGCGGTAAACTGCCCTACTGTCAATCCCGACGGAACCCACGCCATCCCTCCCGATGTTGTATCACTCACCGTCCCGCCATAGATGCCGAGATTGCCGCCACCTTGATCACTCAATTGAAAATCAACAAACGTCGCTGGCGCCGGAGGTGTCGAGTTATCCGTCGAGGGAGCCGGGCCAATACCATCACTTCCGCCCGTGTTCCCGTCATTCGTTCCCGTCGAGCGCGGGTCCAGTCCCTCCTGCTGGTTCACTGTGCGCCAGCTTCGCAGGAGATCGAGTAGTTCCGAGGGTGACAGATGCTTCGGCGGCCCCACCGAAGCCGTCGTCGTGCCCGCATCCAGATCCTCCACCACACGCTGGATCTGCGCCTGCATGCCCGCCCATTCCGCGCGCCCTCCCGTGAGGTTCAGCCCCATCCCCACCTGCATTGCGCCACTGCATTCCTGCTCCTTGATCGGGAAATCCCCCTCCTGGTGCAATTGCGCGAGCGCATTGTAAACATACTCCGCCAGCCCCGCAGGCGGTGTCTCCGCATTAGTCTCGGAAATCGGTTTTTGATAAGTTTGCGTGATCGCATCCGTGGAAGTGATAGTTACATAGAACCAAGTCCCGCCCGGCGTGTTATTGATCCAATTGCTGAGGTAATAGTTAGCCGCGTCATCGTCCAGCGTGCCATTGTATTCGATCTGGCACGCGATCGTCATCCTCGCCGCATGCACATAGCCATCGGTCGGGATCGTAGTGCCGCCCCCGCCCGGTTTTCCCGGCTTTGCCATCCACGGCGCGATCGAGCCTGTCACGAGCTCCCTGGGAAGATCGGAAAGATCGCTCGTCGCAAAGGAAGTCAACGTATTGCCATTCACATCCTTTTGGCCCGACCCATCTGTTCCCCCATCATCCATATCGGCAAACCAGCTGTTCTGCACCATCTCCAGCTTGCTCAGGGTCAGCCGCTTCAACGACGGCACATGATTCGCAAACCACTGGATCAGCGCACCCGTCCCCGTCCCATCCCCATTCGATTGCGGGATCGACTGCGTCGTCACCGGCTGCTTTTGGGTGATAACGCTGCCGCCGCTCAGCTCCAGCGGAGCCACCAGCGCCCGCAGCGCCCTCACATTCCCGCCCGGCGGATAGATGTCGCTCGACTGCGTGCTCCAGTTACTCCCGCCCGCATTACTCCCGTAAATATAGAACAACCCCACCACCGGCACCTGCAGGTCATTGCGTGGAGTCAGACTTATCGAGTTAGCCGGCGGCCCTTGGATCGAATAAGTCACCGTCTTTGCATTCGCGCGCCGGATCACACTCGCCGTCGGTGGCGACGTCGTGTAGTCAAACGTAAACACCTGGTCCGGCACCCACTTCATCACCTTCTTGATCAACTCCGACGCTGGAGTTGCCTTCTCCTTCGAAATCGGAAACTGCACCCCGGGATCGATCAAGCCGATCTGCAGATGCGCCCCGCAGGATATGGCGTAATACAGGATCGCCATGATCTGTTGCCCTGTCGTCAACCGTGTGAAAGTCGTCGTCACCTCTGCATACTCATACCCCAGCGTGATCAGCGGAGTCAGCCCCAGCACCGCCGCCGGAGACGAGGCATTGCCATTGTAGAAACTCGCCTGCTGCTGGTAAGTGCATTGCTCCAGGTCCCACCACGGCCCGCTCAGTTGATACTCCAGTCCCTCGCTTTTCCCATCGCCTTTCGACTCCGGTTTCACCAGCGTCCCTTGGAACCACGGTTTGCCTTCTTTCGTGATCGTGCAAAACGTCCCCCACGGCCACAGGAACGCCCCATCCAGCGCCGCACCCTGCGCGCTGAACGCCGCCGTATCGATAGACATCGACATCTTCGTGATCCTCGGTTTGCAAAGCCCCAGGCTCGCAAAACTCTGCGCCGGAAATCCCTCTGCCTCTATCTGCCATAAATTCGTTGTGCTCATGTTTATAACTCCTTGTTCAAGGTTACCGGTATTGATTCAGGTGCCCCTGCATCGTCTCCACGCGCTTCTCGAGCGCCTGCGTTTTCTTTTCCAATTGGGTGACCCGTTTTTCGAGGTGATCTTCTTTTGCATTGCTTGCCTTGTTCATTGAGACAGCCGATTTGGCAAGGGACAGCGCCGTCGCAGCCTGGTCGGCTTTGTTGTTCGCCTGCGATAAAGAGCCCGCTGGATTATTGTTCTGTTGCCGGCTCTTTTCTTGTCTGGCGGTATCCTCAAGACCATGCAGGTACTCGCTGGATTCCTGGTATTTCCTCTGGGCTGCCGGCAACTTGGTTTTGGCCGATTCTTCTTGCTGTCTGCGTGCCACTTCTGGAGCACCGGGAACCATCCGGCCTATTTCGTTTTCCTCGATGGGATGTTGGCCGATCAGATCGCTGGTTTCATTCAATTCGTCCTTCGCTGCATCTCGCTCAGCTTTGGCTTCATCTATCCGGGACTTCCCCGGAGACGACGGATCGATAGCCTCATCTGCGTCCTCGGATTCATCATCAGGAATCCGGTAGTTGCCCGCATTCACTACTTGGTGCGCCAGCGACAATTCCCGTTTCTTGAGTTCAATATATTTTTCGCCTTTTGCGGTTCTTAGTTCCGCTTGTGTTTTAAGGAGCGCCGCGAGTATTTTATTTCGTACCTCCATCCTCTCATCCAGCGAGCGTATGTGCCGGATTCTGTTGGTGAAGTATTTTGCCTGTTCAAAAGTCGCTTTGCTGCTTTCGTCCCTTTCGTCGCTTTCCGTGTTGATCTTGTTGATGTAAGGATCAATGACCTCTTTTTGCACGAGTAACCCGGCCGCCAGGCCAATGAGAACAAATGGCAGATAGGCTGCGAGGACGCCCTCGGCTCCCGCTATTGCGACTCCTTCTGCCGCGGAACCCTCCGCAGCCAGTCCTTCCGCACCCCCGCCTGCTTTTAATGCCCTTCTCGCAATCTCGATCTCTAGTATCGAGCGGAGTAACTCGATCGCATCCTTTGAAGTCTCGAGCCTTTTCGCAACGGGACTTTCAGCCTCACCGGAATGGCTCTCCCTGCTCTTTTCAGCGCCGCCATCTTCCCTGTTTTCAATGGAAGCCTTTATTTCCGCAAGTTTTGCGGCTTCTGTTTTGAGGACTCCGGCTAGCGCCTCTGGAGTCAGATGAGCGCCTTGTATTTTATTTAGCGACTCTTTTTGGGCGGACAACTGATCTTCCAGCGATTCAACGGCAGCGTCATTCGAAACAGCCCTGGCGTATTTGATGTAGTTCTGGGTATTGGCGATCGCCAGCTCATGTGCTGCAATCACAAGCGATTCAAACTGCGCATCGGCCCCGGATGTTTTTCTTAAATGGATGGAACTTTCTATTTCGTGATCGCCCGAATATACTGTTTCAAGGGGTGGCTTGTCGGGGTTTGGGGTACTCTTGATGTTATCGGTTTCACTCATAAATATACATTCTATTTGCAGCTTCTTTTATGTGATTAGCGGCCTGAGACCCTTGGCGGCCCCCATGGAGATTTTCGTTGTTTTACGTTGTTTACGTGGGAATGCGGATTTTTAATCTTTTCGTCTCTAAATCAATATTCCTTTTTTTTTGACAATGATCCGTGTTGCGTGAGAACTTTGGAGCCATGAATGCCCTCCGTTTCGTCGCCGTTATTGCCATCCTGTTACTAGGCCCGTTCATTCACCTCATCGAAGGGAGCACCGCCGATCTTATGCCCTTTTTCAGTAGCAAATATACCATATACAAAGGCAAGCCAGTGAAGGTTTGGATTGATCAGATTGCTGATCCGGATCCTGCAAAAAGTGACGAGGCTCTCATTGCATTTATAGATTTTTTCCACTGGATTCTCCCCCATCTGGATGCTGCTGCGCAATCTCATGTCCGCGATGTGTTGCTTCAAGTCCATGGGGAAGGTCGGCGCGATAAATATAACATAGGGCTCGCTGCCTTTGCATTGGACAAGTACGACTTACGTGAGGCTGGAGAAACTGACATCCCCTGCCTGTTTGAATTTCTCAGGCAATTCAAAAGCAACGAGGGATTCGATGGCATGTATAGGAGGGACGCAGTTCATATATTATTAAGATTGAAAACGAAGTACCCGGACCAGGTGGACGAAGCCGAAAACAGTTACCGCGTCTCCGAACTCGGAGAAATCGTGATTCACCAGAAGGTTTATGACGCTCTCAATCCGGACCTTTTGCCGCCTCCCTGACGCCGTCTTCGCGGAATCTCCTGCAGGTCTGTGCCGACCGGGGCTGTCCTGCATTCAATGGCCTGAAACCAGGAACAAGTGATCCCGATTCCTGGTAGCGGTCCCATACAATATTGTTGAACTTCTCCTTCTCACCCTGCTAGAGCTTCCCCGTGGCTGTATCCCTACAAACCCGCAAATTCCGGATCCTCACACCGGAGGAAAAGGAGATCTTCCGTCGCGTCAAGTTTGTCCGTGAAAATCAGCGCTCCACCCAGGCCCTGGTCTCAAAACAACCTCAAAGAAATGACGGTGGCTGCTGTTGAAGCGGTTTGGTTACCCGCCGTCTGCAATATAATCCTTTGAAAAATTCTCCAGCGAAGTCATGGCTAGATGCTGTAGACATGATGTGCAGCTCATTTTTATTGTGCTATTTTGGCGGGTTGAGTAAGAACACGATGCCCCTTGTATTTGAACACAGTCTCCCCGCCGCTTCAGCTTTAATTCCTCTCGATGGAACGACCCAAACCTGAAATGCCGATCACGTACTACAAGCCCGGGCGGATCGAATCCCTGGATAGCATTCGTGGTCTGGCAGCGCTGGCTGTGTTATTATCCCACACACTAGGCACTCTCGAATGGCCGAGCAGCCTCTCATGGAGATTTCTTCCTTTTATCAATATTATGTTCGACGGAAGGTCGGCTGTGGCTATGTTTTTTGTTCTCAGCGGCTTCGTGCTGGCCCGCCCTTATTTCGCGCCCGCCGGACAAACATCCCGGCGGTTGTTGGTTCCAGCATTCTATGTCCGGAGAATTACCCGCATCTGGATTCCATGGTTCCTTGTTTTCTGCCTCAGTATATTTGCAAAGGCGTATCTGGTCGGGAATTACACCACCAATCCTCCCACCACCAAGTGGCTGGAATATCTCTGGCATTCGCCCATGACGGTGTCCACCTTTCTACGCCAGTGTGCGTTCGCAATTGAAGACACGAAGTACCAGCTTCTCCCGCAGGACTGGAGTCTCCGGATTGAACTCAAGGGATCCGCACTTATTCCTGTTTTCCTCTTCCTGATCCGCAGGCATATACTTTTGCTGCTTGGATTTTCACTCCTGCTTCTAGTGTTCCTTTCATCTGGGGAATACTATGTTTCGTTCGCGCTGGGAGTTCTGATGGCGCAATATTACGTTCGCGGGGAATCGCAGATAAGATCGCTCCGATTCAGTGCCAAGCTTGGAATCCTGATCGTCGGGCTTTTGCTTTACCAAACGCGGTTTGGGGCGACCTGTCTGGAGATGCCGCGCTATTTTGACAAGGCTACATGGTGTGCCTGCAGCGCGGGATGCGTACTTATACTTGCGGCAAGCCTTGGCAGCCGCCGGATTCAAGCTGTGTTGAACCACGGCGCAATCACATTTTTGGGTCGCATTTCATACTCCGTTTATCTTCTTCAATTTATCGTCCTCTTGTGTTTTCTGCCGCCGTTTGTCCATGGTCTCAACATGAGCGGCATCCAATCTGCCATCCTGCTCGTACCGCTGACAATCGCCTTCAGCGTCCTGGTGACCGTGGCCTGCTCGGCGATAACCTACCGGATCGTCGAGGTTCCGAGCATCGAGTTCGGGCACCGGCTGACAAAGCTCATGCATCGCGGCTTTTCAAAAGAAGCTCCCGCCAGTGGCTGAAAAATACAGGTCCATGGATATTGGGCAACTCATTGATGCCTAACCAGCACCTCCCTCAATCATGATCACTCACGGCAGTAAGACAGAGATTTCTATTTGAACAGCAATGAACCGACATATTGTAGTTCCTTCCGGTTTACTAGCGCACCTCCATCGAAGACACAGGCATACCCCTCGATATCCATGTAGATGCTTTGGTGGCCCACTACCAATAAATCTGGCGGAATAAATATCGGTGCCCGTTTTTATCTGAAACTGAGTTTGATGCCTCATTTACTCAAGTGCGAGTGTCCCCGACTTTCTCGCCGAGGGGACCCAACGATCAACGATATGTTTACACGTGCAAGTTATTGTTGTGTAACAAAAAGATAGCTGCTTGGTAATAAGGTACAGGTGTCACCTGTCCCGCTGGCAGTGACCATTGCAAACTGAATGGAGAGCGTGCCAGAGGTAGTAACAGCAAGTTTGAAGTGCTGCTTTATGATCATGGAACGGTTGCTGCCAAAATTTGTTTCGCTGAAGTTATAATTAGTCGTCGCATCATCCTGGTTACAAAAGGTTAAGTCGAGGCCATTGGGATCGATGTTTGTGGAAAATACTCGCCATACAGAAATTCCCAATTGTGTCGCAGAACCTGTGAAGTTGACTTGAGTTTTTGAAAGGCCAGTTGTGCTGCTATTGGTTAGGACAGCAAGCGACTCGCACAAATAAGTCCCCGTGTTCAACACCACCGAGCAGTTGGTGGAGCTCACCAGCGTCGTGCTGTTGGTCACGACCTGGTCGGATGTCTGGAACTGCGCCGCCACCAGCGACGCCGCCCCGATATTCGTCCGCGCAGTCGCCGGGCTCGGCAGGTCGGAAAGATTGTTGTAAAGCAATACCGCCCCTTTTTTATAAGCGACCCAGGAGCTTCCTGTATTCACGAAGCTCAATGTCGTGGCTCCCGCAGTGCCATTGCCGGCGATGCTGGTAAGCAGCGTTCCTCCCGTCCCGCTATCGTAGATATTCAAGGTCGGGTTGCCCGATGCCGGAAGCGAGACATTCAGCTCATACAGGTCGCCGGCCACTGCATTCGAGTCCGAAAGCGAAATCGCAGCGGCATACGGCGACGTGCCGGAATTCAAAGTCACCGTGTTGAAGTTCTGCGCACCCGCCGCAATCAGCATCGTGTTGCCGGTGCCGCTGATGCTCGTCGCGGCGTAAGTTTCGGAGGCGACTTGTGTGCGGGGCAGTGTGCCGCTGATGCTGGCCGGAGTCCCCGATAGCGCGACCACACTCCCGCTCAAGGTAAGCGAGAGACCGGCCGCGCTGCTCGACCCTGTAGTCGCCAGTGTCGGCAACCCCAGCAATGACGCATAGCTGCCGCTGGTCGCCACCGTCGCCAGGCCCGAGACATCCGAGCTTAGCACCGGGCCCCAGGCGGGAGTCTGCGGAATGCCGGTCCCCTGCGCCGCCTCGGTCAGGAAGAGTTTGGTATTGGGCGTCGTGTTCCCCGCAAATCGCGACGGCCCGCCCGGCCCGTACCAGATCATATCGCCCGGCGTCGTCATCGGGTTCACCAGGCTCGTCACGCCGATCGTCCCGCTGCTGATGCTGATCCCGCTGCCGGAAAAAATCCCGAGCTCCGCGGCAGCCAGCTTCCCGCTGGTGATGTTGCTCGCATTCGTCGTGTCCGTAGTGGCGGAGGCAGCCAGTCCGCTCACCTGGCTCGCCGGGATCGTCCCGCTGATCGTCAGTGCAGTACCCGAGAGCAGCGCGTTGCTGAGAGTCCCGCTGGAAACCAGCGTGAGCGAATACGCCCCCGCCGTGATCGTATTCCCGTTCACAGTCGCCGGTAACTGCGTGCCGGTCGGAGGATCGGCGTGCAGGGTTTGGTAACCGCAAAGGGCGCAAAGAACGCAAAGAATTTTAGAAATATGTTTTTTCATTCGAAGTTGGACGTTGGATGTTGAGAGTTGGAAGTTTTTCATGTTTAAATTTTGTAATGGGATTTTTGGGTGGAAATTCGCGGGTCGCTGTTCCGCACCCGGTTTAAATGTCTTACCTTTGCGGCGTTCGCGCCCTTTGCGGTTAAATCAATTCCACGCCGAGAAAAGCTTGTGCCAGTGCGCATCCCGGCCGAATTTGAAAACGCCGAACCAGTAAGCCGCAGCGGCCGGCGCCGGGTTTGTGAGGGTTTGCAGCTCCGTGCCGCCCGTCGATGTGTCGTATATGGCCACAGTCGGGTTGGTCGAGGCCGGAAGCTCGATGTTCACGTAGGCGAGCGCCCCGGGCAGCATCCCCGCCACCGGCAGTACAAAGTTCGCAGTGTAAGCCCCGGCGCCCGCCCCCGCATAAAGATGCGCGCAAAGCTGGGCAAACAAAGTCTCGCTGAAAAGCGCCTGCGAGGCCACCGCCACGCTGAAGCTCACCGGCGCCGCATCCACAGTCAGCTCATTGCCCACCGGCAGTGAACTGCTCGAAGGCAGCGTAATGGTTAACCTGCCATCCGTTCCCACCGTCAATAAAGCGGTGCCTGCATCCGGAGTTCCCCCCGGCGCGTTTTGTTGAAGTCGTATTTGTGAAGACATAAGATTTTAAGGAAGGGTTTCCCGCAGAGGCGCAGAGGCGCAGAGGCGCGGAGAGGGAAGTTTAAATTTTGAAGTGTGTTCATGTTTTTCTATCTCTGCGCCTCAGCGTCTCCGCGGGAGTTTTTTTGTTTTTCAGTTTTCTCCGATCAGTGCGCATTCGCCGTTAAGGTCCAGCTCCCCATCACATTCCAGCGACCTGCACACAAAGAGCTGTCCCGTGTTCACGCTGGCCACTGTCCCGGAAGGGATCACAAACGGATCGATCTGGTTTTCCAGGAGCACAGGCAGCCCAAAGCCCGTGCCCACGCTTCCGCTGGTGATGGAAAACTCCCCGCCCCGCACCGTATAGCTCACGATGCTCGTAAGCCCGTCGCGCTTGGCGCCTGTAGTCTTCCAGCCGGCCCCCGGCAGAGTCGCCGTGTAACCTTCATCCGGCACATTCAGCAGCAGATTTGCGATGTTACCCAGCGTCTGCCGCCGGCGCGCCGCAAAATCCAGCGCCACACCGTAGCTCGTGTGCAGCGTCGTGATCTCAAACGAGACGTCATTGCTCATGTTGCCGCGATCAAAGAGCGCGATCTGCACCGAGCGCAGCGGCTGCGTCTCCTCGATCACAGCCTG
>JBAVPB010000405.1:0-2001 GCA_049692655.1 Chthoniobacteraceae bacterium | reverse complement strand
GGCTCCCATCGCTCCGCCAAGCGCGAGAAGCAAAAAAAACGGCGCGGTTATAACTCTCCAGTCCGGGGCAAATCGGTAAAAAATCATCACCAGTCCCACCAATCCGGCCAAAATCAGAAAATCCACGAGCGCCGTGATCACTGACGATGCTGGAATGATCAGTCGGGGAAAGTAAATTTTTGAAATGAGGTTGGTATTGCTGATCAGGCTATTGCTGGCCTCGGAAAGTGCGCGCGAAAAAAACTGCCACGGCAATTGCGCCGCCAGCACCATCACTGCGTAGGGTGCCTTCCCCTCGGATTTCATCCCCGCGAGATGCTCGAAAATAAATATGCTCACCAGCGTGGTGGAGAGCGGCTGAATCACCGCCCAGGCGATGCCAATAGCAGTCTGCTTGTAGCGCACAAGGATGTCCCGCCATGCCAGGAAATAAAATAATTCCCGGTAGCGCCACAGGTCACGCCAGTAGTGAAGCTCGGTTTTACCCGCTTCAATGACGATTTCCTGTGCCACATAAGGCTCGTCTGGACTCTGTAAAACGGGTGATGTAATCATTGCTTAAGCATTCCCAAAGTAATCTATTGCCAAACACAGTAGCAACATCTGTACTTAGCCCACTGTAATGCGAATTAAAACCGTCAATTCTCGCCCAGTATGGATTTGAGTCAATACTCTGTTGCAGATTTCGACCGCGGGGCTTCGCGTCTCAAGGAAATGGCATGGGTTTTCGTGAAATGCATCTTTTTCCAGACTCCGTGGCCATGGCCCTCGCGCCTTCGGGTCTCTCTTCTGCGTGCTTTTGGCGCGACCGTGGGCAGGGGAGTGGTGGTCCGCGCAAATGTGAATATCACCTTTCCATGGCGCCTCAGGGTGGGGGACCACGTCTGGATCGGGGAGGAAGTCACGATCCTCAGCCTCGCCCCGGTCATCATTGAATCAAATGTCTGCATCTCGCAACGGGCCTACCTCTGTGCTGGCTCGCACGATTTCCGTTCAAATACTTTCGATCTTCAAACAAAACCCATCACCCTCCGCTCAGGTTGCTGGGTGGCCGCGCAGGCATTCATCGGGCTCGGCGTTGAAATCGGTGCAGGCAGCGTGATCAGCGCGGGTAGTGTCTTGCTGGAAAGTGTGCCACCGCGCTCCTTTGTGCGCGGAAATCCCGCCGTCATTGTAAAAACGCTCCCATGAATGCCCCGTTCGCGTGAGAATCCTTTTCCTTAATCAATATTTTCCGCCCGACCCCGCGCCGACAGGCGTGCTGCTGCACGAGCTTGGTGATTACCTCCAGTCCCGAGGACACACCGTTTCATACCTCTCTGCGAGTCAGGATTATCGTTCCGCAAAGAAAAACCAGCGTCGCATGCTGCGCGAATTTCTAGCCCTCGGCTCGATCCTTTTTCAGGGCCTCAAAAGTCCTCGCGCCGATATCGTGATCTCCGCCTCATCCCCTCCATGCCTGCTGGTGGTAGCCACCCTCATCGCCGCCCGCCATCGCGCGAGGGGCGTCCATTGGCTCATGGATATGTATCCGGAGCTCGCCTTGGCCTTGGGGGAGTTACAGCCCGGGCTCATATCAAAACTGATCTCCGCCTTCATGCGTTGGGCCTACCGCAGCACCGATCTCGTAGTGGCTCTCGATGAAGACATGGCCACTCGCCTCAAGGAATATGGTGTCACCGCTGAAATCATCCCACCCTGGGTGCTTCAACCCCTCATGGCATCTCCGCCACTCCCCGATGCCACACCCGCACCGAAGTGGACATGGATGTATTCCGGCAACCTTGGCCGTGCCCACGAATGGGAAACTCTCCTGCAAGTCCAGGCCCTCCTCGAAGCCCGCACCCTCCCGCACCGTCTTCTCTTTCAAGGCGGTGGTCCCTCTTGGCCGCTTGCCCAGGCCCGCGCCCGTGAATTAAATATGCGCCAGTGCGAATGGAAACCCTACGTGCCTGAGGCCGATCTCCAGTCTTCTCTTCTCCGAGCCCAAGCCCTGGTAGT
>JBAVPB010000404.1:0-7986 GCA_049692655.1 Chthoniobacteraceae bacterium | reverse complement strand
CCTATGACCTCATCGGATACACAGGGTCGATTGCCGGAACGGGAACCAGCGCGTTGTCGGTGCTAAACCAGCAGGCCGGCAAGAACTACACGTTCGGAATCGCAACGGGTGGCACGAACTATGTGACATTGACTATTTCTGATTCGGTCACAACGACGGCCACGACCTACACGCTTGCCGCATCGGCAACGACGACGAAGCTCTTCACAAGCGGGACAACGGCAATCGCCAGCGCGATCACCAACACCGGCACTGGAACAGCGGACAAGCTGGACTACAACAACCTCGGTGCAGGAGCAACGGGCGGCACGGTCAGTGGTTCCACCACGAGCGGCACCGGAGTGGCTAACAGCGGCGGCAGCGCCACCAACTCCGGCCAGATCTATACTGCAGGCAGCACCAGCGGCACGTTTGCAGTGAGCGCAGTGGTCACCAGCGCGACCAACCACACCATCGGCGGCAGCGCGACCTTGAGCGGTTCGACCGTTGCAACGGTGAACGTGTACGACCAGGCGGCTTTGACCACCAGCACGACCGCGGCCACGCAGGGCACACCAGCCAATCTGGTCCTCACCAACGGCACCAGCACCGGCGGCGCAAGCGGCCAGCGCGCAGGCGTCACCGTCACAACCCTGGCCGCAAGCAACGTGCTCTCCACCGACAACACGAACAACTTCGCGGCACCAACGCTGGGCGGCAGCGCAGTAGTGGCGGATGCCCATGGCACCCCCACCACCGGCACGATGGGAAACGCGGCAGTGCTCGCCAAGCGTTTGAACGGCACCTACACCGAGACAGTCTCCGGTTCATCCCACTACACTGACAGCACGCTGGCCGGCCAGCAGTCGGTGGGCAACCAGACATGGAATATCACGGCGATAACCAGCGGCAACGCCAGCACGAGCCGCAGCGACGTTTACAGCGCGAACGTTCTTGCCGGAAAAACCTACGGGACATCGAACAGCGCAGGCTTGAGCCTCGGCAGCAACCTGACGGGAACCCACCAGCCAACGACAGCCACCCTGCTCAGCGGCAGCCTCACCGCGACTGCCACCACAAACGTGAACATGAGCTTTGACAAGACGGCGGCGAACGCAGTGACGAATGCATTCCGCACCAGTGACATCCTCACCCTGAGCGGCCTGAACAGCACCTCCCCTGTCAACGCTGTGCAGCTCACCGACACCTACGTGTTGCAACTCAGCTACGACACCAGCGTGAGCGGGGTGCAGTACCTCGGCTGGAACAACGGGTTGCAGTTTGTAAACGCCATTTCCGGCGACAACACCGGCAACACCAATCCGTTCGGCGATGGCAGCGAAGTGGTCGGAGCCTACAGCGGCCAGACAACGGTCGGCACCTACGGCTACGACCCGACCAACGATGTAGTTTGGGCTGTCCTCAATCACCTCGGTGCGACGGACAGCAATGGCAATCTCATCGGCGGCACCAACGAATTCGCATCGATCCCCGAGCCCGGCACATGGGGCATGATCCTAGGCGGGTTCGGAATGCTTGTCGCATTCCAAAAGTTGCGCAAACGTCGGGTGGGGATCTGATTGGGGGCGAAAAAAAGCCCAGACGTTCGTGGATAAGCTCACCCCATCCGTTCTTGCCAAGGCATTCCGTGGCGAGCTGGTGCCCCAAGACCCGAATGACCAACCGACGGAGAGGTTGTTGGAGAGGATTAGAACAAAAACACCCAGACCATATGAATAGAATCATATGAAGGAGTTTCTTCAAAGTCGTATTGCTTTTGTGCAGGAATTGAGATCTTCCTCTCTCAGCTATACGCCTCAAGACTTGAGGACTAATCCTGACTGCGATTATTTCTGCATGCGCTGCTTTGCGGTCAAGATCATTGGTAGCGAGATTTGCCCAGATTTGTTTGGTTTTCATAATCTTATATTTTGGAATTAAACTTCTTAATGCCTGATAATCAAATATAAGGTTAACGGGTTTTAGTTAATGATAAGGTGGTTCGCGTGGGTGGGCAGAGCATGACTGGAATAACGAACCGGCGTAGCCGCACTTTCTATGAGCGGCGCGTAGCGCCGGTGTAGCGTCCGCTGTCCCCAGCGGAGGCAGGCGTCACTTGCAGTACGTAGTAGCATCATCACTCAAGCCGCTCCGACAAAAAACGCCCTTGTCCCCTCAGCGCCCGAAGGATGCGATGGAATCAATGTCCCGTATACGAGATACGCCAGAGAGTGCCGTTCCCGTCCTCGGTCATGAGCAGCGCGCCGTCATGGGCGACGGCCACTCCCACCGGCCTGCCCCAGACACTGCGCTCATCCACCACAAATCCGGTGATAAAATCGTCGTACTCGCCGGTTGGGACGCCGTGATCAACACGCACGCGCACAAGCTTGTAGCCCGTGCGCGAACTCCGGTTCCACGAGCCGTGGAAAGCCGCAAAAATGTCTCCCTGATACTCCGCCGGAAATGCCGCCACGCCTTTTGTCGCCGTGTAAAAGGTCATCTCCAGGGAGGCGCTGTGCGCCTGCAACAGGACGTCGGGAACGGTGGCTTTGCCGGCGAGATCCGGACGCTCGCCCGGGTGGCGGGGATCTTCGTGGTTGCCCAGGTAATACCAGGGCCAGCCGTAAAATCCTCCCTCTTTCACGCGGGTGATGTAATCCGGCACCAAATCGTCGCCCAAGGCATCGCGCTCATTCGTCGAAACCCACAGCTCGCCTGTCGATTTATCCACGGCCATGCCGACGCCGTTGCGAATGCCGGTGGCAAAGGTTTTGAGCGGTTGTTTGCCTTCAGGGTCGGTCACCAGGATGTCGGCACGATTGGTCTCGGAGTCCCACGCCGCGCCAGGCCCGTGATCGGCTTCCCAAAGCTGGATGTCCTTGGCGTTCTTTTTACTCATGCCCTCGGCAACGTTTGATCCGGAGCCCACCGAGATGAACATGCGTTTGCCGTCGTTGGAAAAAGCGATATCGCGAGTGCTGTGGCCGCCCTGGCTTTCCGTGAGTCGGGGGACGATCACCTCGGGAGCGCCACCCGCCTTGAGATCACCGCTGTGATAAGGAAAGCGAACCACGGAGTTATTGTTCGCGACGTAAATCCACTGCGGATTATTTCCCGGGGGATAGAAGGCGATACCAAATGGCCGGTCGAGACCATCTGCAAAAATCTGGTTTTCAGAGGGCGCATCCGCTCCGTCCGCGGCGCGCAGGACCCGGATGCGATTGCCAGCCGTCTCCGCGAGGAAAATGTCCCCGTTGGGCGCCACGCGCAGCACACGCGGATTCGTCAAACCCGTGGCAAACAGCCGTACCGTAAATCCCCATGGAACTGACAACGAGGCATTTGCAGGTTGCGCCACCACCTTCGGGCCATTTCCAGACGAGCGGGTGGCGTACGGCGGCGGCAAATCCGCAATTGTGATGTGATGCCGTACGCCCGGTGAGGCATGATGCCAGTCACCCGGATCGTTTTCGGGCGCGGAAGCGGGCGTTGGCGTGACCTCGGCGGTTGGAGAAACTCCGGCCGGGGCTTTCAGGGTGGACAGGTAGGCAATCACATTGAGGCGATCCGCATCCTTGGGAACCGGGATCGGCATCGTCGTCCCCGGGACGGCCTTCGCCGGATTGGTGAGAAAACGGTCCAGTGTGGATGCATCCCAGGTGAACCCCGACTCGCTGAGCGCTTTTGTGTAATTGAAGTTTGAGAGAGACGCGGCGTGACGCCCCAAAATCCCAACAAGGCTTGGTCCCTGTTTCACGATTGCCACGTTTCCAGATCCCAAACCATCGGAGTGACAAATCGCGCAGCTTTGCTGGAAAAACAGCTTTCCCGCAGCGGCATCACCAGCCTGCGGACCCTGGGCTGAGACATCATTCCCAGCGCCCAGGCCCGCAAAAAACAGGATGCCCGGAACCAGCGTGCCTTTGAATATTTTCATAAGTAAAATTGTTTGTTTTGTATTCGCACCGCACTTAACCCTGCGAAGGTACTACGCGCAGCCATTTTGTAAACTGAGGCGGAGAAAACTTGAAAACACTTTCACGAAATCCGCTTGGCCGTATCCGTGCAGTTGGTATCCGTGCAGTTGAAATGCGGGATTGATCCCCAAGGTAACCCAGTCATCGCAGCAACATTCCGGGGAGCGCGCTCGTCTCGAGTGCTGGTGACGGTGTCCCGCCGTCACGAACTTTTTCCCCCAACCCCCGCCTGCTATCCGTGGACGCATCACCACGCCCCAAAGCCAAAAAACCCATCTCCTCTTCACCTCCCACTACGCACCAACCCCAGAAACACCGCCACCCCACAAACTGATTCCATAATGCCTCAACACTAAAATCTGCGGCAATCCGCGTAAATCTCCAGACGATTTCCCCAACCCCCCCTGCTATCCGGCGACGCCCTCGCCAGTTACGGCCATTTTCTTGACACTTCGGATGCCGGGGAATATGAGGCGGGAAGATGAAAAGCTTCTTTCTCGCTTTCCTGCTTATGGTTTCAATTGCCTGCGGGGAGCAGGGCATGAGCTTGGGCCAGCTTCTGGATATAAACGGCACGATCTCTTCCGTGAACGTCGATAAGGGCATCGTCACGGTCGGCAGCACGGAATACACGGTGGAAACGATGTCGTCCATCACCGTCAACGGGAAGAGCGGATCGATCCGGGACCTGGCCAGCGGCATGAAGGTGACCGGCTCGGCGGAAGTGACAGGCGTGAGCCCTTATCGGGGCCCTACGAAGACATTGCGAATGCTCCACGCCACCGGCGATGCCGCCGCCGCGCAGAGCACGCCGGGCGCGGTGAATCCGCAGCCCAATGTCCCCCAGGGAGTGCCGGGGGGACCGCAGGGAGATCCGAATGCCGCAGCCACAAATCCGGCGGCAGCGGATTTCAAGCAGAAGCTCGGTGGAACTTTCTGGATGCTGACCCCCACAAATCCCGCAATGCTTGCAAACATGCAGGAGAAGCCAAACCCGGACCTCTGGTTCAGCCTGAACGCGGATGGAACGGTGACATGCGGATGGCTGGCAACAGGAGGCACATGGCAAATCAACAATCAGTTGCTTGTCATGGTAAAATTACCCGACGCAGCGCAAAGGGGGCCGGGTGGAATGATGAATCCGGGTATGATGCCGGGAGCGGGCATGTTCCCCGGCGCGCCCGCGATCGTCATGGCAGTCGATCACGATCTCACTGCAGGCCGGATACTCGGCGCCCAGATGATGATCGCCATGGGCAAGCGGCAGTTTCCTGTGGTCTTTTTCTCGGCGGGCCGGGTCAATCCGCCCACACAGGACATGCTTGCGAAGGTCCCTGCGCCAGTCGCACCTGTCACCGCCGCCGTAGCCGCCACGCCAACCCCGGCGCCGGCGCCTGCCTCGCCCGAGACGCAGAATACCGCGTCGGAAATCGTGAGGGCAAACAGCAACAACCTCGTATTTGTCACCGGCAAGGAAGGGGCGGGGAGCGGGTTTATCGCGAATTTTAGCGGCGGCAGTTACCTGTTTACCAATGCCCACGTCGCTGCGGGGATCAACGATGCCAATTTCAAGACGCTCGGCGGCACGGTGGTGAAGGGCGACGCCGCCTCGGTGGCCGTGGGGCACGATATTTTTTGCTACGCGCTCCCGGCCGGCGGGGGCAAGCCGCTGGAGATCATGCAGGGCGTGGATGAAAATGCCAGGATCGGCGACGACGTCGTGGTGCTCGGCAACGCGGAAGGCTCCGGCGTGGTCAACACGATCATCGGGAAGATCGTCGGCATCGGACCGAACCTCGTGGAGATCGACGCGCAATTTGTGCCGGGCAACAGCGGCAGCCCGATCATCCATCTCAAGTCGGGGAAAGTCATCGGCGTCGCGACCTACACCGTGACCAGGAAGTACGACGCCACCACCCACGAGAAAATGGCGACCCCCGAGGTGCGCCGCTACGGTTACCGGATCGACAGCGTGAAAAATTGGCAGCCCGTGAACTGGAGGACATTTTACGCCGAGGCCGACGCGATGGAAAAAGTCCACACGCTCACCAAGGACCTGGATTCCTTTTTCACCGACATCTCCGAAACCCACGGCAAAGTGACCGTGGAGAAGCACAGCAACCCGGTCATCAAGAGCCGCATCGCCCAATGGCAGGAGGACAAGGGAGGAGGGCGCAGTATGTCCGACAGGTCAAACGCTGACGCCAGTTTCCTCTCATTCCTGAAGATCGCCTGCCAGTCCGACATCACCGCGCTCCAGAACCGGCTCACCTACGACTATTTCCAGCGCGAGCTCGTCACCGAGCAGGAAACCCGCACCGAAATGTCGAAGGCATTCTCGCAAATCATCGAGGATATCCGGAAGTAGCAGGGGCGGATATTTAAAGGACGTCTAAAAAATCTGGTGGATGTGGGGAGCGCGGGCATCCTTGCCCGCCGTCGTCTTCATCCTGCTGACGACATTCGACCGCTCGCGTATAGCGCCCTCGTTCCTCAAACTCCGTTTGGGAACGCACTGATCCCCGAAACTCTGTTTCGCCAGCGCCCAATCCACGCAAAGCAATTCTCTAAGGCCGGAGGAATTCGGGCAACAGGTCAGATGCCCAGTGCTTTTTGACATCAGCCGCAGTATAACGCTTTTTGCCTGCGGACTTGGCCCGCGCTTCAAGGACTGTTAGGTGGTCAAGCATGTCGGCAAGGTCTTCCTTGCGATGCACGAGAATCGTGTCGTTTTCAAGATAAGCCAGCAGTAGAGCTTGAACACCGCTGCGTTTTTTTTGATGGTCGCACGTAAGAGCTTTACGCTACTTTGGCAGCCCATCATGCCAGCAAAAGCCATCCAGCCCAATCTTTTTGAGGGAGAATCGCAGGATCATCCTCGGGTTTCAACCGGGGAGACCCGGGCCAAAACGCAGTTCGACCTCCGCCTTGCCGACTGCGTGTCCGCGATGCGCGAATTGCCGGATGACTCGGTCGATATCGTGGTGACTTCGCCGCCCTACAATCTCGGCATCGCCTACTCGAAATATTCGGATGATCTTGCCCGCGAGAAATATCTGGAATGGTCGCTCGAATGGGCCTCCGAAGTGAAGCGGGTGCTCAAGCCGGACGGCTCGTTTTTCCTGAACGTGGGCGCATCTTCAAAGAGCCCGATGCTGCCGCACGAGATCATCTTGAAACTGCGCGCGATTTTTACGCTGCAAAACACGATTCACTGGATCAAGTCGATCACGGTGAATACCCGGAAGGGCGACCAGATTTCCGCCGGACATTTCAAGCCGATCAATTCGCAGCGTTACCTCACCGATTGCCACGAGTATATATTTCATCTGACCAAGGTGGGGGATGTGAAGCTCGACCGGCTCGCCGTGGGGGTGGAATATTCGGACAAAAGCAACATCGCGCGCTGGGGGCACACCGGCGGGCAGGACCGCCGCTGCCGCGGAAACAATTGGTTCATCCCGTACGAGACGATTTTGAGCCGCGACAAGGACAGGCCGCATCCCGCTACATTTCCTGTGGCCCTCGCAACGCAGTGCATCAAGCTGCACGGGCAGCGTGAGGGGCTAGTGATGCTCGAGCCGTTCTTGGGCATCGGCAGTTCCGCGCTTGCGGCCCGCGAGTGCGGAGTAAGCAAATTCATCGGGTTTGATGTGGACGAGGTATATCTGGCAGAGGCAAAGGCTCGGCTCGGCATGGGGTGAATGACGGACTGCGAACGAATTGAAAGCGCTTCATTCGTAATCTGCTTCTAAAATTCCGCGTCACTCACCTCTCCGTTGGCAGGGCCAATCAACCTTTGCCAACCCTAAAAAGTAGCGCAACGCCTCAGGCTTGCCACCGAAAGCTCTCAATCTGCAAGCTTGCATTGCCTGCTGGAGCAAAAGTTCACAACCTCTATTATTTACACTGAATAATCACATTAATGGCGCGGAGGCTTGACAAAATCGTGTTTCTATGCAATATTGTAGTTAACAAATAACACGCAATGAACAGTCCGCGCCAAACCCTTTTAACTCATTTAACA
>JBAVPB010000403.1:0-7207 GCA_049692655.1 Chthoniobacteraceae bacterium | reverse complement strand
GCTCTTTTGATCCTGTGACTTTGGAGGTTCCTTCTTTAAATCTTCGATCAGCTTTTTAACCACGTCCCGGTTATACTCTGCATCTTTATTCTTTGGATCGATCTTAAGCGCCTCATCGTAATGCTGGATCGCATTATTCCAGTCTTTCAATTTCGAATCTTTTGATTCCTGCTTGGCCCCTCTGAGGCAGAGTGCATTTCCCAGATTATATTCGGCTTTACCTCTTACGTTGATCTTGGGTGACGCAATGGCCTGCGCAAAAGCATCGATGGCCTTGTCGTATTCGCCTGTTTTGTAAGCAGCAGCTCCACTGTCAAATTCCAAGGCTTGTGAAGCAGGGTTCCTCTGAAGCTGCGTATTAAACGTGTCGTACGATTCTTTATATTTTTTATCGTTATAAAGTTCTACGCCGTCGTTAAGTGGCGCCGCTTGGGTTGCATGGATCCCAAGCAGAAAAACAAATAAGGCAACGGCTGAACGAAACGCTTTAGCCCGCTTTGACGGAAGCGTTTCGCGCCGTTTTTCACCGATCAGCATGAATGCAGCGATTAAAAACAAACCTAGAGCAAGTGGCCATTGATAACGTTCGATGGGATGTCGGGACATCCTTACGTCAATGTCGCGCTCTTTCACTTTATCCAAACCATCTGCCAGGATATTTTTCATGTCGGCAGGCCCGTTTTGCAGGTGGGTATAAAAGCCTCCCGTAGCTTCGGCTATTTCTTTCAGGCGGCCTTCGTCGAGCCTGCTTTTTACGATATTGCCATCCGGATCTTTTACAAAACTAGTGCCTCCATCATCACCGGTAACAGGAATGATTGATCCCGCCTGGGTGCCTACCCCTACCGTAAAAATACGAAACTCATTCGCATGACTTTTAGCAGCAGCTACGCCGTTAGCTTCCAGATCTTCACCATCTGTAAATAATATGAGACAGCGATTGTCGCTTTCACCTTTGCCAAATGCTTTCCCTGCATCGTTAATCACGCTGGCGATATCCGTACCTCCGAGAGGGATGGTATTCGTATCAAGATCGGTGACGGCATCTAATGCAGCGCTGTAATCAATGGTCAATGGAGCCTGTAAAAAAGAACTTCCTGCAAACGCCATTACGCCGACGCGATCGCCTTGGAGTTGGCCGATTAAATCCTGGGCTGCGAGTTTGGCACGGGTGAGCCGGTTCGGTAACACATCGGTGGAAAGCATGCTTTTTGAGGTATCGATGGCGATAAGTATATCGCGTCCACTGCGCTTGCTTTGCTCCCAAGTATAGCCAATTTGCGGACGGGCAAGACTCACGATGATTGCAGTCACTCCCAGAAGCAGCGCAAAAAAACGCAGACGCCGCCTGCCTGGACTCAAGCTCCTCGCCAATTGAGGTAATAGGCGCGCCGCCACTATTTTCTCCAGCAACACTTTGCCGCGCTTTTCATTCACCACAAAAAGGTAGATGAAAACTGGCGGCAACGCCAAAGCACAAAGCCAGTATGGTGCGCCGAACGTCATGGCAGTTTCCTCCAAACGGTTTGTGAAAGCACTGTATGCGCACAAAGAAGCACCAGACCTCCCGCCAAAAACCATGGAAAAAGATCCCGGTAATTAGTATATTTAGTTAATTCGATGGTGGATTTCTCAAGCTTATCAATCTCGCCATAGATATTTTCCAACGATTCTGTATCGGCTGCCCTGTAATATTTTCCACCTGCGATTTGAGCCACCTTTTTTAATCCGTCTTCGTTGAATGAAACCGGAATCATTTGATAAACTTTGCGTCCGAATGAATCCGTAAAAGGGAAGGGGGCTGTACCATTAGTCCCGGCGCCGATGGCATAGAATTTGATTCCTAGTGTTTTTGCAGCTTCGGCTGCCGTTTCAGGCGAAATTTTGCCCGCATTATTATCCCCGTCTGTAAGTAAAATGATGACTTTGCTTTTTGATTCCTTGTCTTTCAACCGGTTGCTGGCGGCGGCGATTGCAGAACCGATGGCGGTGCTGTCTTCCACCAGACCTATTTTTACACGCTCAAGATTTTGAAAGAGCCAGTCGTGATCCAATGTCATAGGGCTGACAAGGTAGGGGCGTCCGCCAAATGCGATGATGCCGATACGGTCATTAGGGCGACCTTCTATGAATTTGCGCGTGACTTCCCGGATCGTGTCAACACGGCTGGCGCGCTGACCGCCTATGTTGTAATCCTCTGTCAGCATGGAACCCGACACGTCGATGCAGATCATGATGTCGATGCCGCTCGCATTCACATGGCTGATAGTCTTGCCAAGTTGAGGCCTGGCCAATGCGACTACAAACAGCGCCAATGCCACAAAAACCAAGCCCGTTAAAAAATCGCCTGCTTTTGATTCGGCGGATTTACCCAGTGTTTTAAGTGGATTGATGGATGAGAAAATCACTGCGGGAGCACCGCCTCGATTACCTCGAAGAAATGCAATTACTGGAATCAAAAGCAGCAGTAGCAGCAGCCATGGATTCACAAATGTAATTCCTAGATCGCTGAAAAACCTCATTGGGTTCCTCCTTCAACGAAGCGGATAGCTTGTTCAAGAAGCGTGCTGCTCTCCTCTGTAGTGGTCGAAACATGGGCGAATTTGATCAAATCACACTTGTCCAAAAATTCGGCTAATTGCGATTTTTCCGTTGCACTGAAACCGGCAAAGTCCGAGATGGAAGCAAGGAACTCCGGGGATGTCTGCTGCGTTGCGCGAAGCTGATATTGCGAGGAAATATAACTTCGTAATATATCTGAGACAAGAATGCTGAATGCGTATGGCTCAATGGATTTAATTTGTCCTCGAGCCTTCTCAAGCTCTGCGCGTGCAATTTCCCGGGGAGTCGGCGCCTCAGGACGATTGCGCCAGAAGTGGACGGCGAACCAAACAGCCACACCGACGAGCATGATTCCGATAGCTGCCGCAGTGTAGATCATCCAGGGTGGATACGGCAGGATATCGATAGGAGGGGCTATATCGCGTATTTGTGGCGGAGTTGGAGCCTGAGCAATAGGAAGAAAAAAAGTCATTGCAACATCAGCCTCCGTTCACGCTGCCGGAAAAATGTACGCAGCGCGGGCAAATAATCCTGATTTGTCCGCAGCGAAATGCTATCGACACGATTACGCCGTAACAGTCCAAATATTTCAATGCGGCGTTTGTCTATTATGTGCAGGTAAGCTGCCCTGGTGGCACTATCAGCAGTATTCACTTCGATCTGTTCGCCCGTTTCCGCATCCTCGAGCGTAATGATGCCAACATTTGGCAGGGACTCTTCACGGGGATCAACGATGGGTATTGCGACGAGATCATGCCGTCTGCTGGTGACGGATAGGGCTTTCGAAAAATCGCCTGTTTGAAAATCGGAAATTACAAACACGACTGCTTTGTGACTTACGACACGATTCAAGTAATTCAAGGAAACCGTCATGTCCGTTCCCCGACCGCCCGGTTCAAAGAAGAGGATTTCACGGATCATACGCAGTGTGTGGATACGTCCTTTTTTGGGAGGAATGTACAACTCGACGTGATCGGAGAAAAGGATAAGACCCACTTTGTCGTTATTACGAATGGCGCTGAAAGCTAGGAGGCAGGCCACTTCCGCTGCAATCTCACGTTTGCTGAGATGAACGCTGCCATAGCTTCCAGAGGCACTTACATCTACTACCAGCATGACTGTCAACTCACGCTCCTCGGTAAATTTTTTAATATACGGATGTCCCATTCGTGCGGTGACATTCCAGTCTATAGAACGCACCTCATCTCCTGGAGCGTACTCACGCACTTCTTCAAAATTCATGCCTCGTCCCTTGAACACACTGCGGTATTGACCCGCAAAAGCGGCCTCCACCAGTCCCCGGGTTTTGATTTCCAGGCGACGGATTTTTTTTAGAATGTCGCGGGGCGTTTCCATTATTGATTTAATGCAGTTCGTCCTCGTGTACGACGGGATACAAACCACATAATTTTACAGATTATTCTATGGCACTGGCAGGCCGGCGAAAATCTTATCAATGATCTGCTCGCTGGTGACTTCCTCGGCCTCCGCTTCGTAGCTGACGATGATACGATGCCGAAGAACGTCCGGACCTACGCTTTTTACATCCTGAGGGGTAACATATCCACGCCCCGAAAGGAACGCGCGTGCCCGGGCAGCCAATGTCAGATTGATGGTGGCTCGTGGTGAGCCGCCGTAGCGGATCAAACCGTCCAGATCGAGTTTGTATTTCCTCGGCTCACGGGTAGCCCAGACTACATCGACTATGTAATCCTTCACCCGGTCATCGATGTAAATTTCATTCACAATAGAACGCGCTTGGATGATATCCTCAGGCCGCACCACTGGATTCACACTGAGACGGGGTGTTGAAGTGCCCATCAAATCGAGGATTTGACGCTCCTCGCTTTTGGTCGGATAGCCAACCTTCAGCTTCAACATAAAGCGGTCAACTTGAGCTTCCGGCAGCGTATAGGTGCCCTCCTGTTCTATGGGATTTTGTGTCGCGAGAACGAGAAACGGATCAGGTAATTTGTAGGTGGTATCGCCGATCGTAACCTGGCGTTCCTGCATCGCTTCAAGCAGCGCGCTTTGTACTTTTGCAGGAGCACGGTTGATTTCATCCGCCAGGATCAGATTAGAAAATAGAGGGCCGTGTTTGGTGGTGAATTCACCGCTCCGTGGATTGTAAATGAGAGTGCCGATCAGATCCGCAGGCAAAAGATCCGGAGTAAACTGAATACGTTGGAAATTTGTTTGGATGGTTGCTGCCAGCGTCTTTACCGTCAATGTTTTCGCGAGCCCCGGCACACCTTCGAGAAGCACATGCCCGTTAGTCAGCATGCCCGTGAGCAATCCCTCAATGAGGTGCTTTTGCCCGATCACCACCCGGGAAATCTGCTCTTGCAACGGAGCCAGCCATTGGCTGGATTGTTTTACATGTTCGGTGAGTTCCTGTGTTGTCGTCATATTTTAAAACTGTGTTGGCGCGGATTTGATAAGACAACCTGCGCTGAAATCTGTTCGATCAAAGTTACACCTTCAGAAAAAAGAGCATTCATTGCTATAACGGGTCATGGCGCTTTCAAATCCGTTGTTAATTGACAGCGAAAGCTTCCGAATTGTTCAAAGCTCGCGACTCCCGCTTTTAAAAGTCCGATGCCAGACGTAGCGGCGCAGCAATACTTTCATGGTCGCCGTGAGCGGCACTGCCAGTATTGCGCCAAGCAGGCCTCCAAGCAGCAAACTCCAGCCGATCACGGACGCTATGATGGTGAGGGGATGCAAGCCTACCGAGTTGCCTACAATTCTTGGCGCAATAAACCAGCTCTCGATCTGGTTCATCCCGATAAAAATGCCGGTCACGATCAGCGGATGATGCCAGTCCTGAAACTGGCCCGCCGCTATGAGCACTGCGGGAACCCAACAGATAAAAATTCCGAGATACGGGATCAGGCCCAGGATTGCGACCATCAAGCCGATCAAAAGACTGCCGCTCAGGTTCATGCAAAGCAGCCCGATGCTGATCAGCACGCCATCAATCATGCTTACAACGAGTTGTCCCCGGAAAAACGCGATGAGATACGTGTTGATTTCTGTAAGAACATCCACCACTTCGTCCTTGAAATGAGAAGCTTGCAGCGGGAGATAATTGCTCCAGTTGGTTTGGATTTTTGACGATTCCTTCAAAAAATAGAAAAGGTAGAGGGGGATGATCAAAAGACTGACGATATAACCAAAGACTCCCAATACTCCGCCAAAACTTCCCCGCGCAAATTTCAAAAGGCTGTCGGTGTATCCAGGTAATTGCTTTTGCAACCAATCCTGCACCATGGAAGCCATATTCTGAAAATCCTCGCTGTTCGAGGAGTGCCTTTTATAGTTTTCCACCGTGGTATTCACGAGATTGCGCGCGCTCTGCATGTAAACGGGGAGTTTATCCCCAAACTTTGCCGCCTCCTCGTAAATCTTGGGGCCGACGGAAAAAACAATAAGAGTCGAGCTGACAATGAACACACCGAATACAATCAGCACCGCAGAGGTGCGCGAAAGTTTCCAAGAGCAGAGTTTCTTCACCACGGGCTCCAGCAGGTAGGCGAGCACAGCCGCCACTGCCAGGGGGATCAGAAACGCCTGAAATTTTTTAATCGTATCCCCGGTGACTTGGATAACGATCGACGCCACCCAACATATGGCAAGGATTGCCAATGCCGTAAGCGAAGCGTAGATCGTTTTTAACTGCCAGGGCGTGGGCAGTTTCATCGGGAATAATGGATATTCAGCGCAGAACAATGGGCATCAACGAATGCCAGCCCGCAAAGCTGGGAGCCACCCTTGGTGAAAAGGAAATCGCTCCGTCCTTTGCGAGCCGTCATTCTTTCATTGATCATCGTTCCAATTCTCTACCCATTCTTCACATATGGGAAATGATATTGTCTCCGAATGCCGAGCACTTGATTTCCGTCGCACCGTCCATCTGCCGCGCAAAATCATAGGTGACCCGTTTGCTGGCAATAGCGCCATTGAGCCCCTTGAGGATCAGATCCGCCGCCTCGCTCCAGCCAAGATAACGGAACATCATCTCGCCGCTGAGAACAACGCTGCCCGGATTGACCTGATCCTTGCCCGCATACTTCGGTGCCGTTCCGTGAGTCGCTTCAAAGATCGCGTGTCCCGTTATGTAATTGATGTTGCCACCAGGTGCGATCCCGATCCCGCCCACCTGTGCCGCCAGCGCGTCTGAAAGGTAATCTCCGTTGAGATTCAACGTCGCAATCACGTCAAAATCAGTCGGTCGCGTCAGCACCTGCTGGAGCGTGATATCCGCGATCGCATCCTTGATCACGATGCCGTTTGGCAGCTTGCACCATGGGCCGCCGTCGATCTCTACTGCGCCAAATTCCGTCTTGGCAAGCTCGTAGCTCCAGTCGCGGAAGGCTCCTTCCGTGAATTTCATGATGTTACCCTTATGCACGATCGTCACCGACTTTTTGCCTTGGTCGATCGCATACTGGATCGCAGCGCGCACAAGCCGCTGAGTGCCCGTCTTGGATACCGGTTTGATGCCCACGCCCACGAGTTCCGGGGATTCCTCGCCGAAGCGGATCTTCTTAAACTCTTTTGGAAAAGCGCTCTTGATAAATTCCAGTGTCTTCATCGCTGCTTCGCCGCCGGCCTGGAAATCGATGCCCGCATAAATATCTTC
>JBAVPB010000402.1:0-6584 GCA_049692655.1 Chthoniobacteraceae bacterium | reverse complement strand
GGCTCGCGGCGTGCGGCACGAGCTACCTCGATCTTTTTTTCATCCACGGAATCGGCACCCGCGAATACGGCGAGGCATCGCTGGACTGGCCGAAGAGCGACGCTTTCAAGAAGACGATCGCGCAGCTCAAGAGCTCCGGGAAGTGCAGGATGGTCGGCTTCTCCTGCCACGACGACAAGCGCGCGGAATATCTCTCCGCCGCGGCGGAAGGCGGCTTTGTGGATGCGATCATGGTGCGCTACTCGCCGTTCATGGCGCTGGACGATCCGCTCAATATCGCGATGACGGCCTGCAACAAGGCGGGCATCGGCCTCATCGCCATGAAGACGATGCGCGATACGAACGATGTGCCGAAACGCTTGCCGGAATTTGACAAGCTCGGGCTCGATGTCCACCAGGCGAAGCTGCACGCGTGCTGGAGCGATCCGCGCATCTCGGCGATCTGCAACAACATCGAGAATGTGGACCAGATGCAGAACAGCACGACGGCGGCGCGGAGTTACAAGGTGCCGCTGAAGATCAGCGACATGACGGCGCTCAAGGAGATCGTGATGGCGGGCCGGCGGACGATGTGCCCCGGGTGTCCCTCGTGCGATGCGCTGGGCGGCGCGAGCCAGTTTGCCTTCACGGACATCGCGCGGTTTGTCACCTACTACGAGCAGGATGGCGATCTCGGCGCGCGCGATCTTTACCATGCGCTCCCCATGGCACATCGCGACCATACCACCGCGGATCTCGCTGCGCTGCGCGACGGCTGTTCGTTCAAGACCGACTACCCGGAGATCATCAAGCGCGCGCACCGGTATTTTGCCTGATGCGCGGGCGCAAATAAAATCCCCATGAATCCCAACGCGAAAGGTATCATGGCTTTTTTCAAGGGGCCTGGCGGCGAAAAGCGGGGCAGGAATGCCTTCGTCCGCACAAAGGTGCCGCTGTCCGAGCGCGTCTCCTCGATTGTGATCGTGTGCCTCATCGCGGGAATCGGCGTCGCGATCGCGATCAAGGGGCGGCATTTCGATCCGAATCTCTACAGCCTGCGCGCGGATGCGCTGAATTCCACCACCGCGACCGTGGATGGAAAAGCGGGCACGCTCCGCGCGGGAACAGGCGTGCAACCCGGCGAAGAAGGGACGACCAATACGCCGAAGGCCGCGCTGCCGCCTGCCGCGAAGACATCCGCCGCTGATGCCGCAAGCCAGGGAGAGGAATCCTCCGCACCCGCAGCTTCCCCGGCCACCACCGGCGCGACCGCCGCGGCTTCCACGGCACAGACGCCAATGGACATCAACCTCCCGGGCATCAAGCCGATGGGTAAAACAGAGTTTTACAATCCCGACAACCTCTTTGAAAAAATCGACGGGCGCTCCCCGGCCTACATCGGGTTTAATTTCCAGGCGCTGCGCAGCCGCTCCTTTTCGGTGGATGGCTCGGCCGGCAGCTACGTGGATGTGTATGAATACCGCATGGACACGCCGATCAACGCCTTCGGCATGTTTGCCCTCGAGCGTGATGCGAGCGGCAAGCCGGTCGATTTCGCGCCGGATGGCTACTCGGGCGACATGGGTTTCTTTTTCAGGCAGGGAGCGTATTACATCCAGATCATCGCCTCCGACCAGAATCCGAAAACGATGACCGCCGCGAAAGCGCTCGCTGTGGACCGCGCAAAATCGATCCCCGAGGACAACACCGGGCTCGACGGCGTGCGACGCCTCCCCGTGGCAAACATGGTGGCGGGCAGCGTGACATTCGTGCCGGAGAATGCGCAGGGGCAATCGTTCCTCAAGAACGTGTTCCAGGCATCGTATCAATACGACGGCGTGAAGCTTTCGTTCTTCATCATGCTCGCGACTCCGCAGGAGACGGCTGCGGCGTGGAAATCGTATGAAACATTCTGCGGGAAGTTCGGCAAGGCCACGGATTTGCCCGACGAGCAGAGGGCGAAAATTTTTCAGGCGGAAAGCTTTGGAAAGTGTAAGGTGATCTACCAGCGCGAAGGCGAGCTGGGCGGCGTGATCGACGCGCAGGACGCGGAGAAAGCCCGCAAGTTTGTGGAGGAATATCTAGAGGGGAAAATCAAATGAATACTACGCCACCCGACAACGCAGACGAAAACCCACCGCAGGAAAACGCCATCGGCCGCCGCGAATTCCTCATCCGCGCAGGCGCCACGGGCGCGCTCATCACCGGCTCGCTGGTCGTGGGCCGCAAGCTCTGGCAGCCGGATCATTACCTCCCGGGCTTCGAGGACCAGAAGGGGTTGCAGTTGCCAAATTTCAAGCTGACCGAAAGCAAAGCGCTGCCGACCATGGCGATCGCCCACGGGCCGGACCACGAGAAAACCGTGAGCGCGGCAATCGGCGCGCTGGGCGGCATGTCGCGCTTCATCCAGAAAGGCGACGTCGTGATGATCAAGCCGAACGTCGCTTTCGACCGCCCGCCCGCGCTCGCCGCGACCACGCACCCGGATGCGCTCCGCGCGGTGGCGAAGCTGGTCTTCGCGGCCGGCGCGTCGAAGATCATCATCGCGGATAACCCGATCAACAGCCCGACCGGTTGTTTCCTCAAGAGCGGTCTGCGGCAGGTCGCGGACGAACTCGGCCTCGATCTCCTCTACCCCGAGACAAATTCCTTCTCACCTCTCCAGATGGATGGCGAGATCCTGAAGCACTGGACCTTTTTCCACGAGCCGTTCAAGAAAGCCACGAAGGTCATCGGCCTCGCGCCGTGCAAGGACCACAATCTCTGCCACGCCTCCATGACCACAAAAAACTGGTACGGTCTCCTCGGCGGACGCCGCAACCAGTTCCACCAGCACATCCACAGCATCGTCTCCGATTTCCCGATGATGATGAAGCCGACGCTCGTGATTCTCGATGGCATGAATGTGCTCATGAAAAACGGGCCGACCGGCGGCCGCCTCTCCGACGTGAAGCCGATGGGCACCGTCGTTGCCGGCACCGACATGGTGGCCGTGGACAGCTACGGCTACAGCCATCTGCTCGAGCGCGACATCGCCGAGCTCACCTACATTCACAAAGCCCACGACCGCGGCCTCGGCAACAAGAACTGGAAGGAAGCAAACTACAAGGAAGTGCAGGTCTGATCCCGACGTCTCCCGTTCCCCTATGAAACTCCGCACAGCACGGCGCATCTCCCAGGTCTTCTTCTTCAGCCTCTTTCTCTTTTTCGTCTTCGTCTCCGACCTGCGGTATTACAAAGGCTACCCGATCTCGCTCTTCCTGGAGCTCGATCCACTCGTGGCCACCGCGACGGCGATCACCACGCACACCATTTACAAGGGGCTGCTCTGGAGCCTGCTCCTGCTCGTCCCCTCCATCCTGTTCGGGCGCATTTTCTGCAATTGGATCTGCCCCTACGGCATCCTGCATCACTTCACCGGATGGCTCATGGGCAAGGGCCGCGCCGAGGACAAGGTGCGCATCGAGTCGAACCGCTACCGCAGCATCTACCAGACGAAATACATCATCCTCATCGGCATGCTCATCGCCGCGCTGTTCGGCAGTCTGCAAATCGGCCTGCTCGATCCCATCTGCCTCTTCCATCGCTCGATGACCACCGCGATTCTCCCGACGGCGAATCTCATCTTCCGCTCCACGTTTTACGTGAAGCAGAATTTCTACGTGGGCGGCTGGGTCGTGGGCTTCATGCTCTTCCTGCTCGTGGGGATGAATGTGGTGATCCCGCGATTTTTCTGCCGGGTCATTTGTCCGCTCGGCGCATTCCTTGGCAGCATCGCTCCCGCCGCGCTCTGGCGCATCGAGCGGAATCCGACGAAATGCGTGGACTGCGATCTCTGCCTGAAAAATTGCGAGGGCGCGTCCGATCCCCACACGCAGCTCCGCAAGAGCGAATGCTTCGTCTGTTTTAATTGCATCGAGGACTGCCCCGAGGACGCCATCTCGTTCAAGTTCATGCCGCCACTCCAGCACGAGGTCACCATGCCCGCCGTCCCCGCGCGGCGCGCATTGCTCGGCGGCATGATGGGTTTCGCGTTCTTCGGGTTCGGCAGGACCTCCGGCGCGCAGGATCGCGACTACAACAAAAAAGTCATCCGCCCGCCCGGCTCCGTGGAGGAGAAGGATTTCCTCGAGCGCTGCATCAAATGTGACCAGTGTATCCGCGTCTGCCCGACGAATGTATTGCAACCCGCGTTCCTCCAAGCCGGCCTGGAGGGAATCTGGACGCCGATCCTCAATAACAAGATCGGCTACTGCGAATTGAACTGCACCCTCTGCGGCGACGCCTGCCCCACCGGCGCGATCCAGCGCATCTCCATCGAGGAAAAAACGGGCGTCGGCAAATTTGCGGAACAAGGCCCCGTGCGGCTCGGCACCGCATTTTACGATCACGGTCGCTGCCTCCCGTGGAGCATGGAGACGCCGTGCGTCGTCTGCGAGGAAGTCTGCCCCGTTTCGCCCAAGGCGATTTTTTCACGCGAAGTCACCATCACAAAGCGCGACGGCACGGACATCACCCTGCGCCGTCCCTACGTCGATCCCGCGCTCTGCATCGGCTGCGGCATCTGCGAGCACGAATGCCCTGTCACCGACGAAGCCGCCATCCGCGTCACCGCCATCGGAGAAACCCGCTCCCGCGACCGGCGTTTGCTCATGGATGGAGGCGTCACCAGCTCGGTGAGAGAGTTGGAACAACGCAAGAGGTAGGAAAAATGACGAAGCACGAATGTCGAATGACGAAATTTAAAATGGTGATCGGCGATCAGAACTTTTTCGTCATTCCGGCTTCGTCATTCTTTCGAGCTTCGTCATTCGTCATTCGTCATTTTTAACGCCATGGCCAAGCCACAACCCGCCACCCGCATCCGCACCTGCCGCGCCTGCGGCAAACAATTTGAGTATCCCATCAAGGGCAGCCTCGCCACGCGATTCCATTGCGAGGAATGCGTCAAAATCCCTGACGGCATCCGCACTATTTTCGAGCGGCTTTCCAATCGCATCCAGAAACTCGAGCACACCATCAAGCGCCTCGAGGCAAAGCCCGCGCCGCCCAAGGCTCCAACTCCCCCCCCCAATCATAACTATGGCATCTAGAGAGCAATTCCTAAAACAGATGTGGGATGAAGTCATCAATCCCAATATGCAAGAGCATTGGATCGACAACATAATCCGTGAGTCAGAGCAGAGACCGGATTCTCCTTTTGCTGACCTCGGACCGGCTCTCACCCGGTTGCTGGGAATCGGCGCTGATCGTCGGGATTTGAGTTTGATAGCCCGTCAGGCGGCTTATGAGGCAGTATTCGGCACGCTCTACGCATTGAGCGATCCCGGCGTGAACGATAACGATATCGAAATGTTACATGAGTCGTTGCTCTCCGCGGACCCAAGCGGCAAAGAAGGACGTCCCGGCTCCGCTCCGCCGAAAAGATGACAATCTGTGAATGCGTCGTCATTCGTACTCCTGATGGCAAAGCCATTACAGCCGCAGCAGCCGAGGGTCGAGCGAGGAATCAGCGATACCCCCGGAAAAGTAGAAAAGACAAATCGATCCTGAAGGGATCGCGGCAAACTTTTTTGCAATTCCTTCACACCTTTTTGGAGCGTACATTGCAGTCATCGCCCTCCATTCACTTAATCCCGTAAACTTGCCCAGAACGCTTCGGTCTCCTTCGCTGTCAACTTGCGTCCGAGTGGTTTGCGTTTGGCAAAGCGGGATGCCCAATCCACTTTTGCGCGTTTTACCGGTTTCGTCATTCCTTCGTGCTTGGTCATTCGTCATTCGTCATTTGCAACACCCGGCCCTTCACCTCCGCCGCTATTTGTTTCTGCTCCTCGTTGTTCCAGTCCGCGCAGCCGCCCTTCCCATCCGCGCGCACAAACGCCTTCGCCAGTTCCACGGTCCCCTTGTAGGCATACGGATCTTTCCCCGCCACCATCACGATGTCCCGGTAGTCAGCAATGGCCATCCATGTTTTTTCATCCGGCTTGTGCCACGGCAGGAACGACTCGGCGCTCATGTAGTGGTTCACCAGCGCGCGCCGGAAACCCGTGGTGGAGCGGTTCGGCAGTGAGCGATGCAGGAGATAGCCGTTGAAAAAGACGATCGATCCCGCCTTCACCTCCACGGGCACGGAATCCGCATCATTCCACGGGAAATCGTAACTCTCGCGGGCGCAATCGAACCGCGTATCGAAATGAAATTTCTGCGGCCAGAGGATACCCCGCTTTTGCGAACCGGGCAGCACCCAGAGACAGCCATTTTCAACCGTGGCATCGTCCAGCGCGATCCACGCGCCGGTCAGCGAACGGTCACGCGTGGGAATATAATCCTCATCCTGGTGCCACGCCTGCCCCGGCTTGCCCGACGCCTTCACAAACAGCATCGACTGCATGCACTTCACATTCGGGCTGATCACCTGCGTAAGCAGATCGACCATCGGCTTGTAGGCAAGCGCACGGTGAAATACCTCCGTGAGCTTGTGCGGGAAATGAATGCATAGCACCCGCTGCATCGCCGCCAGGTCGGACTCGCCGGGCTCGGCGGGCGCGATTCCTCCCACGCGGGCGTCGTCATTGCGGCATACTTTCAAAGTCTCACGCTTCAAC
>JBAVPB010000401.1:0-5988 GCA_049692655.1 Chthoniobacteraceae bacterium | reverse complement strand
TCACGGCTCCGGCCAGCAGATCGCGGACCTTGCAGCCCAACGCGGAGTCACGCTCTCAAATTCCGATGGCACCGGCATCACGGACGAGGCGACTTTAAAGATCAGCATCGAGGCTGCGACGACCTTGACCAACGAGATCATGCAGGGACTCACCTCGGTGGATCTGCGCGCCGTCTATGCAAACTCGATCATCGCCCATCCCGCCGGCATCCTTGGGGGAATTGACTACCTCTACACCGGTCGTGTCGAAAAAGTGGACACCAAGTCGCTCCATTTGTTCCTGAACGAAGGCATCATCCCGATCATTCCGCCCATAGGGTTCGATGGCGAAGGCAAGACATTCCGCGTGAACTCGGACAGCATCGCCGTGGAAGTCGCAGAGGCCATGCAGGCGATGAAGATCATCTTTCTCTTTTCGCTGGATGGCTTGAGCCTCGCCGGTGAGATCGTGCCACAGCTTTCCATCGCCGAGACAGAGGACATCCTGAAAAAGAAGAAGGTCGGCGATAATGCAAAGCTCACCTCCAAGCTCGAACACGGCGCCCGCGCCTGCCGGCTCGGCGTGCCGCGCGTCCATCTCCTCAATGGCAATGTCAACGAGGCGCTGCTCACCGAGGTATTCAGCACTGATGGTATCGGGACCATGATTTATTCCAATGAATACCAGCAGATCCGACGGGTATTTAAAAAAGATGTGCGCAACGTGATGACGCTCATCCGGCAATCCGTGGACAGCGAGGAACTCATCCGCCGGACCCGCGCCGATATCATGCAGCATATTGAGGATTACTGGGTGCTCGAGATCGACCGGACCCTGGTGGGCTGTGTCGCGCTCCATTGTTATCCCGATTACCGGAAAGCCGAACTCGCCTGCCTGTACGTAAGCAAGGCCCATGGTGGCCAGGGTCACGGCCAGAAGCTCATGGCCTTTGCCGAGAATCTCGCCGCGGAGCGGGGCATGCAAAAAATCCTCGCCCTCTCCACGCAGACCTTCGCTTACTTCCAGCAAAAAGGCGGTTTCGTGGAAGTATCAGCCGACGAATTGCCGCCCGAGCGTCGGGAAAAATACGAAGTAAGCGGACGAAACTCCAAGGTCCTGATGAAACAGGTCTCCCTCTCTCAACCCGCCAAGGTTTAGAGATTTATACGTATTGCGGATATTTTTTGTGTATGTATTTAGAATATATTACGCAAAACTTACAATCAGCTTGACAACATAACGGGGTTTTGCAATGATGGAGAAATGACGAACTGTAGCAACTTCCATCCCCCTCGCGCTCTTGGCGTCCTTGGCGGTTTATAAATCTCTGGAGCCGTCCTTCAAAAACACGCATTTTTTCCGAACAAACCCAATTTTTACTCTGTAGAGCCCCAAAAAACAAACCCAAACGAACCCAATTTAAAGCCAATTCAAACCCAAAAAGTGATCTGAAACCGAACAAAACGAGCATGAAATCTGCGTTCATCTGCGCAATCTGCGGACTCCCTCTTAAAACTTAATACTTAAAACTTTGAACTCAAAATATCCGACCTTATCCGGGTTAATCCGGCCTAATCCGGGTAAAAAAATCCACAAAATGCAGCAAACACCCGCCATTCACATACTTTCAGACCCTGTAAAATGACTAATCCTTGGATCATAGACGGGCTGGTTGTCCTCGCGTACTTCATAGTCGTCATTTCCATCGGTCTCTATAAAGGCCGAGGCGAAAAATCGATGGAAGGCTTCGCCGTCGGCGATCGCAACATCCCCTGGTGGGCCGTCCTCGCCTCGATCATGGCCGCGGAAGTCAGCGCCGGAACATTCCTCGGGACACCCGGCGAAGGCTATGGCCTGCGCAATTTCACCTACGGCCAGCTCGCCATCGGCACGATCCTCGCCCGCATCATCGTGGCTTACCTCTTCATCCAGCGCTTTTACGAGCTGCGCGTGGTCTCCATCTACGAGTTCCTCGAAACGCGTTTCGGAAAATCGACCAAGCTGGCTTCATCGGCGGTATTTCTCATCACGCGCTCCCTTGCTGCCGGTTCGCGCATGTTCGTACCGTCGATCCTGCTCGTGGTAGCATGGCAGCTCATCAGGAATGTCCATCCGGGCCCCAATGAGACATTGCTGCTTTACGTCGGCGCGGTCGGGGGGCTGGTATTGTTCACGGCGATCTACACCACGTTTGGAGGCATCAAAGCCGTGGTTTGGACCGATCTGCTGCAAGTCGTGCTCATGTTCGGCGCGATGGCCTATGCCATGTTCATGCTCTGGCACGCTGTGGGCGGATGGGAAGTGGTGAAACAGCAGGTGAAAACCACTCCTGTTGACCAGGAGGTGGTGGTGGCGACTGCTCACAAGCTGGAAAAAACGACAGGCATGCAGCCCGATGCCGCCTTGAAGAAAGCGCACGACGATGTGGAAGCCGACTCGAAAAGCGCGGCAAGCCACGCCCTGGCATTTTGGGATTGGGGCACCGTTCCCGGCGCAGGTTTCTGGAAGAACGTCAAAAGCGTGCTGGAAACCGAGTACACCGTCTTCTCCGCCTTTATCGCCTCGGTCTTCGTGACCATGGGAACACACGGGACCGATCAGGACATGGTGCAACGAATGCTCACCGCCCCGGATATCCGGAGAAGCCGCCGCAGCCTCATTCTATCGGGCTTGGCCGATATTCCCGTCGCACTCAGCTTCACCTTGATCGGCGTGCTCCTCTGGGTCTTCTATCATCTGCCGGCAAATGAATTGCGAAGGCCGCATGGCGATTATTTCGTGAACTTCATACTGCGCGAGTTGCCAGTGGGAATTCGCGGCATCATGGCTGCAGGGCTTTTTGCCACCGCCATGGGCTCACTGAGCACGGCGCTGAATGCGCTGGCCACGAGCTTCACCCGGGATTTCTACATGGGCATCTTCAAACCCGATGCCAGCCAGCGCGAACAAATGGTCGCCGCGCGCTGGGGCACCGTATTATTCGCCGTGCTCCTCTCGATGGTCGGTGTCGGCACCGCCTGGGTATATCTCACCCACCCGGAAGTGCGCATCATCCCCATCGTGCTCGGCTCGTTCGGCTACACCTACGGCTCGCTGCTGGGAATATTCCTCGTGGGAATGACCACCCGCACACGCGGCTCGGTGCGGGGCAATTTGATCGCCATGGCTGCGGGATTTGCGGTGGTCGCGTTCTTCACCGATCTTCCAAATCACCTGGCTGAACTTTTCAGCGCTCATCTCTACGACGCGCCCGCGTGGATGCCCAGGATCGAATTTCCATGGTGGATTACGTTCGGCACGATCGTGACTTATTCGATTGCCGTACTCTTCCCCACCCCCCCCGAACAGGTCGAAAAGGCGTGGAACCAAGTCCAGCAAATGAAGGGAGCCTGATGCGTATTTTTCGCGTGGCGATTTTCGCCACCCGCGGAAAATCCATGAAATCGAACGTCAAGAAAATTTGGCCGTATTTCGAAAATAAAGCGGCCCCGAAAATTGCGTTTTTTCTTGTCATGCACAACGCGCGCATTACCCTCAGACCGCTGGTCGGGTGAGAGAGGGGATGGGTGTGAATAACTTGTGTATAACTTTGGAGAATAGACTATGAATCAATCAAATCACTTTAAAATCAGGCTCCTGCAGCCCTCGGAATGCGCGAAAGCCCATAAAATCAGCGTTCCACACCATTGCCTTTCCTAACTAGCTTGTAATCAACATATTACAACTCGCCTTTAATTTCATTTTTCAACCCTTAACGCCACTTTTCACCCCCCTGAACCCCTTGCCGTCTTCATTTTCATGCGAACTTCGCCCTCGGCGGCGGTCGCGAAAGAACTCGGTAAGCAAGTGTGGATAAATCACTTATGGAAGAGAATTTTATCATTCTTTGGAATCATATTGCCGATATCGTTCGCGTCGAAGTCGGGCCGGATACGTTCAAGCGTTGGTTCATGCCTGTGGAACTCGTTCAAACAGACGAAACCCAGCTCACTCTCCGCGTGCCGAACAACATCTTTCAGCTCTGGATCGAGTCCAATTACATGCCGTTGTTGCAGTCCGCCATCATCCAGATCCTCGGCGCACCGCATAAAGTGAAGTTCATCTTCGCTGGCGAGGCCAATGAATCGGCTCCCGCAAAGCAGCAGCAACAGCCCGTCCAGGAAATTGCTTTCGTTGAAGAGCACCACGACAAAAGCAATGGGAATGGCAACGGAAACGGAAACCACGATCCCGTAGCCGCCTCCGCCTCCGGAATGAATCCGCGCAATACGTTCGATTCCTTCGTGGTCGGATCGAACAACCAGTTCGCGCATGCCGCCGCGCTCGCCGTGGCCCAGGCCCCGGCCAGGACCTACAATCCGCTTTTCGTGTATGGCGGCGTCGGTTTGGGCAAGACGCACCTCATGCAGGCCATCGGCCAGTACGTCAGCTCCCGCAAAAAGGGCGGCAAGGTGATTTATCTCTCCAGCGAAAAGTTCACGAACGAATTCATCGACGCGATCCAGAACAGCACCTTGGTGAAGTTCCGCAAGAAATACCGCCAGGCGGACGTGCTTCTCATCGACGATATCCAGTTCCTCGCCGGCAAGGAGCGCTCGCAGGAGGAGTTCTTCCATACCTTCAACACGCTTTTCGACGGGCACAAGCAGATCGTGCTCTCCAGCGACCGGCCGCCGACCGAGATCAAGAATCTCGAGCAGCGCCTTGTCTCACGGTTCGAATGGGGTCTCACCGCCGAGCTTCAGCCGCCGGATATCGAGACGCGCGTGGCGATCCTTCGCAAGAAGGCCCAGAGTTTCGAGATCAAGGTGGAAGACCGCATCCTCCAGTTCCTCGCCCAGCGCATTCGCACCAACGTCCGTCGGCTCGAGGGCGCCCTCATGCGCGTCGCATCGTTCGCCTCCTTGAGCGGACGCGATTTGACCGACGAAGCCGTGGAGCATCTCCTCAAGGACATCTTGCAGGAGGAGGCAAAGCGCGCCGTGACCATCGACCAGATCCAGCGCCGCGTGGCCGAGCATTTCGATGTGCGCCTTGCGGACATGACCAGCAAGCGTCGCCCGGCGAATATCGCCTTCCCGCGGCAGATCGCGATGTATCTCGCCCGCGAGCTCACAAAAACCTCGCTCAGCGAAATCGGCGATGCATTCGGAGGCCGCGATCACGGCACCGTATTGCACGCGCACAAGCTCGTGACCGAGAAAATCAAAACAGAGGAAAAAGTCCGCCAGACCGTCTCATACCTCGACAGCCAGTTGAATCGCTGATGCACAACGTTTACGCTTTCTCATTTTACGAGCATCGGCTTCTTGACATCACCTGTTGAATTTAGATTATCCAGAGTGATTCCTCTCGTTATTAATTCGATGCGAAGGATTTAATATTTTATGAAATTCAGCGTCAGCAAAGAAAAGCTCCTCGAAGGCCTTCAAACCGTTCAGAATGTGGTCAGCACAAGGACCACACTCCCCATCCTCTCAAATGTCCTGCTTCAGGCAAACGGCACTGAGTTGAAACTCACCACCACCGATCTCGATGTCGGCGTGCGTGGCAGCGTGGAGGCCACTGTCGAAAAACCCGGCGCGACCACTTTGCCGGCACGGCGCCTTTTCACCATCATCCGCGAGCTTCCCTCCAGCGAAGTGCAGATCGAAGTCGACTCCAAAAACGTCGCCTCCATCCGCAGCGGCCCCAGCTTCTTCAAGATCCTCGGTTTGCCTGAGGAGGAATTCCCTCCCCTGCCGAAGTTCGAGAAGGCAAAAGTTTTCACCCTTCGCCAGAAGGACCTCAAGGACGGCCTCAAAAAGACCGCCTACGCCATCTCGACCGACGAGACGCGCTACGTGCTGAACGGCATCCTCTTCACCTTCAAGGATAACAAGCTCACCCTCGTTGCCACCGATGGCCGCCGCCTCGCGCTGGTCGATATCGAACTCGAATTTCCCCGCAGCCACGAAGTCGATATCATCGTCCCGAGCAAGGCAGTCACCGAGCTCGGCCGCCTCTTG
>JBAVPB010000400.1:0-10252 GCA_049692655.1 Chthoniobacteraceae bacterium | reverse complement strand
ACCGAGACTTTGAGATAATCCGGCTCATCAAAATAATCTTTAAAGCCCGGATAATCCTGTCTTTAAAATTCTTTTTCCCGGTCCTGGAGGGCGTCATGAACATTCGAGCCTACGCCCAAGAAAAATCTTCGCCGAAACAAATCCAAAAAAACCCCGGCGGGAGCCGGCAAGCATAATCCTGTAAATCTTGTAAACCGAGACTTTGAGATAATCCGGCTCATCAAAATAATCTTTAAAGCCCGGATAATCCTGTCTTTAAAATTCTTTTTCCCCGGTCCTGGAGGGCGTCATGAACATTCGAGCCTGTGCCCAAGGCAATTCCACGAACACCAAACCGAGGCTTTGCGGAAGTAGCCGATGGTGCAAACCACCGGTAGCTTGAATAAAATCGACCCAGCCCCGGAGGGTGCTGCGGAACCCCCGTGCAATCCGGTCTCTTCCGCTACACGATCTTCAACTGCACGCCGCTCTCGATGATCCCCGCGCCGATCGCGTACCGCGTGAGCCCCGCAGTATCGTGGATATCCAGTTTCTGCATGAGATGGTCCCTGTGCTTTTCCACAGTCTTGATCCCGATCCCGAGTTCCGCCGCGGTTTGTTTGTTCGCCTTTCCCTCGGCGATCAATTGCAGCACCTCCAGTTCCCGTGAAGTCAGCCGCTCAAGTTGTTTTTTCAGCGCCCCGGCTCGTCCCGAGGGAGACTTGTCCCGAAACCGTTTCATGATTGCGGGGCTGAAATAGCTTTTCCCTTTGCAAACCTCCCGGATCGCATCGGACAATGTATTCGCCGAGGATTGTTTGAACAAAAATCCCGATGCGCCCGCCTCGATCGCCTGCTCGACATAGGCATCCTCGGAATGCGCAGAAAGGATGATCACCTTGATCCCGGGCACCGCCTTGAGGATCTGTCGCGTCGCCTCCAGCCCGTTGAGCAATGGCATGGCGATGTCCATCACCACCACATCGGGGTGAAGCCCGCGTGCCATCTCCAGCGCCTGCCGGCCCGTCTGCGCTTCGTCCACCACCTCGATGTCGTCTTCGCGTTCCAGCAGCCTGCGAAATCCTTCGCGCACGATCATATGGTCGTCCGCCAGCAATACGGTGGTTCGTTTCATGGTGTTTTGGGTTTCTTCCCGGGGTTCATCTGTTTTTTACCTTTTCCTGATGTGAAAGGCACGCACGCGCAGACTGTGGTACCTTGGCCCGGTGCGGATTCCACGTCAAATCTGCCGCCGACCATTTCCGCCCGTTCCCGCATCCCGAGCAATCCCAGGCGTTTGTTCCCCGGGGCGTGCATGACACGTTCCGCTTCGAATGATTTGCCGTCATCTTTGATTTTCATGCAAATCGAGTCCTGAAGCTTATGGAGACTCACTTCCACATGGCTGGCTTTGGCGTGGCGGGAGACATTCGTAAGGGCTTCCTGCGCGATGCGAAAAAGGACGGTCCGCCGGGCCGTGTCCAGTTTTTCCACTCCTGCAAATGCCGTCAGATGGGTGCGCACGCCGGTTCGCGTGGTGAAGCTTTTCATGAAAGTATGCAGGGCTGCGATCAACCCCAGGTCATCCAGCACTGCGGGACGCAATTCCCGGGCGAACCGATGGACGGTGTCCACCGATTTCTCGACCAGTCGTTGCGTGAGCGCAATGTTGCGGTCAATGCCTTTTGTATTGATTGCTGCCTCCTTTTTCAAGACCGCCAGCCGGATATTGATGCCGGTCAGGGTCTGTGCAACGACATCGTGCAACTCCCGGCTGATTTTCTTCCTTTCGTCCTCCTGCGCTGAAAGGATCTGGCGGGACAGCAGTCTTAATTGTTCCTGGAGACGGTTCGATTGCCGCAGCGATTGGGCGTAATGGCGTTCGCTTTTTTTGAGCGCCTCCTCGGCCGCCTTGCGTTGCGCGATCTCCTGGCTCAATTCCAGGTTCGCGGCGGCGAGTTCCACGGTCCGCTGGCTCAGCGTCTGGATGAATTTTGCCAGTTGCCCGGTTGACCCGCGCACCTGCGGATTCACTTTTTCAATCTGCGTGACCGACGCCGCGAAGAAGACCCCTGCCTGCCTGGTCAGCGCAGCCCGTTTCCTGGCAGGGCAACCTACCAGCACTTCGGTGAGCAGGATACGCTCGTGGAGCTTCACGAGATCCAGCTTGTGCAGTCCGGCGGCGAGGGCCTGGCTTCCCAGCCCGCGGGCGGAATCCAGGCTGCTCTGCCGGCCCGGCTCCATATAGGTCCGCAGCGCATTCCGGTAGCGGCGCGACAGGTTGTGGAGTTCGCTTTTCATAAACCGCCGGATTTACGGGCGACACGCAGAATGCGTAAGTTGCATACCATTCACTCTACGAGGTTATTCCTTGTTTGGCGGTAGGATTATACCTCATATGTGCCGCAACATAGTGCCTTTCCAAGCTTTCACAACATTTAACGCCCACCCTACGGCAGGGGAATGCGGATCGCGATTTCTGTGCCGGCACGGCGGGAGGATTTGACCTTGAGGGTTCCACCCACATAGGTCGCCCGCTCGCGCATGCCGAGCAGGCCAAGACCGCCCTTTCCCTTTTGTCCCGTGGGGTGATGCTCCGGGTCGAAGCCGGTCCCGTCGTCCTTGATTGTCAATTGCACGACGCCGTCCGACTTCACCAGGCACACCGTGACGTGGGAGGCGCGCGCGTGCTTCTCCACGTTTTTCAAGGCTTCCTGGAGAATGCGGTAGAGCGACAACTCGATATCGGGGAGCAGCCGCGTGGCCAGTTGCACGCAGTCCATCTTGAGGGGTACGCCTGTGCGCTCCGCGAACTTCGTGCCGGTGTCGCGCAGGACCGCGGCCAGACCCAGCTCGTCCAATACACCGGGCCGGAGATTGCGCGAGATGCGTTCCACTTCCCCGGCAGTCTCGCCGAGCATCTTGCGGAGTTTCATCGCCTCTTTCTTAGCCGGTCCGTCACGCGCGGGAAGTTTGTCCGCCAGCACCTGGCTGCGGACGAGGAGGCCGCAGAGAAGCTGGGTGATGTTATCATGCAACTCCAGGGCCACGCGCCCGCGCTCGGCTTCCTGCACTTGCACCAGGCGGTTGGACAACGCCCGCAGCAGTTCCTCGGTGCGCCGGGCCTCCGTCATGTCCGTGACCACCATGCCGAGGGTCGCGCCGTTGAGGCCGTTCCCGGGCAGTGGGCGGATGGAGATTTGCACCGGGAGGTATGAACCGTCGGCGGCATTCATCCGCACCTGGGTTTTGGAGCCTGATTTGCCGGGCCGTTTCAGGGGCGGCCGGAGCGTTGCGCGATCCCCGGCGGAGAGAAAGCGGTCAAAGGAACTGCCGATCACCTGCTCCAACGGGCATTTGACCATCCGGGCAAAACACTGGTTGGCGTAAAGGATCATATCGTCAGCCGTCAGCATCAGCGCTCCTTCATTCATGGATTCGATGAGCACGCGGTACGCCTGCTCGGCGCCTTCCAATGTGAATACCTGGCGGCCTTGTTTGCCTCCGACGACCACCGAATCCACTTCCCCGCTGGCAATGGCGCGTAGCGTTTCCTCCGCGTCGGCCAGGCGTACGCGGAGTTCGGCGAGCTTGCGGGACGGGGCGGGGCGGGAGGTTTTCAAAGCGCGATTTTACCTTTGGTGACGAGGTCCGGCCCGGCAAACAGGCCGGTGATGTTTGCGAGGTTGCCGATGAACCGGCGCACCGGCGGCGGAAATTCCACGATGAGCGTCGGGGTCGCGACGATCTGGTTGTCGCGGGCCAGGGCGGGCTGCTGGTAGATATCGATCACTTCGAGTTCGCAAAGGTCCTTTAATTCCACGGCGCACAGTTCACGGACGCGCAGGATGGCCTGGCGTGATCGCGCTGTGGCCCCCGCGACGAACAGGCGCAGGATGTGTTTGGCCGCAGGCAGGGCCGCAACAGACTTCTTCAAGGCCGGCTTTGCTCGGCGGGTTGGTTTCGGTTTCGGGGATTTCATCCGGGGTCAGACAGAGGAGCGCAAATCGAGGCCGACGAGGAGGTTTTCGGTGTCGGACAGTGTGCCGATAATGGTGCGCACAGGCCTTGGCAACAGGCGCACCACGGTGGGGATGGCGAGAATCTGGTCACCCTTGGCGAGTTGGGGGTGCTTCAGCAAATCGATCACCTTGATGTGATAGCGGCCCTTCAGGTGTGACTCGCAAAACTTCTTGAGATTGGCAAATGCCGTCACCGACTTTGAGGATTGATCCATGACATAAAGCCGCAGTTGCCAGAACTGGGCAGGCTTGCGCGGTTGAACAGCCTTGCGCGGGGCGGCGGCGCGCTTTTTCACAGGTTTTGTTTTCATGAACTTTTCTTTCCATTGCCGGACCGGCTGCGCGTGTGGGTGCGGGCAACCACTTTGGCATCCGCCTGGCGCAATATGCCCGAGGCCGTCCGTTCGCTGGTGAGCATGAGCGCGCTGGTGCCGACCTGTTCGTCAATCTGCCGCAGCTCCATGGTTTCGCTTTCGTAATCGGAGCGCAGCACGCTGATTTGCCGCTCGATCGCCTCGCGTTTGCGTTCCAGCTCGCGCTTGCGGCGGGCGGCCTCCTGCTGGCTGGCAAGCAGGGCGGCCTTTTCCAGGGCTCCCTGTGCCGCGCGGGCGGAGCCGGTGAGCACGCCGCTGGGGCCGATATAGGCGTCCACGAGATCAACGCCGTGGTCGGAAATGAGGAACTCGCGGATCTGGTTTGAGTGCGACATGCCGCGCGCCTTCAGCACGTAGAGCACGCGATTGCGCTCTCCGTTGCCCTCGAAGTCCTGCAATAGCAGCCACGAATCCATGAGCGAGGACATGGAGGCCTCGCTCTGCTGGAGCGCATGGCCGCCCTGCGTAAGACTCGTAAGAAGAGTGGTGATCTGCCCGGCCTTTAAATAATCAATCAACCGCGTCACCATTCCCTTCCCCTCGGAGTCGGTGCCCGAGCCCATCAAGCTGGTGATGGGGTCTATGATGACGACGTGGGGTTTGAACGTGGCGATCTCCTTGAACATCGTGGCCAGATGCATTTCCAAGCCGTAAAGCGAGGGCCGCGCCGAGTGAAACCGCAGCAGGCCCCGCTTCACCAGCGGCTCCAGCCGCAGGCCGATGGAATGCATGTTGCGGATGATCTGGTCGGGCGATTCCTCGAACGAGAAGAACAGCACGCGCTCCCCGCGCAGGGCGGCGGCCTGGGCGAAATTGGCGGAGATGATGGTCTTCCCGGTGCCGGGGGTGCCCGTGAGCAAAATGCTGCTGCCGCGGAAAAAACCGCGCCCGCCCAGCATGGCATCGAGCCGGGGGATGCCGGTGGCAATCCGTTCGTTCGACACCTTGTGGTTCAACGAAAGAGATGTAATCGGCAGCACGCTGATCCCCTCGTCGCCGATGAGGAACGGAAATTCGTTGGTGCCGTGCAACGCACCGCGATATTTCACCACGCGCAGATGCCGCGTGGCGATCTGGTCGCTGACCCGGTGGTCGAGCACGATGACGCAGTCGGAGACGTATTCCTCCAGCCCGTGGCGTGTCAGCGATTCGCGCCCCCGCTCGGCCGTGATAACGGCGGTCACTCCCCTCTCCTTCAGCCAGCGGAAAAGCCGGCGGAGTTCGCTGCGCAGGATTGCTTCGTTGGGCAGGCTGGCGAAAAGCACTTCCAGCGTATCGAGCACCACGCGCTTCGCGCCGATGGAGTCAATCGCGTGGCCGAGGCGGACGAACAACCCTTCCAGGTCATACTCGCCGCTTTCCTGCACTTCGCTGCGCTCGATGTGGACGTAATCAATGACGATCTTCTTGCGCCGGACCAGGCCCTCCAGATCAAAGCCGAGCGACGCCACATTGGCCTTCAACTCCTTTTCCGTCTCCTCAAAAGCCATCAACACACCCGGTTCCCCGAACTCCACGGCGCCGCGCACGAGGAATTCCGCACCCAGCAGCGTCTTGCCGCAGCCCGCGCCGCCGCAGACCAGCGTAGGCCGCCCGCGCGGGAGCCCGCCGCCTGTGATTTCATCGAGCCCCTGGATGCCCGTGGGACACTTGGGCAAAAGTTTTTTAGTGAAGATGGACTTGGAACCGTTATTTTTCATTCAGGAACATTTTTTCTGTTATCGCAGTTGGGATGCGACGGATATCCGCCAGTTCAAATCATCCTGCAATCGCTTCAATCTGTATATGGGGTGTTCACCCCATAGACGCTCCTCCGTTTATTTGCTCGTGCCTACAGGATCAGTAGAATGAGGACGCCCACGTAGGCGATCAGCGCCAGGATGAACATGAAAACCATGAATCTGTAAGCCCAGCTTGTCATAAGGATTTTACTACTGTTGTCCGCATGGATTCGCTCTTCCCTTGGGAGATCGTCACCCTGCCGGCCAATGCGCGTATCTCATTCAAAATAGGAAACATCCAGTTGCCGTTCCCCCGCCGAAGCAAGGGTATGAGTACAAAACTGAATCTCAAGGGAAATTGGAACCAGATAAAGGGTAAACTGAAACAAAAATATGGTCAGCTCACCGACGATGACCTCACTTTTGCGGAAGGCAAGGACGACGAACTTCTCGGCAGGCTTCAAACCCGCCTCGGCAAGGCCAAGGAGGATCTGAGGTCCGAAATCGAAGCGCTGTAACAACGTCAAAACTTGCGGGGAGGGTGTCCAAACTTAGGCGCCCTGCCCTGCCTTTTTTTGACAATTTGACCAAGGCTAATCAACCGTTACCAACCCTTGCCAACCGTCAGCTATCCCCGATCCCGGCCATTTCCGCTTGCCCCGGGCTTTCCCTCCGGCGACCATCGCGCCAGCCAATGAAAACCCGCCTCCGCTTCCTTTTCCTTTTCGCACTTCTTCTAGCCCCTCTCATTTCACCCGCCAGCGACACCAATCCCAATAAGACTCCCGCCGAAGTGTTCGACGGCATGCGCAAGAGCTTCCGCCCTGACAAGGCGAAGGATGTCCATGCCCGTTACCAGTGGAACATCAGCGGTCCGGATGGCGGCGGGTGGTGGATCATCGTCAATGATGGGAAGTGCGACATGGGCAAGGGCTCCATCGAAAAGGCCGACGTCACGTTCACCGTGAGCGATAAGGACTGGGTGGCGCTTTCCAATGGCACACTCAGCGGCACCTGGGCCTATGTTTCCGGCAGACTCAAGCTCAATGGCCCCCAGTCCGTCGCGAGATTGCTCGACGGCATGTTCCCCTAGTTTTCCTCCATCTTCGGAGGGGAATCGTCACTGATTCCGAGAAAAACTTTGACGGAAGCGGGGGAGTGGCAGCATCTTAAAAAGATATGGCCAATTACGATCTCATTGTCATCGGGGGCGGCCCCGCCGGGTACGTCGGGGCGATCCGTGCCGCCCAGCTCGGGAAAAAAGTCGCGTGCATCGAAAAAGAACGCGCCGGCGGCACCTGCCTGAACTGGGGCTGCATCCCCACCAAGTCCCTCCTGCGCAACGCGGAGCTTTACCACCTCATGAGCCATCGCGCGGCCGACTTTGGTTTCACTTTTGACAATCTTTCATTCGACTGGGGCAAGATCATCAAGCGCAGCCGCAACGTGGCTGACAAGCTCGCAGGCGGCGTCGAGTTCCTGTTCAAGAAAAACAAGATCGACTACATCCGCGGCGAGGCCAGCATCGAAAAAGCCGGCAGCGTGAGCGTGAAAAGCGCCGATGGAAAAGTGGAGACTCACTCCGCCCCGAAAATTCTCGTGGCGACAGGCGTGGTCACCCGCGAATTGCCCGGTTTCCCGTTTAACGGCAAGACCGTGGTGGGCAGTCATGATGCGATGATCCTCGATCCGCAGCCCAAGACCATGATCATCGTCGGTGCGGGCGCGATTGGCATCGAGTTTGCCTACTTCTTCAACGCATTCGGCACCAAGGTTACGGTAGTGGAATTGATGCCCAATATCCTGCCTGTCGAGGATACGGATATCAGCGTGACCTTGGAAAAATCGCTTACGAAAGCCGGGATCAAGATTCTCACCGGCACCAAGACCACCAAAACCGAGACGACCCCCACCGGGGTTAAAATCACCGTGGAGGGGAAGACCACCGAGACGCTCGAGGCAGATGTCGCGATCGTGGCCATCGGCGTTTCGCCGTTGCTGCCGGGCGGGCTCAAGCTGGAGCTCACCGAGCGCGGCTACATCAAGACCAAGGACAATTACGAAACCAGCGTTCCTGGGGTTTATGCAGCGGGCGACATCATTGGGCCACCATGGCTCGCGCACGTCGCAAGCTACGAGGCAGTCCAGGCCGTGAATGGCATGTTTGGAAATGCGAAGCCGAAGAAGGTTACCACCTTCCCCGGCTGCACCTACTGCCAGCCGCAGGTCGCCAGCGTCGGCCTCACCGAACGCGCCGCGAAGGAAAAAGGGCTCAAGTTCAAGGTCGGCAAATTCCCGTTCCAGGCGAGCGGCAAGGCGCTGGCAGTCGGCGAAAGCGAAGGTTTTGTGAAACTCATCGTCGGCGAACCGCACGGCGAAATCCTCGGCGCGCATATCATCGGGGCGGAAGCCACGGAATTGATTGCCGAGCTTGGCCTTGCGATCACGCTCGAAGCCACGCAGGAAGAGATCGAGGCGACCATCCATGCGCATCCGACGTTGAGCGAGGCCGTGAAGGAAGCGGCGGAGCAGGCGTATGGGCATGCGATTCATATTTAAAGTTTAAGCGCCAAGCAGATTGACGGTTCGAAATATCTTATGTAGTTGCTTAATGGCAATTATGGACTACTGTTGTTGGCATGACGGAAACGCTATCCATCAAAGTTCCTGTGCAAACCAAGGCGCGGCTCAAGGCGGTGGCCAAAAACCGGCACACCAATCCTTCCGCGCTTTTGCGAGAAGCTCTTGATTTGGTGCTGGCAGGCGAATCGAAATCCGGCAAAGCCTCACTTTATGAGTTGAACCGGGACTTGTTCGCGGAGGAAGGAACCGGAGGTCCCCGGGATCTTTCTACAAATCCGCGTTACATGGAAGATTTTGGCAAGTGACATCTGTCATACTTGCCGACGCCGGCCCGTTGGTGGCGCTGTTCAATCGAAACGATACTTTTCACGATTGGGCGCTTGCCAGATTTCGTGAGTTCTCCGAACCGCTTGCGACAGCTGAACCGGTAATGACCGAGTCACTTCATTTGTTGCGCCGTGTTCCCGGCGGCGTGGAAAAACTGCTCACTCTTTGGGAACGCGGACAGCTTTTCGTCTCATTTTCCGCAGAGTCGGAGAAAAAAGCCCTTTCCAGTCTCATAAAGCGTTATGCCGATGTCCCGGCGTCGCTGGCCGACGCATGTCTCATCCGCCTCTCAGAAATTCATTCCCGGTCCTCGGTGTGGACTTTAGATACGGATTTCGGGATTTACCGCCGGAATGGAAGACAGACGATTTCTGTAATTTCCCCGACTTAAAAACAACTCAATCCTCCTCGGAGCGGGGGTCGCGGGTGAGGAGGTGGTGCATGGCTTCGCGGGGGGATTTGTTTTCGTAGAGGACGGCGTGGATCTGGTCGATGATGGGGGTGCTGAGATTCGCCTTGCGGGCGCACTCGTAAGCGCTGAGCGTGGTCGGGACGCCCTCGACGATCATGGTCATGGATTTTCCGGCGTCTGCGACGGATTCGCCGCGGCCTAGCTTCTCGCCGAAGCCGCGGTTGCGGCTGTGTTTGCTGAAACAGGTGACCATGAGGTCGCCGATGCCGCTCAAGCCCTGGAAGGTTTCGCGTTTTCCACCCAGGGCGACGCCGAGGCGGACGAGTTCCGTCATCGCGCGGGTGATGAGCGCGGCTTTTGAATTGTCGCCGAGGCCCATGCCGTCGCTCATGCCGGCGGCGATGGCGAAGATGTTTTTCAATGCGCCGCCGAGCTCGATGCCCGCGACGTCGTCGCTGGTGTAGGCGCGGAAATATTTGCTGGAAAAGGCCTGCTGCAGGTCGCGTGCGATTGCTTCCTCATTCGCGCCGATGACCACGGCAGTGGGCATCTGGCGGGAGACTTCCTCGGAATGGCTCGGGCCGGAAAGGACGGCGACGTGGTTTTTTGGGAAACTGGCGGCGATGATTTCGCTCATGCGCAAGCCGCTGCCGCGCTCGATGCCCTTGGTGCAGGAAAGGAATATCGCGCCGCACGATGGAGCCGCCGCGAGCTTTTCCATGACCTCGCGGGTTGCGCGGGATGGGGCGACCATGAGGATCACGTCCGCATCGGTCACATCGGACAGGGATGCGGTGGGCTGGATGTTGTCCGCCAGTTTCACGCCGGAGAGGT
>JBAVPB010000399.1:0-5530 GCA_049692655.1 Chthoniobacteraceae bacterium | reverse complement strand
TTGCGGATTTTAAATATCCGCAGGGATGAGTTCGGTGCGTTTGAAAAGCGAGACGACAGGATAGCCGAGCGCCCTGATCTTGTCACAGCCACCCTCTTCGCGATCCACAAATACCGCCACAAAAGCCACGATGCCACCGGCATCCTTCACGGCGTCGATGGCTTTGAGGGTCGAGTCGCCCTTGGTGACGACATCATCGATGACGACCACTTTCATGCCGGCCTTGAAATTGCCTTCTATCAGCTTCGTTTTGCCGTGTTCCTTGGCGGCTTTGCGGACTGTGTATATCTGGTAAGCTTCGGCGGGCGCTTTTTTCCACGAGGTCATGCCGATGGCGACGGCGATGGGGTCCGCTCCCATGGTGAGACCGCCGACTGCGTCGATGGTGACGCCCTGCCGCGCTGCCTCGGCATGGATCAACTCATACATCCCCTCGCCCACGAGGCATGCGCCTTCCGGGTCGAGCGTGGTGAGCCGGCAATCGAAATAGACTTTGCTTTTTGCGCCCGAGGCGAGGGTGAAATCGCCGAAAAAAATCGACTGGGTCTTGAGTTTGTTCAGCAGGCGCTCGCGGTTGTTTGTCATTACTTCGGGCATTTAACGGTCTCCGGTATAAAGGCGACAGAATTAGGATGATTCAACCCTGAAGGCAAGCAGGAACAATTCTTCTTTCTGGCTTGATTAGGCTCTCGCGATTCCTTCAACTGACATTTCCAAACCATCCCGATTTTTTCCGTTATGCACCGCTTTTATATCCCTGCCGAAAACTGGAGTCTCGACGCCCTGAAGCTGGACGAGACCGAATCGCACCATGCGCTCGATGTTTTGCGCATGAAACAGGGGGACCGCGCAGTGGTGTTCAACGGCAAGGGGGCCGAGGCCACGGTCGAGATCGCCGCCGTGCATAAGCATGCGGTGGATCTGCGCCGCATCCATGATGCGAAGACTGCACCGCTGACTTCCAAAATCACGCTGGCGCAGGCGATTCCCAAGGGAAAAAACATGGACTTGATCGTGCAGAAGGCGACGGAGCTCGGCGCCAGCGCCATCGCGCCCCTTCTCTCGGAGCGCACGGTCATCCAATACGAGGCGGGCGAAGGCGAAAAGAAACGTGAAAAGTGGCAGGGAGTGGCGATCGAAGCCGCCAAGCAATGCGGACAGAATTGGTTGCCGGAAATCCATGTGCCGCAGTCGCCGAAGGATTTTTTCCACGCAAACCAGCGCTTCGATCTGATGCTCATCGCATCGCTCCAGCCGGACTCGCTGCATTTCAAGAAAGTGCTCGAGGAATACATCGCTGCGAACCAGAAAAAGCCGGCAAATGTGCTGATCCTGGTCGGGCCGGAGGGTGATTTTACACCCGCTGAAATTTCATTGGCGAAGAGCAATGGATGCAGGCCGATCACGCTGGGCCCGATCGTGCTGCGCACGGAAACGGCCGCGATCTATACGATGAGCATCCTGGGTTACGAGCTGCTCAGCTGACGGGAGCGCGTTTTAGAAGCTGCGCCTGCTCCCTCTTATTTCGTCATTGGAGCTTTGTCATCCTTTCGTCATCCGGCAATCCGTCATTTTCAGCTGGTTTTTCAAATCGCCCACACAAGCTCAGTCTTTGACTCCTAGTATTTACACTGAATAATCACATTAATTTCACAAACACTTGACAAGAATCCTCTTTTGTGTTAGTTTGAATTTAACAAATAACATAATACGAACATATCACATCCGATACTTTTAACAATTTAACCCGTTTAACATTTTTAACTTCATCACAAACCGGCAATTCTAAACACCAATTCTGCCAAACGACCCGGATTTTGCGGCCATATACCACGAACTTGGAACGGGTGCCCTTGGGCGCTTATCCCGGATTATCCCACTTAATCCCACTCAGAAAAACTACGAAAACCATGAACGAATCCCTCTTCACGACTACGCCCCCTTTGCAGGATTCCCATTTTCCGCCCTCCGCCCTCATCCCTCCTCCTTTGCTTCCCCTCCGACTCAGTCCGGGTAAATCCGGGTAAATCCGACCAAACAAAATTCTGGAAGTGAACTTTCGAATTGGTCATCTGTTCTTTGAAATCTTCAATTTGGCAGGACAAGGCGGGACAAGCCCAGTCAAGGCGCGCCAGAGTAAAAACGGCGCGCTTGCCGATGAATCGAGTGGATTTACGGCGTTTGTTTCTGGGCTAAGCTCAGAAACATTTCGCCCGCAATTGCTTGAAAGCTTCCCCGAGGGTGGCGTGCAGATCAGTCGCGGCGAGGGATTCCTCGGATTGCGCACCCTGGTAAATGGCGAGTTCCGCAGCGCGTCCGCAAACCCACGCGCCAAGCCTTGCGGCGTCGTAACACGAAAGCCCCTGGCCGATCAGCGCAGCACATACCCCGGTAAGCGTGTCTCCCATGCCTCCGGTCGCCATGCCGGGCGAGCCGGTAGTGTTGTAACTGAATGGCTCACCGCTTTCCGCGATGATGGTGCGGGAGCCTTTGAGCAGCAAGGTGACCGGAAATTGCTCCGTAAATTTTTGGGCGATTTCGTGCCGGGACTGGTTTTTCGTCTCACACAGTCGGGCCATCTCGCCGGGATGCGGGGTCAGCAGGCGTTTTCCGGCACACCGGCCGAGCAATGAGGTGTCGGACGAAATGATATTCAGCGCATCGGCATCGACAACCATCGGCAGCGGGCTTTTTTCAATGAGGTGCAGGACATCATCCGCATATTTTTTCCCCAACCCCGGCCCGACCGCAATTACATCCAGCTTTGTATCGAGGACCTCCCGATAAGACTCAATTTCCCTGACCATGATCTCCGGCGTGCAGACCGATGCGAGTATCGCGTAAATCTCCGGTGGTGCAAAGAGCGTGATCAATCCCGCTCCAGCCCGCAACGCGGCCTCTGCGCTCATCGCAGCCGCACCGATGGCCCCCACTGAGCCAGCAACAATGCCGATACGACCGTAATTACCTTTGTTGGAATCGAATTTCCTGCGTGGCAGCAGCACTGCAAGGGAATGGCCCGTTGCGATGGTCGAAACTCGATCGCCTTCCGGCTTTTGCATATCAAGTTTCGGGAGCGGAAGCACGGCGAGGCGTCCCACAAAATTGGGAGCCGTATCGGCAACCAATCCTTTTTTCGCAAAACCAATCGCCAGGGTGAAATCCGCAACTACGCAATCGTCAGCAGGTTCACCCGTATCTCCATCCAAACCTGTGGGAATATCGATGGAAAAGACCTGCGCATTGGACTCGGCGCGCAAGTGATTGATTTTGCGTGCCGCTTCGAGAACTGGATCACGCAATGGTCCATGTGCGCCGATGCCGAGCAATCCATCGAGCACGACAAACGGGCAGCTATTTTTGCCGCGAATCATTTCTTCCAAATCTCTGCCATGCCTATCCACCGCCAAAAACTTTTTGTGTTTTTCCGCAGTCAATTCCGCCCATGTGCTTTCCAGGAACGGCGAACGCAACTCAATCCGCCAACCCAACGTTGCCAGATGCCGCGCGGCCACAAGAGCATCGCCGCCATTGTGCCCTTTCCCAAAAAAAACCACGCACATGCCGGGAACTGGGAAAAACTGGCATACTGTCCGCGCGATTTGCACCCCTGCCTCCTCCATCAACGAGTCGGCGGTAACCCCGGAAGCGAACGCCCTTTTTTCACGAGCCCTCATTTCATCGCACGAAACAATCATGACGATAACATGCCCCTGCTTTCGCGTGAAAGCGAGTGAATCAACTGCCGCGCTGCTCGATGATGGCCTGGGCGATCATCTGTGCAAGGCGCTGGCGGTATGAGGATTGCTGAATGAGGCTGGCCTCGGGCCCGTTTGTGAGGAAGCCGCCCTCGACGAGGACGGAGGGGATATTCGTTTTACGCAGGACAAAATAGCCCCGCGTTTTTACACCACGATTTTCCGTGCCGGGATCCGCGCGCATGACCCGCGCCTGGATGCGCGCTGCGAGAGGCTGGGCATTCGACGCGTAATAATAGGTCTCAATCCCGTGTCCGGTGGGAATGATCGACGAATTAAAATGAATGCTCACGAAAATGGCGTTATGCTGCGCGTTTGCGATACGGACCCGCTCGGGAAGCGGGATGAAAGTGTCGTCTGTGCGGGTCATCACGGTTTGGAACCCGGCTTTGCGCAGGATGGCGCGGAGGCGTATCGCAGTGTCCAGGGTGTAGGGCTTTTCCGGGATTCTCTGGCCAAAGATGCCTCCGTTATCGTGGCCTCCATGGCCGGCATCGATGACTACCGTCGTAAAATTCCTGACCGGGGGCAAGTAACGGACCAGCACTGTTTTCCGGACGACTTCCACCCTGCCATGGTTGTGCTGGCGGATCGTTCTGACCGTTCTTGTCCTCGATTTATGGTGGGTCTTCGTCTTCGATTTATGATGAGTCTTTGCAAACGCCGGCTGGGGAATTATTAAAACCCCCAGCATGACCCCGAGAATTGCAGCCAGAACGGGACTGCGTTTTTTTGTAAACACCATTTGCCGGACGGATATTTGTTTGTGAGGGCCGGACATTGGTCAGGATTTCGGGAAGCCCGGAGGGCGGTCCGAGAGCTTGGGTTCGGAGGGAGTGCCGGGAGCCACCGGCACATCCGGCTGGCCGCCAATGATGGTTACGCTTCCATCCTTCGTTTTTTTAAAGGTCGGTCTCGTGGTTACGACATTGTAAACAAGCTGTCCCAGCCATTCTCCGTTGAGGCCGATCCTTGAATAAACATAAGTGCGCGGGCCAACCAGTTGCAGGACATGTATCTGGTTTTCCTTGTCGAGCAGCACCTCGGGTTCGTAGGAAAGGAGCACGCGTCCGAGCTGGTTTGTGGTGTAAACAAGGCCGGCGTCCTTGTCCTGCACACGGATGTAAAGCATGTTGTCCTTCTCCATACGGAAGGTGAGCAACGAGATGGTGCGGTTACCTTTCTGTCCGGGCACGCCCACCGTCTGCTCCCAGATGAGTTTGCCATCGGTGATTTCCAGGTCCGACGCCGCCGAACTGTAATATTTCTGCGTCTCGGAGGAATATACGCTCGCCTTGACCCGGTAGAGGCCGAATTCCTGCACGGCATAGAGGGTGGTGAGATTCAGGCTGCGCTTTACGGTCTCTCCCATGGGGATGCGCAATGGATCGAGATGGTAATCCAGATCCGTCGGCGGCACGATACGGCCATCCCCGGCGGTCACCTGGAAACTGAACCACTTCTGGCTGTCCGCGTCGTCGAGCGTAAGGTCGTGGCCGCTGAGATTTGTGATGGAGACCGTGACGATGACAGGTTCGTAAACGAGGTAGAGCCTGCGCTTCATGCTCATCTCGACTCTCACCTGCGCATGAAGCTGCTGCCCGAGGGCCAGAAACATGGCAAACACTACGAAGTAACGGCGGCTGTTCATTATATGGGGGTCCTATTTTTTTGTGGCGGGTTCACTTGCAGCGGTGCGGAATCCCAGATATCCGCTCCTGTCATCCGGGAAAAGTTCGGTGAGCCGCTGGGTAATCATTACATCGGGTCTG
>JBAVPB010000398.1:0-38716 GCA_049692655.1 Chthoniobacteraceae bacterium | reverse complement strand
GGGGGTCAAGCGAGGCACGAGCGCCTACCCCCGGATATCGTAAAAAATGAGTCCGATCCTGAAGGGATCGCAGCCAGCGTCCTCGCACGCATAGCCCTACCCCGCACCGGACGTTGTAACCATGGTCCTGTGCCGTCTCCCACTCATCCCAAAACCACGGCCGTTCTAAAACAACTGCCTGATCCATTCAAACAATCCAAACGAATGGCTCTCGGGCGGGAGATTCCCTGCAACAACCACGTCATAGTCTTTCCAATCCTCCGCCATGTAGTGCCACCATTCGGGATGGAATCCATAAAATCCCGCCTTGTGCATCGCATGCTTGAGCAGGTTGAAATTCCGCGCCACCACCGGATCGCCCCCATGGTATTCGTCGTTCGCAGCCGGCGTGAAATCATCAAAATCCGTGGGCATCGGCACATCCTTCCCTTTGAAATTCACCAGCGTCACATCCACGGCGACGCCCCACGTATGCAGGGCACGCCCCTTCGCGGGATCAGCCGTGAACTCATAATTTTTGACCGCATCCCAAAGAATTTTCTGCGCATACGCCGGCCGGTAAGCGTCCCAGATTTTCAGCCTGAAACCCCGCGCCCGCAGATATTGCTGCGCCACCTTCAACCGTTCCGCAACCCCGCTCCGAACGAGGCAACACGTCCCCTGCGGATAAATGGCATGCCCCGTCACATTGCGCGGCGTCGCGTAGCGCAACTCAATCACGATCGTCGGATCAACCTTCGCCACATCCACCAAAGGCTCATCCGCCGCCTTGCCCGGCACAACATTTTGTTCCACCCCAAACGCAGAAACCCCCATCACAGGAATAATCACCAACCCAAGGATAATGGGGTATCGCATAATCGACAAACTGATCGCTTTTCAATCCGCATCCGGCCGTGAACAACACCCCGGGAAAGCGCCAGCCTTTCCCCAAGCGGGCGCCAGCCCGCAACTGTAGGGGAAGGTGTTACCTTCCCCGGTCCCTTCAAGCGCACGCCACTGTCTATTTCTACAATAAAACCGGCTTGCCCTTCAAGTCCCCGGAGGGACGACCCGAAAATAGGCAGGCGATTTATCGCCTGCTATATATCACGAAAGCAGCAAGTCCCATCGGGACGAAAGAGGCACCCGATGGCAAAGCCATCGCAGCAAGCAGCCGGGGGTCGAGCGAGGCACGAGCGATACCCACGGATATGACAAAAAATGAAGAATCGATCCCGAAGGGATCGCAGCCATCGTCCTCACACGCATTGCACCACCCTTCAGCCACATCCCTCTTTCTTCTACTTCATCCTTTATCCTTCAGCCTTTATACTTCTCCCCAAATCCCCCACCACAACCACCCCGATAAACCCCTCCCCCAATTCCGGCAACTCAATCCCCAGCCGCCCATTCTCCCACCGCCAAGTCTTCAGCATCGTCTCGCCCTCACGCGCAACAATCCGCACCTCCCTCGGCTCAACAACGTACGGAATCTCAATCGCTCCCGCCTCAAACGGAATCAGCGCCAGCCGTCCCGTCTCAAAAATACTCCGCTCATCCTGCGAAATAATCGCCCAGCGCCCCGACCATTTCACTTCACGTCCCTCGTCCAGATCAACCACACCCCCTTGCTGCAAAATCAGCGACACAAGCCGCGTCTCCCCATTCCATTTCTCCAGCCGCCCCCAGTTCCGCACACGCGGCGGCCGCGCGAGCGTCCCCTTCTCCGTATTTAACCAAAGCGGCGCCCATCCCCGCGTATGCCGCTGCCACCGCGCGATCGCCAGCCTCCGGCAAATATAGCGGTCAGGCACAGGCGACCCATCCGGCATCGTGCTCGGAAGTATCGACCCGCTGCTGCCGATGATCGCCGTGTCGAGGATCACAAATTCATCCTGGTGCCAGTCGTAGCCGCTCGATGCCATGATCGCCGTACCTTGCAGCCCCGCAAGCGCAGCCCAGATGCTCCACTCGCCATGCCCCGCCCCCTCCATCTCACCGCAATCCCCGAGATCATCCAGCGCGATCATATCAATGAACGGCTTCAGCAGCGGCGAGATGCCATAATATTGGATCGTCACCTGCGGATTGATCTCACGCGCCGCATCCGCCACGATTTTCATCAACTCGGTGGCGCACCGCTCACCCCGCAGCGCCGGATCACGCGGCGCACCGACATCCGGCGGCGGCGTATTGTAGCCGAAATCGAGTTTCAGGATCGTCGGCTCCAGCAACCGCATCACACGATGCGTCCGCTCCCGGAGAAAACTGCGCGTCTTTTCCGAACTCGGGTCGGGAAAATAATACATGGCATCGGTGGACCTCGGGTCCATGTTCCAGCTCACCCGGCGCGGCGCACCATCCGCACCGCAAATAAAATCCTCGTCACCCAGGCCCGTCTCCTCCGGGTTCTTTATCCAGCCGAGCGTCTGCCAGGCTCCCACTTCGAGCCCCATCTTCTTTATCCCGGCGATGTCTTCCGCGAAATTCGGAAACCGCGGATGCACATACCCGCTGCTCGACCACGTCTCCCACCCGTCGTCCAGCACCAGCCGCTGCACGCCGAAATCATCATGCGCGCGGCGCGCGATTCCAGGAATATCATACCGCCCGAGCCGGAAATCACCCCAACTGTTCCACACCGATTTCTGGTGGACACTCACCTCCGTCTCAGGCATTTCGAGCGCGCCAAAAAAGCGCCGGTAGCTCTCCCACGCCGATTCCGCCCACGCCAGCCGGAACGGCTGCTCCCACCGCCGCACCGCTCCCGCGGGCGCACCCCATAAATCTTCGCGGAACAAAAGCTCAATCATCGCGCACGACGAGCGGATGCGCCACGTCATCGCCCCATCGGGGATCGAGCCCGCCCCCAGCGTCACAAACTCCGCCGCCCCACCCATCGCCCCCGCAAACAGCGGACGCGGATACGCCGCCGCATAAGGAGTCCCCATCGATGGCCCGAAATTCCCCAGCGGAATCGACGCATGCCCAAAATCCCATTTGCGGAAAAAACTCTGCACAGGCGCACCCTTCGCGCTCGGGATGCAACACCCCTCCGCCCGCCAGTCCGGCCATAGCGGCTCCTCCAGCGACACCGCCGCGCGGCTCTCCTCCACCGTCAGCGGCTTCGCTCCATAATAAAGCGCAACCAAAGGCACCGGATCACCGCCCCACCGCAATTCCAGCGAAGTAAATTCAAGCACCGGCGCCTCAATCCGGCAGCAAAGCTCCCCCTCCGTCACACCTTCCCAGCTCAATCCCAACCTCCACGCCCCCGCCCCGTTCTCTTGAAAGCTCATCAGCCGCGCCGGCACACCCTTCCTCTTTCCCTCCGCATCCGCAACCACCAACGAAGGCAGCAGCGACCCCGCCCACACCTGCCCGCCCGCCCGCGCAGAAACCACCACAAAATCGCGATCGAGATCCCACTTCAACTGAAACCGCTCGTCCTCCCCGCGTAGAATGTGACTCATTGCAAAAACGTGTATCAAATCCAAAGCCCGCCTGAAAGCATCGTGGCTCAACGATATTCTGAGCAGGACGCGACCGTACACCACTCGTTGTAACTGCGGCCCTGTGGGTCGATCCTCGTGGGATCGAAAAACCCCTCAATTCCCCGCTATTGTAATAGACGTTCGAAAAGATCCATGTTCACTTCTTTTCTTCGCGTAGAATCGAATTTTACATCAGCGACTCCAATTTCACCGAGAAAAATAGGATTGCCCGCAATTTGTTGCTCCCAATCTTTTGCTTTGAAATCGAATTCATCAAACCGATAAACCTTATAAACCTCTGGGTAGTCGTCAATATCTTCATCGAATTTGCAATCGAATAGATAGACTTTTTGGTTATGGATAATGCCGAAAACCCTAGGGACATCGCAAAAATCTCTATATTCGATTTTGTTCCACATAGTTTATTAAGACTGTCTGCATCAGGCCCCAAGCGTGCCGCCATGGGCGCCATGGGGTCAGCCCTTGACTCTTGACACTTTTACTCCAACTCAAACCATCAGAATCGCCTTCCCTCTAATCTTCCCCGCCGCAATCTCCCGGTAAATTCGCACCCCATCCTCCAGCGGAAAAGTCTCCACGCGCGGCGGCGGGAAGATGCCTGACTCGATCCCCGGCGTGATGAGCCGGAGGATTTCGGCGCTCTCCTCAAAGCTCAGTGCCAGCGAATCGAAGCCGAGCAGCCTCGATTCATTATGGTAAAAATCCACAAGATTAAAACTCACCACCGGATCGGGGCTGGAACTGATCGCAACCTGCCTTCCTCCCCGCGCGAGCGAGGCAAGGCATTTCCCGAACATCGCCCCGCCTATCACATCAAATACCACATCAGCCCCCGCGCCTTTCGTCAGCGCGCGCACTCCCTCCGGCAGATCTGTGGTCGCGAGATTGATCCAGTCATTCACTGGCAGATCCTTGGCCGATGGAATGTCCGATTCCTTCCGCACAGTCCCGATCACACGCGCACCGTGATCGCTCGCGATCCGCGCCGCCGCGCTCCCGACCGCTCCCGTGGTGCCAAGGATCAGCGCCGTCTCTCCCGCCTGAACCCTGGCCAGATTCACCATCGCACTCCAGGCCGTCAGGTAGGCAACACCCATCCCCGCAGCCTGCTCAAAGCTCAAATTCACCGGCATCGGCAGCACCCCATTGGCCGGAACAGCGAGGAACTGCGCATGGCTCCCATCGCGCCCCAAACCAAGATTCCCCCCCGACCCAAAAACGGACTTGCCCATCAACCCGTCCGGCCTTCCACCACAACCCCCGCAAAATCCCGCCCCGGCACCCGCGGCACAGTCGTCCCATGCATCTTCCCCAGCACATTCTTGATATCGCTCGGATTCACCGCCGCCGCCTTCACCTGCACCAGCACCTCCCCGGCCGCAGGCACCGGCACCGGAACATCCTGAACGCCCAACTCATCCAACGTCCCCGTCTTGTTAAATCTCAGCGCGCGCATCATTTTCACAGTCATACGGATTATCGTTTTTACAAACTACCAACAAGTAAGACCGTTTTACAATAAACACTGCAACGGGGCACAAATATATTTATGGCACAGTAATAAAATTTTCCTAACATTTTTCTTGCTTTGTCTCGGTTTTTTTGCCAATATAAAAAACGTAACCGAGCCATGGTGTGAAAATGGAAAAATGGAGAGAGCTGGACATAATTGAAGCCCTCAAATCTCCCGCCTCGGATTCCCCGATGGCAAAGCCATCACAGCTACAACAGCCGGGCGGTCGAGCGAGGAACGAGCGACACCCCCGGAAACATACCGCGCAAAGAATCGATCCTGAAGGGATCGCAGCCAGGCCACTTATATTTCAAAAACAACTCTTTTTGCCAAACAAAGCCAATTTTTACTCTGTAGAAGCCCGAAAAACAAACCCAATTCAAAGCCAAACAAACCCAATTTTAACCCATTTCAAAGCCAATTTGATCCCTAATCTGTGCAATCTGTGGACGAATTTCTTCACTCTTCAATTAGTCCAACCCGGAGTCTGGACTTACCACAATCCGCCATCAGAGTAAGTCAAAGCAAGCCGAGCGCAGCGAGACAACCTTGCCATTTGAAAATTCTCAAAAATCCAAGGTAATCAAAGCAAAACAAACGTAAAATTTTAACAAGGTGTCCTATCTATCACCGGAATCCAGCATCCCCTTCGCGCCCTTTGCGGTTAAAAATCCACACGCAACAAAATCGTTACAATCATTCACTGGAAATCCTGCCGCGAATAACGAAACTACACTCATGAAACCGGCCTCCTTCGAATTTGAGTTGCCGAGTTTCGATTCCGGCTTTTAAATCTAGCTACAACCCACACTCACCATGGCTCAACCAAGCGAAACAAACACCACCAATCCACTCCGCGAAGGTCTCATCAGCCGCCCAAAGCCGCAGCCCTGCACGGTGGTGATTTTCGGCGCGAGTGGTGACCTTACCTATCGCAAGCTCATCCCCGCGCTCTACAATCTCGCTGCGGATGGCGATCTTCCCACCGGCCTCACCGTGGTCGGCTTCGCACGGCGTGAGAAGACCGACGACCAGTTCCGCAAGGAACTCGAGGAGGCAACAAAGAAATATTCCCGCCAGACAGTCAAGGACGAGCTCTGGAACCATTTCGCGGATTCCGTATATTACCACCGCAGCGAATTCGGCGACGACGAGGGCTATCGCACGCTCGTCGAGCAGCTCAACAAGATCGACAAGGAACGCGGCACGCAGGGCAACCGCCTTTTCTATCTCTCCGTCGCCCCGTCTGAATTCGAGGGCATCCTCATGAAGCTTGCCGCTTTCGGCCTGAATAAATCACCCGATGGCGGCTGGGCCCGCGTGATCGTGGAAAAACCTTTCGGCACCGATCTCCCAAGCGCGCAGTTGCTGAACCAGACAGTCAGCCGCACCTTCCACGAAAACGAAACATTCCGCATCGACCACTTCCTCGGCAAGGAGACCGCGCAGAACATCATGGTGCTCCGTTTCGCAAACGGCATTTTCGAGCCGCTCTGGAATCACCGCTACATCGACCACATCCAGATCACCGCAAGCGAGCCCCTTGGCGTGGAAGCCCGCGGCCCTTACTACGAAAGCTCCGGCGCACTGCGCGACATGGTGCAGAACCATCTGCTCCAGCTCCTCTGCCTCGTGGCCATGGAACCGCCCACCGATCTCTCCGCGGACAGCGTGCGCGATGAAAAAGTGAAGGTGATCCGCGCACTCCGCCCGATCGCCGGCGACGACGTGGCAAAGAACGTGGTACGCGGCCAGTACGTGGAGGGCGCCATCAACGGCAAAAACGTGATCGCCTATCGCAAGGAAGACCGCGTAAATCCGGAATCGATGACAGAGACTTTCGTCGCCCTGCGCATCCTGGTGGATAACTGGCGCTGGGCCGAGGTTCCATTTTACGTCCGCGTCGGCAAGCGCCTTCCAAAAGGCAGCACCGAGATCGCCATCCAGTTCAAGGACGCGCCTCCCGTGCTTTTCAACCGCGAGACCATGGGCCAGGGCGCAAATGTGCTTGTGATCCGCATCCAGCCGGACGAGGGCATTTCACTCCGCATGCAGGCAAAGATGCCGGGCGCAACCCTGCGCATCGAGCCGGTGAAGATGGATTTCCATTACGGCACATCATTCGGCAAGGCGAGCCCCGAGGCTTACGAGCGGCTCCTGCTCGACGCGATGAGCGGCGACGCAACACTCTTTGCCCGCCGCGACGAGGTGGAGAACGCCTGGAAGTTCATCGATAACATCGAGAACGCATGGCACAAATCGGACAAGCCTCCCGGCCTCTTCGATTATCCCTCAGGTTCCTGGGGACCGAAGGAAGCGGACGATCTCCTGCAACGCGACGGACGCGCCTGGAGGCGGTTGTAATTCACACGAAACGAGGCTAGATTTTTCCTATGCCAGACACCACCCAGAGCTTCTCCCAAGGCATCCCCGTCGAGATCGGCAAGATCGAGCGCGAACTGAAAAAATTGTGGGAACAGGGCGACGGCGCGACTACACGCGCATCGCTCATGAACCTTGCGATCTATTGCGACGGCGCCGACGCGATGACAAAGAACACGGGGCTCATATCGGAGATCACCCAGAGCCTCGCCTGCCGCTCGATCCTCATCGCCACCGAGCCGGATGCGCCGCAAAACCACGTTCAGGCATGGATCAGCGCCCATTGCCACATGAGCCGCGCCGGTGCGAAGCAAATCTGCTGCGAGCAGATCTCTTTCCTGCTGGAAGGCCAGCGGACCTGCGAGCTGATCCCGAACATCGTGTTCTCCCATCTCGACTCGGATCTTCCCCTTTACCTCTGGTGGCAGTCGCAATTCTCCTCCAGCCTCGACGAGCAGCTCTGGAGCTGGGTCGATCGCCTCATCTTCGACAGTCAGACATGGGAGAACCCCCGGGAGCAATTTACCCTGCTTCGCAATTCCCTCTCAAAGACCAAAACACGCCTCATCCTCTGCGACCTGAACTGGACGCGCCTCCTCGACTGGCGGCAGGCGGTGGCGGGATTGTTCGACGCCTCGGCAAGCCTCATCCATCTTCAAAAAATCGAAACCGCCTCCCTCTCCCACGCCCCGGGACATCATTCCACCGCGATGCTGCTCGTCGGCTGGATGATGGCGCAACTCGGCTGGAAGATCGCAAAGAGCGAAAAAAGTCTCTTCACTTTCACCCGGCTCGACGGCGGCACATTGCGCTTCGAGATCCACGAGGAAGGAACCCACGCCGTGGACAAGCTCCGTCTCTCCAGTGACTCCGCAAATTTCCAGATCGCACACGAATCCGGCTCCTCCTTCCTGCACGAAGAAATCCATCTCCCCGGCGGCCAGGATTTGCACCACATGGTCCCGCCCGGCAAGGACGACATCGTGGACCTATTCAACGAGGAACTGATGCGCGGAGGCAAACACAAAGTTTACCTGCGTTCTTTGACAGCCGTGGAATCGCTGCTCTAGGGCGGCGATTCGCTTTTACCCGTGCTTTTTGTTGAAGCGTGAAATCTCGCGATCAGTCTCGCGGTCGGCTGTGCGTTTCTTGAGATTTTCCCTCTTGTCGTGCGCTTCCTTGCCCTTGCCTACGCCGAGTTCGATCTTCACACGATCGTTCTTCCAGTAGAGGCTCAAGGCGACCAGCGTGTGCCCCTTCACCGAGCAGAGGGCGAAGAGTCTCTCGATCTCCTTCTTGTGCAGGAGCAGCCGCCGCGGGGCCTTTGCCTCGTGCTGCTCGTGGCTGGCGCGGGCGTAGGGCTGGATGTCGCAGTCGAAAAGAAACACCTGCTTTCCCTCGACACGCGCAAAGGCGCTGGTGAGATTTGCGAGCCCGGCCCGGATCGATTTGACCTCGGTCCCTTTCAGCTCGATGCCGCACTCGAGGCGCTCAAGAATGTGGTATTCGTGCAGCGCCTTACGGTTGGTGATGGTTGATAAGGCCACGGATAGGGTTGAATATAGCCGGGGTTCACCGCCCCGTCGAGTGCTGGTCCGGAAGGACTATTTGTTCTCGATGGTATCGGTTTCCGACTCGAAATTCAGTTTCCCGGAAATGATTTCCTGCAAGGCAATATCGGAGAATCCCATGCGGGGGCCGGTCTCGATCAGCGGACGATGCCCCTGCGTCAGTTGCCGGACACGGCGGGAGACGACATTGATCAAAACCTGTGAGCTTGGGATGATTTTAGTGGCTTCGTCGATGAGTTGGCTGGTCATATTACGCGAATCTTGGTCTTGGAAAAAAATGGAGCGGGAGTTTGCCCCCGCCGGGAATCTTTGTCAAACCAAGATTCAAACAATTTTGGCCGGATTTTCGTCGGGCGGCAGGCGCTTTTTCAGGGTGATCCGTTTCACTTTTGCGTCATCGGGTGGACTGAACGTCATCACCTCGGGATCGTCCTTGAAAACATTATGCACGATGCGCCGGTCATAGGCGTTCATCGGGTCGAGATGGTAGGGACGTCCGGTTTTGCGCACCAGTTCCGCAAACTGGCGCACCTTCTGCACCAGGCCATCCTCGCGCATCTCGCGGTAGTGCTCCACATCGACCTGCGCCCTCGGGGCGTCCTTGTCCTGCACCTGCAGGATGCGGTTCAGCAGGAACTGGATGTCATCCAGCGTCTCGCCATGGCGACCGATGAGCCGCTCACGCTCGGGGGTATAGACTTGCAGCACCATGCCGTTCGGGGTCTCGAACTCCTTGATGTCGCAGACGAAGCCCAGGTAACCGAGCATCGTGTCCAGAATCTCTTTTGCGTGTTGACTCATAAATACCGCCGAAAATCATCAGCGTTTTTTCTTTGCCACCAATTTTACAGGAACCGGCGCGGTCTGATTTCTCGTGAGGTAAAGTTGCGCCACCGAGAACAGGTTCGAAACCATCAGATACAAAGCCAGTCCGGAAGCATAGTTATAACAAACGTATAAAAAGATCAATGGCATGAACATCATCATTTTCTGCTGCGACTTGTCGCCGGATTTCGGCGTGATCGCCATCATCCAGATGCTCGACGCCGTCATGCACAATGGAAGGATGTTCACCGGGAATCCGGATATATGGAAAAGCGTGTCCGGCTGGGACAAGTCATGCACCCAGAAGAACTTGCTGTTGCGCAGCTCGATCGCCGTGCCGAGCATCCGGTAAAAGCCGAAGAACACCGGGAGCTGGATGAACATCGGGAGACAGCCCGCGACCGGGTTCACTCCGTAATCCTTGTAGAGCTTCATCGTCTCCGTATTCATCCGCGTCGGATCGTCCTTGTACTTGTCGCGGATCTCGTTCATCTTCGGCGTGAGGGCCTGCATCTTCTTCATCGACTGCGTCGCCTTGTTTTGCATCGGCCAGAGCGCGCCCTTGATAGCAAGTGTCAGCACGATGATCGCGATGGCGTAGCTGCCCACGACGCCCTTCAACCAGATCATCGCCTTCAGGAGGATTTTGCTGGCAAAGCCGAACCATCCGAATTGCAGGATCGAGCTCTCGTCGCCGTCGAGTTGCTTGAGCAACTGGTATTGCCGCGGCCCCATGTAAATCCGGAACTGCTGGGAGCTGGTGTCACCGGGATTGAGCGAAAACCCCGGCATGCCGAGCGCCCCTTCGATCGCATACTTGGGAGGAGTCGTGTTGGGATGCTTGCTGAACCAGGCCGAGCCCGACTCATGGCTTGCAAGGTCCAGCGGCAGCCGGCTGGCCCAGACGCGGTTGCCCTTGCCGGAAAGCGGCGTCAGGATGCTCGTGAAATACTGGCTGTAGGTTCCCGCCCAGCCGATATTATCCGCAGTCTCCGTATAGCTCGTTTTTTCGGGATGCAACTGGATGCCCACCAATGGAATGCTGCTCGCATTGAACGACATCACATTGACATCCGTGGGCTTGCCGTTGTGGTACCAGTCAAAACCAATGTATTGCGTGTAATCAGTCTGGTGGATCGGAGCGCATGCTCCCACATAGACGTAGTAACCGCCGCTCCGGTAGGGCTTGTCCCCCACGTTCTTGAAACTGACGTCCAGCGTGACGACATACTGGTCCTTGCCCACTGCGGTTTGCGGCAGTGTGAATTTCTTCGTAATCTGGATCTGCTGCGACGTGGTGCGTTCACAGACGACGCCGGCCGGTCCGCCCGTCACATTGTATTCGGCATTCGCTCCCACGCCCGGCTGTTCGCTGATCGCGCCAATCGGGGTGTCGCCGTATTCGTTAAGGGTTACATACTTGCCGTTCTCTGCCTCGTGCTGGAGCAACTCGGCCTGCGCAATACCGCCACCATGGTTCGTGAAAAGGTAATCCACCGAAGGCGTGGTGATTTTTTCCGTCTTCTCGGGGCCGGTCGGGATCGCACTGGCATCGAGCGATTTTGCATCGGGGCTGGTCACTTCCGGCGTCGAACCTGAACCTGACGTTACCGTTGAGGCGGGTGAATCCGCGGCCTGCGCCTGTGCGGCATCCGGTTTCACCGGTGGCTGATGCTTTGCGTAATAAAACTGCCAGCCGACCAATATGATGACCGCGATGACAACAGCTATTTTTCCTTGTCGATCCATGATTAAATTCTAATGAGTTTTCCCGTGTCCACAGCAATGCTGCGGCTCTTTCGTTCGTGGCACAGGGTCGTAACCTTTGCCGCCCCAGGGGTTGCAGCGCAAAATCCGTTTCATCCCGAGCCAGCTTCCCTTGATGTTGCCATGCTCTTCCACCGCCTCGAGAAAATACTGCGAGCAGGTCGGCTCGAATCGGCATCCCATCCCCGGGCCGGTGATGAAGTGCAGCGCCGGCGAGATGCAGATTTGGTAAAAGCGGATAAGCAGGCGGATCATGGGTTTCCGGCTAGAATAGAAGCACGTTGCGCCAACTGCAACCATTCACGCTGGAGGGATTGAAATGATGCCGTCACTGCATTCTTCCGGGCGATCAGGACAAACCAGACCCCCTGCTGAAGGCCGGGCATCGCCATGCGGACGATCTCACGAAAGCGCCGGCGCACCCTGTTTCGTTCCACCGCACCGCCGAGCCTTTTGGAAGTGATCAAGCCCACCCTGGTTTCCTTCGATGGAGATTTTTTTAACACACTGAGCACCATGAACCTGCCCTGGCAGGATTCACCGTCCGTTTTTACCCTGCTGAATTCCCCCACACTGGACAGCCTGGCCGATTTTGGAAACCGGTATCGCATGGCTTCAGCCACAGGCGTGGTGGAAATGTGATCCGATTAAGCCTGTGTATGGCGCGCGAAGTGAACCTCGACGCCCACTGGCAGAAGACGCTTGCGTCCACGCTGGCGGCGGCGGGAGAGAATCGCACGACCATTCTTGGTTTTCATGCGGGCACGAAATCCGAACTGTTGTTTGCGCGTGCGCTTCGATGGTTGATAGGTGCGTTTCATAAAAAATCCTTAATTAGTCTGATCAAAAAGAGGGGCAACTGTAGCGATTCAGAACCAGATGTCAATAAGTAGTAAACGACAAATTTACAGGGGTGTTTTATGCAAAGGTCGCAAAGGAATGAAAAAAATTCCTCTTTTCTTTGCAATCTTCGAGATTATTTTATTCCGGCATCACTGTGGTGATTATTGTTTTGTTAGCTTTACCTTTATTTTCGATTCGTGCATTATTTGCGGTGAATGTCTGGTAAAGCTAAGTAGCGGAAGTGCGAATTGAAACAAAGAACCGGACATATTAAATGCCAAAACTCAGCAGATTCTTCGGAATTGAAATCGAAATCAGAAGCCGGGAAACGAATCATCGCCTGCCACATTTCCACGCAACTTACGGAGATGATGAAATCTCAATTGCCATTCAAACTCTGGAAGTGCTGGCCGGAAAATTCAATCAGCGCGCCCTTGCGCTGGTGATTGAATGGACGATCCTTCATCGTGCCGAGCTTCAACTGGCGTGGGATGAAATCAGGGCTGGCCGCAAACCTCAACAAATAGAAGGACTAAAATAATGAACCGTTACTTTACTGAAAAAGTCTCCGCCATCCAGCCAGCCGGAGGATTTACCGTACGTGCGACGTTCGCTGATGGCTTCTCCGGGTCGGTCGATCTCTCGCCACTGGTTGACTCCGGCCCGTTATTCGAGCCGCTGCGAGATCCAAAGATATTCGCAAGAGTCACACTCACACGGCACGGTGTTCCCGAGTGGCCGGAAAATGTTGACCTCTCCCCGGGTGCCCTCAGGGCATGGTGCGAGGCTGGAAAGTTTTTAGATTATGAAGAAACCGATGCTTGGATTGAACAACATGTCGGCGCGCCTGAGAAAGTGGCGTGACGGGGCCGTTCCGATCTCTTCAGACTCTGTTACTTACTTCATGGATGACAAAGAGGTCAAACCACGACGCAGAGACCTTTATCATTGATTTTTCCCCTTTCCCCATTCCCTTGTTTTGAGGCATGCTTTCCTGTAAATGTCCGACGAAGCCGAGTTGATCGCCCGCTGCAAGCGCGGCGAACCAGAAGCATGGGACGCGCTGTTCGATGAACACTATGCGCCGGCGGGACGTTTTATTTTCCAGCTCACCCCGGATATTTCACACGAGGACGCCGAGGAAATCTGCCAGGAGGCGTTTTTATCCGTGGTCCAGAATATCGGCACCTTCCAGCAATCCAGCCAGTTCCGGACCTGGCTGTTCCGGATCGCGACCAACAAGACCCGCGACCACCTCGAACGGCAGCAGGCCGCAAAGCGCGGAGGAGGCAAGATCCCGCTCTCGCTCAATGCAGAGGATGAAAACGGGCAGACCATCGACCCGCCCGACACTTTGCCGCGACCTGACGCGGCTTTGCTGGGCAATGAGCGGATGGCGATGGTGCGGCAATCGCTCGATACCCTCGGCGACCCGTGCCGGGAGATCATCGAGCTGCGCTACTTCGGCGACCTGAGCTACGAGGAGATCAGCAGGGAGTTGAACCTGAATCCCAAAACAGTGAGCTCACGGCTCAGCAAATGCCTGAACCAACTGGAGAAAATCGCCTCCACCGTTTTTTCCCGGACACCATCGCAACCTTTTTCCGTCTAACTCATTATGCCACCGGAGCCCAACGATAAAATGGACGAGCTGTTGAAAGCTTACGCCGACCGGCGCAGGAAGAAAGCCGGCGCCTTTGAAATGCACCCGGCCACCCGCCAGATGCTCCAGGCCGAGGTCGCGCGGCAGCATGCGCGCGAAGGATCCTCCACGCGTGCAGAAATCGGAAAATGGCACTTCTTAAACCCAGCAAGGATGTTCCTGTACAGCACCGGTCTGGCCGCAGCCGTGATCTGCGTGGCCTTGGTAGTAAGAGAGCAAAGGCCCGTTTCCACAGAGCCGAAACCGGCGACGGCGCTAGCTTACTTAAAACCAAAAAATACAGTGTCGCCACCAGCAGCGCTTGCTTTGGCAACAAGCACACCGGCAGACCTGCTCACATTAACCGCCAAAACGCTCGCAAGCGATAAGCAACAGGACTTGCTCATGGCAGGGCAGCCCGGACAAGGACATCAAAGTGACCAAAGTGACAGGCGAAAATTTGGATACGGAGATATCGTGAAAGCCGGGAGCGGAATGGATCCTCGGACTACTAATTATATCAAGAACAAGCTCAACCACATCATCATTCCGAAAATCGAATTTCGAGATGCAACTGTGCGGGAGGCTCTTGCATTCCTTCAACAAAAAAGCCGGGAAGTCGATAATACCGAGACAGACCCCGCCCGCAAAGGGGTCAATATTGTTTTGAAGGCGGACGTGTTTCCGAATCTTTCTGAAGCCCGGGCCGACGCTAAGAAAACTTACATCCAAGGCGACCTTGGATACACTATTCCCAGCGAGGCAAGAATCACGCTTTCGCTTACAAACATCCCCCTTTCCGAGGCGTTGCGCTACATCACCAATCTTGCCGGGTTGAAGGAAAAGATCGATCCGTATGTGGTGGCTATAGTTCCTCTCTCTTACGGCTCGCCGACGCTGATAACGAAGGAATGGGTTGCTCCCGCGGTCTTTCTTGCCAGCAATGATGTTGCATCGGGATCTGACGCATTGAGCAGCCAGAATATCCAGAAAGCCATCGATGCCTCCACAGCTTCCGGCGGCAAAAGCCCTATCGCTTTGCACACGACAGCCCAAGAACTATTAATCGACAACGGAATCCCATTCCCTCCGGGGGCCTCCGCTAAATATGATTCAAGTAACAACAAGCTGGTCGTCCGCAACACCGACGACAATCTCGACTTGGTGGAACAGTATCTAGGTTCCTTAAACTCCACGGCTGGCACCCATCCAAAAGCCGAACCTTTGGAAACTGGCGGCACCGCGTTGCAAAACCAGTCCGGCATGCTTGCCGATGCTGGAAGCACAAAAAAAGACACCAACTCGATCGAAAGAGCCGAGCCATTGCCCCCCGCCGCCGCACCAGCAACTCCAATCCCTGCGATGGACGCTGCGCCCGCGCCAGCCGATATGGCGGCGGCAAGCCAGCCAGCACCGGAAGGAGCATCACAGGCGGGGAAGGGACAGGACCTCGACCAAAGCAAGGCGCTGAAACCCACAGCCAGCCCTTCCAGCATCCTCGCGCTTTTTGAGATCCGGTTGAATGGCGACCAGATCCGGCTCATCGATGCCGACGGCTCGACTTACGTCGGAACCATCGACCTGCCAAAATCACAGCAACAGCAAGCCGCGCTTTCCAAGGGCCGGATGTTTGCGAACCACGCCGCCATCACCCAGCAATCGTATGCACAAGTCCAGCAGCAAACACGGGTGCAGACGCCTTCCGGCGTGCTCGCGGGTATTTCAAACAGCATGCCTGTCGCTGCCGACAGGCCGGCACAACAGAAAAGCGAAGAGGCGACACCCGGAGAACAGGGGTATGCCTTCCGCGCCTCGGGGGACTGCCACAGCCTGGGCCGTTTCGTGACCGTGGAAGGGACTTATTACGCCGCAGCGCCGCAGGATCAATTGCAGGATCTGGCACAGGCAAAAAAGCAAATCACAAAGGATGCGCAGGGCACTGCCGGCGGCGCCTCCACAGCCGGACGCATCCAGGCGCAGGCGCAAATCGGCAATAATATGAGGATCGATATCAACGCGACCTCCATACCGCTCAAGGCGAGATCGAACTAACCCCACGGGACGATGCAGGCTCCGTGGCGGATTCTGGGTTGAAGCCAGCCGTGGTAGCTGTAGTCTTGGACACGAATTCAAATACCGTGAACAAATTGAGGACGAATCTATGAGCAGTATCAGCGCGATTGTTTACCACGAGCATGGCGACCCCGCGACGGTGATCAAGCTGGAGCAGCAGACGCTGCCGGAGGTCCGCGTCGATGAGGTGCGCATACGGATACTGGCTGCGCCGATCAACCCCGCCGACTTGAACGTGATCGAGGGCAAATACCCGATCCGGCCGCCGATGCCGGCCGTCCCCGGCGTGGAAGGCGCGGGCGTCGTCGAGGTAGCTGGCGCGGAGGTGACCCATATCAATGTAGGTGACCTGGTGCTGCCGCCGCACGGCACGGGCACATGGCGCGAAGCCTGCGTGTGCCCCGCCCATGACGTGATCGCCGTGCCTGAAAAAATCGCCCCCGAGCAGGCCGCCATGCTCAAGATCAACCCCGCGACCGCATGGCGCATGCTGCACGATTTCGTGCCACTGAAAGCAGGCGACTGGGTGATCCAGAATGCGGCAAATTCCGGCGTGGGCCGCGCTGTGATCCAGATCGCGAAGCAACTCGGCATCAAAACCGTGAGCATCGTGCGGCGTCCGGAACTCATCAAGGAACTCGAGGCCGAGGGCGCGGATGTGGTGCTGACTGACGACCAGGATTTGCGCAAAGCGGTCCCCGAACTCACCGGCCGCGCAAAGATCATGCTGGCGCTGAACGCCGTGGGAGGCGAAAGCGCGCTGCATGTGGCAAATGCCCTGGCTAAAAATGGCACCCACGTGACCTATGGCGCGATGAGCCTCCACCCCGTGCGTATTCCAAATGGGTTGCTGATTTTCAAGAACCTGAGCTTCCGCGGCTTCTGGATCACGCAGTGGTATGAAGAAGCCACCACGGCGCAGAAACAGGAAATGTTCCGCCATCTCTTTGCGTTTGTGGAAAGCGGCATCCTGGACACCAAGGTGGAGAAATTCTACGCCCTCTCGGAGGCAAAAGAGGCGATCTCCCGCGCACAACAGGGCGGTCGCAACGGCAAGATCGTCTTTCGCATCCGCTGACCGTTTTCGCAGAAATGAAGAGATCCTGGAAAATAATCATCATTGTCACCGCCGCGCTCGTGCCGCTGGTCCTGGTCACGGCGATGGCGCTCAACTGGACGTGGAAAAGAAAACTCGCGCCCAGCGGCGGACGTTACTTTTTCCATCGCGTCGAGCTGCCGGTGCCGCAATTTTTCCAGGGAGATCCGGTATGGGGGGATGATTTGCTTGGCCCCACGGATGGAACCCTGGGCGCGGAAGGCTGCGCTGTGACCTCCGTGGCCATGGTTTTCAAATACTACGGCATCGACACCGACCCGCAGCGCCTGAACTGGTTCCTCGACGCCGCAGGCGGCTTCACCCCGCCTCCGCACGGCTGGCTCTGCTGGGACGTGGCCGCCGAGATCGCGCCGGACCGAGTAAAGCACGTTTACGAGGATCTCCCCTCCTATTACCTCATCGACCGCAACCTGGACAAAGGCAACCCGGTGATCATCCGCATCCGTTTTAAAAACGGCATCACTCATTTTGTGGTGATCGCCGGCAAGGATGGGTGGGATTACCTCATCCGCGACCCGAGCCCGGCTGGAACCAAGGGGATTTATCCCCTGAAAGACTTCGGCAGCGACATTGAGGCATTGCGTTTTTACGAGCCTCTTGCAAAATCCACCTCTCCGATGTAACCACGCTGGACGCGCACGCCTACCCTCAAAATCATTTTCCCGAATCATGCACAAACATCCTCGCATCACTGAAACAAGAATCGCGTACACCCTTTCTCGCATTCATCAGCTCATTCACAACGAGTCAAACCCGGTTTCCATCGCGGCTTACCATGTTCTGGGTGAACCCATCCCTGCGGAAAAAGCGCTGAAACAAAACTATACCCCATTCGCCGTGGGAGAGTCGTGGGGTGCGATGTGGAACACCACATGGTTCCGTTTTACCGGGACGATCCCGCCGGAGTGGAAAGGCCGTGAAGTCATCGCGCGGGTGAAACTCGGCTTCCAATACGGCGAGGGATTCACCGTGGAAGGCCTCGTCTGGCAGGACGGCAAGCCGGTACGCGCGATCAATGTGAACCGCACGGACGTGCCCCTGGTGAAAAAGGCAAAGGGCGGCGAGACCTTTGAGTTTTACATCGAGGCTGCTGCAAATCCCCGCGCCGCCGAGCACAGCGGAAGCACGCTCCTGGCTCCCGATCCGCAGGGCGCGCCTCTCTTCAAGCTGGACCAGGCCGATATGGTTTTCGTAAACCGCGAGGCCCACGATTTTTACCACGATTTCAAAGTCGCCTACGAAACGATGATGGCACAGCGTGTATTGCCGTCAAAACTCCACGGCTGGGCGCCTCCTTTTGCTCCAAGCGAGGGACTCCTGGATCTCGCGACTGATCCGCGCCGCGGCCAGTTGATGTATTCGCTCAATAATGCGGTGAATCTTTTCGACGAGCACAACCCCGCCACCATCGCACCCGCACGCGAGGCGCTGAAGGAAGTCCTCGGCAAACACAACGGCGACACCGTACACCAACTCTCGGCGGTCGGCCACGCGCACATCGACACCGCATGGCTCTGGCCGTTGCGCGAGACGATCCGCAAATGCGCCCGCACATTTTCCACCGCGCTGGCATACATGGAGGAATACCCGGACTACGTTTTTGTCTGCTCGCAGCCGCAGCAATACGCGTGGATGAAGGAATACTACCCCACCATTTTCGAGGGCATCAAAAAAGCGGTCAAGCGCGGCCAGTGGGAACCGATCGGCTCCATGTGGATCGAGGCGGATTGCAACCTCTCCTCGGGCGAATCCCTCGTGCGCCAGATCCTGCACGGCAAAAATTTCTTCCTCGAGGAATTCGGTTACGAGACGAAGGATGTGTGGATCCCGGACGTCTTCGGCTACAGCGCCTCGATGCCGCAGATCATGCAGAAGACAGGCGTGAAATATTTCGTCACGCAGAAAATTTCGTGGAGCCAGTTCAACAAATTCCCGCACCAGACTTTCCTGTGGGAAGGCATCGATGGCAGCAGGATCTTCACGCACTTCCCGCCCGCGGATACTTACAACGCGGAGTTCTCGGCCCAGCAACTCGTCTATAACGTCAACAACTTCAAGGAAAACGACCGCGCCACGCGCTCCCTCTACGTTTACGGATTTGGCGACGGCGGCGGCGGCCCGACCAAGGAGATGCTGGAAACGGCAAAGCGCGTCGGCGATCTCGAGGGTCTGCCCAAGGTGAAGCTGGAGCGCCTGTCGGAATTCCTGCCGAAGGCCGAGGCGGATGCAAAAGACCTGCCCGTGTGGGTCGGCGAGCTTTACCTGGAGATGCACCGCGGCACCTACACCACGCAGGCGCACAACAAGCGTGGAAACCGCAAGAGCGAGTTCCTGCTCCGCGATGCCGAGTTCTTCGATGTCGTCGGGACCAATCCCGCACTGGCACGCGGCGAGTTGAAGCCATGCGTGAATGAGCGCGCCGTTTACGATGTCTCCTCCGGCGAACAGACGACGGCCGCCTACCTGAACCGTGCGTGGAAACTGCTCCTCCTCAATCAATTTCACGACATCATCCCCGGCTCGTCGATCAACTGGGTTTACAAGGACAGCGCCCGCGACTACGCGGCCATTAGCGAACTCGGCGGCGCGATCATCGATTCCGTGCGCGATCCGCTCGTCGCCGCCATCGACACCAGCGCGTTCAAGCAGCCTGTCGTCGTCTTCAACACCGCAAGCCATGCGCGCGAGGCCGTGGTTTCACTGCCGGATGGCTCGCCTGTTTTCGTGAGCGTGCCCGCGTGCGGATACGCGGTCGCCGAGACAAAGCTGGACCGCCCCGTGGCGTCATTTGCAACACCCGTCGAGGTCTTCGACCGCGATAAAATCATCGCGATCGACAACGGCCTGCTCCGCGTCACATTCAATCGCACCGACGGCCTGATCCGTGGCATCCGCGACCATCGCGCCGACCGCGAAGTGCTCTCCGGGCATCACGGCAACGTATTCCAGTTGCACCGCGACAACCCCAATCTCTGGGACGCCTGGGACGTCGATATTTTTTACAAGGAGCAATGCGAGGAGCTCACCGCGCTGGAAAGCATCGAGGTCGTGGAAAATACGGAACTCCGCGCAAGCATCCGCACCATGCGGAAATTCGGCAAATCGGCCATCACGCAGACCATCACCATGCGCGCCGGCTCGCCCCGCATCGATTTCCATACCGAGGTGGACTGGCAGGAGGACCACAAGTTCCTGAAGGTCGCCTTCCCCGTGGATGTCCTCTCCCCGCGCGCCACCTACGAAATCCAGTATGGCAACACCGAGCGCCCGACACATTACAACACGAGCTGGGATCTCGCCCGCTTCGAGGTATGCGGACAAAAGTGGGCCGACTTGAGCGAGGGCGATTACGGTGTGGCGCTGCTGAACGATTGCAAATACGGCTACGATATTTTCGGAAACGTCCTGCGCCTCAGCCTCCTGCGCGCGCCGACTTCGCCCGATCCCGTGGCCGACCGCGGGCACCACGAATTCACCTATTCCCTGCTCCCGCATCGCGGCGATTTCCGCGCGGGGCAGGTCATCCAGCAGGCCTACGCGCTCAACATTCCGCTCAAGGTCGTGCCGACCGATTCCCACACCGGCACGCTCCCTGCCTCGCAGAGTTTCTTCCAGGTGGATCGCGCGGGCATCGTGGTGGAAGCCGTCAAAAAAGCGGAGAAGGAGGACGCGATCATCGTGCGCCTTTACGAGGCCCACGGCACGCGCGGCACCTTCACGCTTTCGACCACGCTCCCGGTCAGGGAGGCATTCACCGCCGACCTCATGGAGCACACGCTCGGCAAAATTGATTTCGCGGGCGGCGAGACTGTTTTACAAGTGTTGCCATTCGAAATCGTCACCTTGAAACTCCATCTCAATAAATAACCCCACCCAAATAACCAGTCATGTCCCATACTGATATCCGCATCGGCACCCTCGTGTCGGCAAAACAGACCGCACCCTCCTACATCAGCCAGATCCTGCCCCACGGATTTGAGAGCTTCTCACTCACCTTCTGGAAGGAAATCGGAGACGTCAACATCGAGCAGCTTGCGAAGGAAGTCCGCGAAGCCGTGGGCACGCAGGCCGTGATCAGCTCGATCGGGCTCTTCGGGAATCCGCTGGAGGATGAAACCGCCGCACGCGACTTCGGTCGCTGCATCGATGCCGCGCATCTTTTCGGCTGCAACATCGTCGCCGGTTTCGCCGGGGCCATCGAGGGCAAACCCCTCCCCGATTCCATGCCGCGCTTCAAGCAGGTCTGGGGCGAGCTCGCTAAGCGCGCCGAGGGCCGTGGCGTGAAGATCGCCCTCGAAAATTGTGACATGGGCGGCTGGTGGCACGATGTGCGCTGGAATGTGGCCCACTCCCCCACCGCATGGGAAATGATGTTTAACGAAGTCCCGAGCGACAGCCTCGGCCTGGAATGGGAGCCGTGTCATCAAATGGTCTCGCTCATCGACCCGCTGCCGCAACTGCGCAAGTGGCTGAAAAAAATCCATCACGTCCACGGCAAGGACGCGACCATCGCATGGGACATCGTCCGCGAGTCCGGCATCCGCGGTGGCAAGCAATACGTCTGGCACCGCACCCCGGGATTTGGCGATACGAACTGGATGGACGTCATCAGCATCCTCCGCATGGGCGGCTACACGGGCAGCATCGACATCGAGGGCTGGCATGATCCTGTTTACCGCGACACGCTCGAGATGACCGGCCAGGTCCACGGCCTGAATTACCTGAAGCAATGCCGTGGCGGCGTTTTCGTGCAGAATCCTGTTTAATCAGTCGCGCAAAATTCCATGACTACAAAAACTTCCGCATCACCGCTCAACATCGGCATCGCCGGCCTCGGCTGGCCCGGTTTCCAGCACGCCATTGCACTGGGCGAAACCACCACCGGCCGGGTTTACTCCTGCGCAGATCCCGATAAGCAGCGGCAGGAAAAATTCAACGCGGAATTCCACGCGGAGAAGACGTTCCAGACAGTCGAGGAAATGGTCGATGACCCGGATCTCGATGCCATCGTTATCTGTCTGCCAAATGCTCTCCATTTTTCCGCAAGCCTCGCCGCCCTGCAAAAGGGCAAGCACGTCTTTTGTGAAAAACCGCCCACGCTCAACGCCGCGGAGATGAAGGTATTGCAGGAGGAAGCCACCAAGCGCGGCCTCGTGTATTTCTTCGGGCGCCAGATGCGTTTCTCCGCCGAAATGCTCGCATGCAAAAAAGCCATCGAGGACGGACGCCTCGGGAATATCTACTTCGCGCGCGCTATCTGGGTCCGCTCACGCGGCACGCCCACGGGCATCGGCGGCTGGTTCACCGATAAGTCGAAATCGGGCGGCGGCGCCCTCATCGACATCGGCGTGCATGCGCTCGATGCCGTCTGGTATCTCATGGGCACGCCGCGCCCCATCTCGGTGAGCGCCCAGGTCTTCCGCAATTTCGATCACTTGGTCGATGTGCCGAAGTTCGACGTGGACGATGCCGCCTATGGTTTCATCCGTTTCGAAAATGGCGCGGTCGTCCAGCTCGAAACCTCATGGGCCGCCAACCTGCCCGACGACGTCCCCGGCGAAGGCTCAAAACGCGAACTGCAAAACACGCTCATCTACGGCTCCAAGGCCACACTGCGCGTGAATCCCCTCGCCATGTTTGAGGACCAGAAAGGCGAGCTGGTCACCGTCCCGCTCGACATCGACACGACCATCAAGCCCTTCACGCGCCAGATCGAAAACTTCCTCGACTCCATCCTCACAAAGACAGAGCCCGTCAACAGCGCCCAGCAAGCCGTTTACCTCATGGAAATGCTCGACGCCATCTACCTCTCAAGTGAGAAAAAGCAGGAGATTCCCATCGCGCGGTAAATGACATGCCGCCGCCACCCATGGTGTTTTTGGACATGCAATAGCGCCATTTTTTCTTATCCACTCCATGAATGATTGCAAGGAGAGTCCCGGGCGGCGTGGATTGATGGTTGTCGGAATCTGCGCTCTGCTGATGATTCTGGGGCTTCTCGTCTTCGGGCAGACAACGCGTTTTGACTTCGTGAACTATGACGACAGTTTTTATGTCTATCAAAACCCCGAAGTCACACAGGGTCTGACCCCCGGCGGAGTTATATCGACTTTCGCCCGTAAGGAATTCGGCCTGTGGAATCCGTTGGTCACGATTTCCCACATGCTTGACTGTCAGTTTTATGGACTGAACGCCGGCGGCCATCATCTCACGAATGTCCTGCTGCACCTCGCCTCGGCCACGCTGCTTTTTTTAATACTCCGGCAAATGACCGGTGCCCTGTGGCGTAGCGCGGTCGTGGCGGCGTTGTTTGCCGTCCACCCTCTGCGGGTGGAGTCAGTGGCATGGATCTCAGAGCGTAAGGATGTGCTCAGCGGGTTCTTTTTCATGCTCACTCTGGGAGCCTACCTCCGCTACGTTCACAGGCAGGGTCGCGGCCGGTATTTCCTCATCCTCCTCCTTTTCGGCATGGGATTGATGTGCAAACCTATGCTGGTCACCCTGCCGTTTGTGCTCCTGCTGCTTGACTACTGGCCTTTGAACCGGCTGTTTTTGTCCACTCCGGCACAAAGCAATCCTGCAAAAGGGTTTTCCATCAACTGGCGGGTAGTGGTGGAAAAAATTCCTTTGCTTGTGCTCACGTTGGGCTTCTGCGTTGCCACGATGCTCGGCCCGAAGGAAACGAGTTCCATGGACCCCGCACACGTCCCGTTTTTCACACGGATGTGCGAAGCTCCCGCAGGGTATGTTTTTTATTTGGGCAAAATGATCTGGCCCTCGCGGCTGGCTGTGATTTATCCGCATCCTGAAGAGAGTCTGCGGTGGTACCCGGCGGCGCTGGTCTTGTTGGGATCCCTTTCGCTGGGGATATTTCTTTTGCGAAGAAAGTATCCTTGGCTCTGGATGGGGTGGTTATGGAACCTGGGAATGCTGGTGCCGGTATGCGGGATCGTGCAGATTTCCAGGCACGCGTGGGCGGATCACTACAATTATTTGCCGCAAATCGGGCTTTATGTCGCACTGACTTGGGGAATGGCGCGGTGGGCTGGCGAGCGGCGATATCGCCGCGTTGTGCTTGGGGGGACGACGATCGTGGTTTTGGGAATCCTATCGGTCATTTCCTATCGTCAGACTTCATACTGGCACGACAGCGTCGCGCTTTTCGAGCATGCCATCAGTTGCACCACGGATAACAACATCGCGCAGGATCTGCTCGGGAAAGCGCTCGCCGACCGGCAGCAACACGGTCAGGCGATCGAGCATTACAAGACAGCCCTACAAATCCAGCCCTCCGATCCCAAGACATGGAATAACCTGGGCATCTCATTGCTCGCGACAGGCTGTCTCGACGAGGCCATCCACGCCTGCCAGGAGGCATTGCGCTTGAATCCCAATTTCGAGGACGCGCGCAACAACCTCGCCGTAGCCCTCAACCAGGCCGGCCGATCCGATGAGGCCATCAAGCAATTCTCCGAGGCCGTGCAGCTCGATCCCGGCAATGCGAACACGCATTACAACCTCGGAAATCTTTACATGAACATCGGCAGCATCGACGAAGCGCTGGCCCAGTTCACCGAGGCCCTTCGCCTTCAGCCCGCATTTGCGGAAGCCCATTGCAGCATCGCGATCATCCAGCTTTTCAAGGGCAAAATCCCCGACGCAATCCAGCACTACACCACCGCGTTGCAACTCCAGCCGGACAACCTCCAGGCCATGAACGCCCTCGCCTGGATCTACGCCACCAGCGCAGACGGCGGTTTCCGCAACGACACCCAGGCCGTGTCCCTCGCCGAGCAAGCCTGCCGACTCACAGGCCCAAATGAAGCCGGCCCACTCGACATCCTCGCAGCCGCCTACGCAAACGCCGGAAGATTCCCCGAGGCCATAAAAACCGCGACCCAAGCCCTCGCACTCGCCGACGCCTCCGGCCAGATCCAACTCAGCCAGCTCATCCAGTCAAGGCTCACCCTCTACAACTCCGGCCGCCCCTACCGCGCCCCGATCATCCCGCCTCAAATGCAACCGCCATTACCGAAATAAAGTTCCATTTGACTAGTTCCGAATGAAACGATATTTTGTCCCAAATGAAACTTGGTGAAAAAACCTCCAAAGCCGTCGCAAAAGGCCTGGTCAACTGGCATATTCACGGAACTGCAAAGCAGTCTTCAAAAACCTTCAACCCTAATGATGTCGTATTGCTCGTAAACAAAGGTTTGCCCATTGCCGAGCTGGAAGATCTGCGTATAAAACTCGACCTTCCCATGGAAAAGCTTGCGGAAAAAATAGGGATGTCCAAATCGACCCTCCATCGCCGTAAAGACACGGGACGGCTGGAGACAGGGGAATCGGACAGGGTTCTGCGCCTTGCCCGATTATTTGGAAAAGCAATAGATGTATTGGGTTCGGAGACGGAAGGCAGGCGCTGGATCATGTCGAAACAGTTCGGATTGGGCGGCGCTATTCCGCTCGATTACGCGGAGACGGAAGTGGGCGCTCGCGAGGTGGAAAACTTGCTCACCCGGATCGATTACGGCGTTTATTCGTAATGACCATCGCGTGGCGCATAGTGCCGGAAAGGCGTTCCAGCGACGCTTTCTCAGGAGAAGGAGCAAGAATTGCCGGAGGTCGTTGGAATTCCAAGGACACAAGGATCGTATATACGAGCAACACCAAGTCGCTGGCCGCCCTTGAACTGCTCGTTCATATCAGCCCCAGCTTACCCCGGAAGTTTAAAGCATTCCGCCTGGAGTTCGACGACGACATGATTGAACACATCAAGGCGGGAGTTCTTCCGGCGGATTGGGTAATTGAACCTCCCGGTCCCGCAACAATGGCTATCGGTGACACTTGGGCAAGGAATGCTGGTTCACCGGTTCTTGCGGTTCCCAGTATTATCATCCCGGACGAATTAAACTTCCTTCTGAATCCCGCCCATCCTGATTTTCCAAAAATAAAAATCCATCCCCCTGCTGATTTTGTTTTTGATCCCCGATTATTAACGTAATCAAAAATGTGAGTCCTCCCAGGGACATACACCCCGACGGCAGCATCCGCATTTTGTGGTCACTGACAACTGATGCGAACTTTAACTATTTAACCTTTTAACGATTTAACCTCTTGCCGTTTTGTCGTCTTCCCCCACAGCGCAATCAGCCCCGCCCACCCGCAAAGCACCAGAATCGCCCCGGCAAAAAAACTCCATCCCCGCGCCATGCTTCCGGATTCATACCGGAACTCCACCTTCGACTCCCCCTGCGGCACCACCACCCCGCGAAGCGCCTCATTTGCGCGCAAAATCTCCACCTCTTTGCCGTTCAGATAAGCATGCCACCCCACATCCCAGAGATCGGCGAGCACCAGCAGACCCGCAGTCTCCATCCGGGCCGACACATCCACGCGCGTCGGGATTTCATCCACGATCTCCGCCGCGCCCTTGATCGCTTCCGGCAGGCCCGCCGGTGATTCCACATACGCCACATTGCGCGCATTAAACGACGGCGCGGCGAGCTTCTGCAATGCCTCGTCGTCACTCCCCACACTCTCCACCCTTGACGGCACAAACACCCGTGGTAACGCCGAGTGGTTGACCATCACCCAGTAGTCCAGCCCTTGAAATGCGGGATGCGCGGCCGGCGGCGGCATCCCCCGGAAAATCACGTATCGCACCCCGAGCATGTCCATCACCGGCGAAAGACGGATGTCATCCGGCGGCGCCAGCCTGGCCTTTGGAAAAAGATTCTGCGTGAGCGCGTAGGGAATATTTGGCGAATTGGGATCAGCCCCGATTCCCAGCAGGTCGATATAGCGCGCCGGGTCGATCGCATCGTACCCGCGCGCATCGCTCAGCCCCGCCATCTCGGCGAGCCTCGCGGGGAGACACTTGTATCCGATCACACGCCCGGGCGTGGATTTCGCGACTTCATCCAGCACCGCCGGCCGCGGATAATAAAGCGCCGGGTCACATTGCGTGCTCCGTCCGCAGCCAAACCGTACCAGGTCGGCCAGCAGCAGGAACCCGAGCGCCGGCACAACCAATCTCCCATTCCCCTTCCAGCAACACAAAAGCAGCCAGCAGGCGAGGCCGATGCCGCTCATCAATGCGCCGATCCGGTAGTGCAGCGCAAACCACTGCTGGATCTCGGCCACCCTTGCAAGGGTCACCACCCAGTCCGCACGATGCGCATCGGTCACCGATGCCGCCATTTGCGTGGCCATCGGCTCCGGCAGCCACATGCAGCGGTACACGTTCCAGCCATAGATCGCTGCCAGCAGGATGATGGGGAATGCAAACCACCAACGCCGCCGCGCCTCATTCCGCCAGAGGACATCCAGCCCCGTCGCAGCCATCGAGAGCATCGCGAAGGAAGCCGCAAAGACGAGCCGGTTGTGCGACATCAGATTCAGCCCCGGCAGCCGCAGCAGCGCGACCAGCGGACGGAAATTGAGGTTCCAGCTCAGCGCAAACAGGATCAAAAACATCCAGAAGCAATTCAGCCACCGGTGCCGCCTGCTGCAAAATGCCAGCGGCGCGGCCAGCAGCGCCGCAAACAGGCCGATATAGGCCGATGACGAACTCTCCGGCAGATTCCCCTGCGTCTCGGGGTAATTCGGGTAGCTCCCTGTCTCATCCGTTCCGTAAATAGTGGGCATCACCACCTCCGGCAGCGTGCTCAGGCCGATCGGCGGACGCTCCTCGCTGCCATGGATGCGTCGCGACATGCGCGCCCCGGTCTTCGCATACTCCAGCCCCGGCATCAGGCTCGGCGAGGCAAGCACAAATCCCAGCGCCCACGCGATCGTCAGCACAGCCAGCGTCGCAATCCCCGCACGGCTGAAACATTTCCGCCCATGCACTAAAAAATACCGGAAGAGCGCATACAGCCCCGACACCAGCAGCACCTGCCCCGACACGTCGAGGTTTCCGGAAACAATGGTCAGACAAGTGAGCGCCGCCAGGCCGATGCCCCCGTAAGCCGCCCTCCCTTCCACGATCATCTGCACCGCGAGCAGCATCCACGGCAGCCATGCCACGGGATACTCCACCCCATACCCCTGCCACAGCACAAAAAAAGCCGTGAGCGGATAACACCACGCCGCGATCGCAGCCGGCCAGAAGTTGACCCCCAGCCCTCTTCTAAAAAAAGCGTATCCTCCCAACCCCGCGACGCAAGCCAGCAGCATTTGTATCCACGGGATCACCACCGGCGACCTGAAACAGGCGCTCAGCAAAAAGAACGGCGAGAAACTGGAAAACACAACCGGCGCCCCAGCATATTGATTCGGATTCCACAGCGGAAACCGGCCCGCATGGATCTCCTTCGCCGCAAACCTGCGCGCAGGTTCGCCAAGCGCCACCAGGTCGATCTGTATCCGGTTATGCGCCGGCGCCACGGATTGCGACATCGTCGGGATATAGACATACGGCTGCTCCAGGATATCCAGGGGCAGCAAAATCTTCTCCCCCGTCAACGACGGCCCGTAAAGCAAAGCCTGCCCCACAAAAATCCCCGCCAGCACGATCAGTATCCTGCCCAGCCTCATCAATCCGGCGTGGGAATTTTCAGTTACGGGGGCGGCATCGTTCACGGGGATTTCAGAATACGGATTGCCCCGCGACATTCAACAAGGAACCCCGCCATTTTCCTTGAATTATTTTTCGCCCCCAAGCCGCCACACAACCCATACCTTCCCCCTCAACAGAGAAAATCACCCCATTTTCCGATTTCCACACAACTTAAAAATACATAACATTTTACTTGCTTTCACAAACACATTCTGCCAATATAAAAGAATAAGCCAAAACCATGGTGTGAAATGGGGGCAGGGAACTCATTCGTAAACGAGCCTTCAAATCGTCTGCCTTGGTTCCCAATGGCAAAGTCATCACAGCCACAGCAGTCGGAGGGTCGAAGGAGGAACGAATGACATCCCCGGAAACACACCCCAGTTACGAATCGATCCTGAAAGGATCGCAGCCAGGCCAACATACCTCCCAAAAAACTACATTTTTGCCAAACAAAGCCAATTTTTACTCTGTTGGAGCCCAAAAAACAAAGCCAATTCAAAGCCAAACAAACCCATTTTTAAGCCATTTCAAAGCCAATATGCCCACAAACAAAGCCAAAAACCTGCGTCAATCTGCGCAATCTGCGGACGATTCCCCCTAGTCTGGACTCTCCTTTGAGTCGCACCCCAAAAATCAAACCAAATCAGGCTGAATCAAACCAGAGCGACTCAAAAAAAAAAAGCCGGTAGCGGCAAACACGACAAATAACCACCCTATACCGGCTTAAACCGGCCTAAAAGTTGGACGTTCCTCCCTCCCCCTTTGCGTCCTTCGCGTCCTTGGCGGTAAACCTTCCCTTCCCCAAAAAAATAGTCAAGACCGGTCAAGCCCAGTCAAGGCGCTCCAGAGTAAAAACGCACAACTCAACCGCCCCGCCATGGACAAACCCTCGATGATAACCTAAACATAAATCCCATGCCCCCCAGCCCTCAACGATGAACCTTTCCCTCCCTTCCGCGCTCCGCACATCGCGCCGCCAGACCCTCCTCATTTGTCTCGGGCTCTTCCTGCTCACCGTGGCCGCCTACTGGCGTGTGGGCACGTTCAATTTCGTTAATTACGACGACAACGATTACGTTACCGAAAACCCCTGGGTCCGCGCCGGCCTGAAATGGGACGTCATCCGCTGGGCCTTCACCACCAATTACGCAAATAACTGGCACCCGCTCACATGGATTTCCCACATGGCGGACTACCAGTTTTTCGGGCTTAACGCCGGCGCGCATCACCTGGTAAACCTCGCCTTCCACATCCTCAACACCCTCCTCCTTTTCCTGGTCCTGGCACGCACCACCAAAGCCGCATGGAAAAGCGCGATGGTCGCGGCGCTCTTTGCATTGCATCCGCTCCACATCCAGTCCGTCGCATGGGTGGCCGAGCGCAAGGATGTGCTCAGCACATTCTTCTGGCTCCTCACCATGGGCGCCTACTTTTTATACACCGAAAAAAACCGCCTCTCATACTATGCCGCCGCGCTCTTCTTCATGGCCTGCGGCGTGATGTCCAAGCCCATGGTCGTGACGCTCCCCGCAGTCCTGCTGCTGCTCGATTTCTGGCCGCTCAATCGCTCATGGAGCAGGCGGATCTGGGTCGAGAAAATCCCCTTTTTCGCCCTCAGCATCCTCTCCAGCGTGGCGACCTACATCGCGCAGCGTGATAACGCGGTCGTGGCGCTGAATGATCTCTCCTTTTTCTACAGGCTGCAAAATGCCCTCATCGCCTACGCCGCATACATCTACAAGATGTTCTGGCCGGTGAACCTGGCGATGCTTTACCCCCAGCCATCGAAATGGCCCGTCTGGCTCCTCCTTGCCTCCTTCGCCCTGCTCGCCGGGATCTCATGGCTCATGCTGGCCACCTATAAGCGGCATCCCTACATGCTCACCGGCTGGCTCTGGTATCTCGGCACGCTCGTCCCGGTGATCGGGCTCGTGCAGGTCGGCGCGCAGGCCTATGCGGACCGCTACACCTATGTGCCGCTCACAGGTCTTTTCATCATGCTCGTATGGGGAATGCCCGAGCTGTTTCAAAAAGCCAGGCTCAGCCCCGATCTTCCCCCCGTATTGGGCGTCTTGTCCGTCGGGCTGTGCATCTGCGCCACCGGTTTTCAGCTTCCCTACTGGAAAAACGATATCGCGCTTTTCGGCCGCGCAATCGCGATCACCAGGGATAATTACATCGCGGAGGTGAATCTCGGCGCCTCCTATGCGGAACAGGATCACGTTGATGAAGCCATCGCCCATTACGAACACGCGCTTAAGATAAAATCGGGCTACGAAAACCCCATGGCCGATCTCGATTACGGCCTGGCGCTCTCTAAAAAAGGCGACCTCAAGGGCGCCGTTGCCCGCTACGAAATGGCCCTCAAGGTCGATCCTCATTTCCTCAAGGCCCGCCTGAACCTCGCGGATGGCCTGCTCCGCCTCGGGGAGAAGGAGAAGGCGTTCAAGCACATGCAAGTCGCCGCGCTCATCGCCCCGGAATATCCGAATGTCCAGTATCTCTACGCCACGGCCTTGATGCGCGAGGGAAAAATGGCCGAGGCCGAGTACCATTACCGCCAGTGCCTGAAACTCGATGACACATTCTTCGAGGCCCACGACAATCTCGCCATCCTCCTCGTCAACCAGGGCCGCATCCAGGAGGCGCTCAACGAAATGGAAATGGCGCTGGATATTCAGCCAAATCATTTCAACACCCAGTACAACTTCGCCGCCACCCTCGCAAAATGCGGGCGCACGCAGGAGGCTGTCTTGCATTACCGCGAGGCGCTCCGCCTACGCCCGAACTCGATCGAGACGCTCTACAATCTCGCCTCCATCCTCTCCACGAATGCAAACGACAGCCTCCGCAACGGCGCCGAGGCCGTGTCGCTCGTGGAGCGGGCGATGGGCCTCACATTCCGGCAGGACGCCATTTCCCTGAACACCGCCGCTGCCGCCTACGCCGAGGTGGGCCGTTTCGACAAGGCGGTCGATCTGGCGACCCAGGCGCTCCGCCTGGCGAAGGAAGAGGGGCGCGATGACCTTGCAAATTCCATCAAGGCGCGCCTCGCCCTCTATCAGCAAAACAAGCCATTCCACAGCAGCATATAAACAGAGTATAACACCCATGTTTGCCGATAATTTCCTGAAATCAATGGGCCCCGAGGTTTTCACCGTCACGGAGTTGACCCGCCGGGTGCGCGGCGCCCTCGAGAAAAGCGTCGGCAATGTCTGGGTCGAGGGGGAGATTTCAAACTACCGCAAGCAGGGCTCCGGCCACCAGTATTTCGTGCTCAAGGATGAAAAATGCCAGGTCTCCTGCGTGCTGTTTTACCAGTCTTCCGCAAGGCTCCGCAATGTCACGCTGGCGGAGGGCATGCAGGTGCAGATCCGCGGCGACCTCACCGTTTACGAGGCCCGCGGGCAGTATCAGATCATCGTGCAGGTGGTCCAGCCCGCCGGGGCCGGCCTGCTCCAGGCGAAATTCGAGGCCCTGAAAAAGAAGCTGGATGCCGAGGGGCTTTTCGACCCCGCCCGCAAAAAAATCCTCCCCCGCTTCCCCGCCTCCATCGGCATCGTGACATCCCCCACGGGCGCTGCCATCCGCGATATGCTGAACATCCTGCAACGCCGCGCCCCGTGGATGCGTATCGTGATCAATCCCGCGCGCGTGCAGGGCGACGGAGCCGCCCTGGAGATCGCGCGTGCCGTCGCGGAATTCAATGACGACAAATCGCTCGGCGTGGATGTCATCGTGGTCGCGCGCGGCGGCGGAAGCGCCGAGGATCTCAGCCAGTTCAACGAGGAAATCCTCGCCCGCGCCATTTTTGACTCCGCGCTTCCCGTCGTCTCCGCGGTCGGCCACGAGATCGATTTCACCATCGCCGATTTCGTCGCCGATCTCCGCGCTCCCACGCCGAGCGCCGCCGCGGAATTGATCGCGCCCGATAATGCCGACCTGCTCCGCCACCTGCGCGCCTGTGATAATGCGATCACCCGCAACCTCACCGCCGCGATGGACCACTGGCGGAACCGCCTCGATTTCGCCGCACGCGGCGCACTCTTCCGCGAGCCCGCGAACCTCATAGCAGGTGCATGGCAGAGCATCGACCTCGCGGAAAAAGCACTCCGTTTCAACACGGAATCCACGCTCGCGGAATGCACGGAGCAGGTGAAACACCTCCTCGCAAAACTGCGCGAGCACCGCCCCGACCAGTATCTCGAAATCAAGCGCCACACCCTCACGACGCTTAATACCCGCCTCTCGCAGCGGCTCGGCGAGCGCATGCAGGAAGCCACCCATTCCGTAAAAAACCTCCAGTCCCTCCTCCGTGTCCTCGCCCCGGAGTCCACCCTCCAGCGCGGCTTCAGCATCACCACCAACAGCGCCGGCGCGCTCATCCGCTCCGCCGCCCAGGCTGCAAAAGGTGAAAAGATCCATACCCGCCTCGCGGATGGAAATCTCGACTCCGTGGTGGAGTAAAACTCCCTGCGGATAAATTATTCAGCCCTCTTTTCCCTTTGTAAAATCGGGATAAAGATTTTGTCACACAATTGTAACATTCACGTCACAGGATTGTAACAATTCCGTTTCAATCTGCACGCGTCGTTTGAAAGAACGGCCGCCCGGGGTCGTCATGGCAATAGCAAGCCGCGACTCGGGCACAACCTAAAAAAACCCAAGGATAAATAATGAAAAAACTTAAGCTAATTGCATTCGTGGCTGCGTTCGCGCTGGCTGCAAATGCTGCGAAAGCGCAGGACGATTCCGCGCTGCTCGACCTGCTGGTGAAGAAAAAAGTCATCAGCTCCCAGGAAGCCGAGCAGACCAAGGCGGAACTCGCCCAGCAATACGCATCCACCCCGGCCGGAAAGCTCAGCCTCTCCACCCCGGTGCAACAGATCAGGCTCTACGGCGACGCCCGTCTCCGTTACGAGTACCGTGAAGGCGGAGCAGATCTCCCGCCGGCAGGATCGCACGATACGGCCAATGCGGATCGTGTTCGTTACCGCCTGCGCCTCGGTGCGGACGTTACGTTGACTGATGACTGGTTTTTGGGCATCCGCCTCGAGACGAGCAACAACGGCCGTTCCACCAACGTCACGGAAAGCCAGGGCCAGACCAATACTGCGCCTTTCGGCAAAGCCAATACGACCACAACGACTGTGGTAAGCGGTTTTACAGTCAAAAAGAACGCCGCAGGCGCCGTTACCAGCGTAACTCCCACGACTTCTACGGCTGTGACGAGTGTGAATTTCGGCAACACGATTTTCGTGGGCCAGCTCTACATGAGATACAAGCTCGCTTCCTGGCTCACTGTGGAAGGCGGCAAGATGCCAAATCCGTTTATCGCCACGCCTATGGTATGGGATCCGGATATCAATCCTGAAGGATTTGCCGAGCAGTTCAAATACACATTTGGACCATTCGGAAACGGATCCACAACAGCTGGCTATGATAAAGACGGCAAGAGCAGCAAGGAAGTTGTCACCAGCGAACCCGGTGGCATGACGGTTGACGTTTTTGCAAACATTGCGGAACTCGTCTATGACACAGCCTCTCCACAAAACCAGTTCGGCACTTCCACAGCCTCGGCTGGCAGGAATGACACATGGATGTTTGGTGCGCAGTTCGGCGGCCGCTTGAACTTCAACAAAGGCATGTATCTCCAGGCAGCTCCGACCTTCTATACCTATAGCGGTCAGCAAAACAGCGACTTCGGCGCGATGTACAGTGGCGATCCGGGTGGAAACCAGGTCGGTGTCAATGATCTGAAAATCATTGATGTCCCGATCGAGTTCGGCTTCAACGCATTCGGCCTGCCAATCACCATCTTTGGTGACTTTGCAGACAATCTCGCCGCCAACGCCCGCGCAAATGGCTCCGAGTTTGATCTCATCGCCGCTAATGCTGCAGGCACGCCATTCCTCAACGATAACGGCACGAAAGTGGCCGCTCATCCCGGCAAAACCGATGGCATCGCCTTCCAGGCAGGGTTCAGGATCAACAAGATCAAGAAAAAGGGCGACTGGACCCTTGCTGCTTACTACCAGTACAGCGGCGCCTACTCGCTCGATCCTAACCTGATCGACGACGATATCTTCGACGCGCACCTGAACATGCAGGGCATCGTCGGCCAGGTGGGCTATGCGCTCACCGACGCCGTGACGCTCAATGCGGAGTATAACTACGGTTCGATCATCGACAAATCCCTCGGCACCGGCGGTGCAGGCGGCACGATCTCGAACTCCTCGAGCACTCCGACACTGCACAACTACAGCCTCATGCAGTTGGACTGTAACGTGAAGTTCTAAACACAAAAATCAAACCGGTGGCCTGCGCGGAAACACCGCGCGGGCCATCCTTTGATTTCGCGGCTAACGCCGCGGCAGAAAAATTTGTCAGCCCAAAGGGCAGTTGGGTATCTTCGATAAAGTGGCCCGCTGAAAAGAGCTTCAGCGGGCCTTTTCGTGAAAACCACCCGGCGCCGCCCGCACACCGGACCCGACCTCTATCAACTGAAAAATCCGCCATGCGATTCCTTGCCACAATGGCACTCACCCTTGCAGCCGGCATTCTGGTTGCATCAGGCATAGCATGGCTCCTGGAGCTGGTCTGGCCCGCAGCCAGCGGCCCCGTCTTCCTCGTGCTCGCAGCCCTATGGATTTGGTTTGGCTGGTCCCAAATGAAAAAGCGCAACGACGAATAACACCATCGCCCACCAACCCCGGACGTTGTAGCCACGGCCCTGTGGGCCGTCTCCCCAGCGCCAGAGCCTGTTATGCAATTTCAACCGAACATTGAGAACACCAAAGGTGTTCCGTCCTCCAGCTCAGGGTTGGCGCGACGCAGGAGTGCCTGCCCTGGGTTCGAGTTCCCATTTCCATCAACGCCAAGGGCGTTGCACCCTCCCCCACCTCTCAATTCCTGATTCCATTCAATGTTGATAGCACATGATACACTCTGGTCTTTTGATGGCGAAGCCATCACAGCCACAGCAGCCGGGGGTCGAGCGAGGCACGAGCGATACCCCCGGACACATATCGTATGAAGAATCGATCCTGAAAGGATCGCAGCCATCGTCTATATAATATATTCGATGACTCCAAGCCAATCGTTGTAGCCACGGCCCAGCGGGCCGTCGTCGCGGCGTACGAAAGTGCATGACACGCTCCAAGCCCCAAAAGTTATCCCGTGTGGAAATTTAGTTTTACGGCACATACAGTTCCTATTCTTTAAGCCGGAGGCTTTACGGATATTAGCCGGTGTGTGCAAACCACCGGCAGCTCGCATAAAACCAACTCAGCCCCGGAAGGGGCTGCGGAACTCCGGACGGCTTAATCAAGGGCTTCGTACCGAAATGGCTAGGCAAACCCTGCCGCAGCCACACTTCCCCTTCTTCACTTTAGCCTTTAGCCTTTCCTCGGAATAAACCCCGGAACACCCGTCTGCACCACGGCATTAAACCTCACCCGCGTCTCGATTCCGTTGATCTCCCGCATGGCATCTTCAGGCAGGGTCGTGACATCAAAATTTTCCGCCATCCTGCCGGGCGTCTTTGTAGTAGTCAGCAGCGCCGTCCCGCGTTGAATCCCCCACGCGAGCGCGACCTGCGCCGGAGTCTTGCCGACCCGGTTGGCAATGGCCGTGATCACGGGATCCGCCAGCAAGTTAGGCTCGCTATTATGCCCCAGCGGCGCAAAAGCCTGCAGCACGATTCCATGCTTCCGGCAATAGTCCAAAAGCTCCCATTCCGGCAGATACGGATGCGATTCCACATGAACAACCGCCGGCTTGATCGTCGCCGCATCAAAGATCTCCTTCACCTTCTCCAGGCCCACATCGGATAACCCGATCGCCCCGCACTTGCCCTCCTTCACCAACTCCTCCAACGCCCCCCATGTCTCCAATAGCGTCACCCCCTTGTCATAAATCACATTGCCGTTCGCATCCCTCGGGTCTTGCGTATCTCCGGGTTGGAAAGCAAACGGAGTATGAATAAGATAGAGCTCGAGATAATCGAGCTGTAGCTTCTTGAGACTCGCCTCAAACGCCGCTTTGACGCGCTCAGGGCGATGATTCGTATTCCAGAGTTTCGTGACGACAAACACATCCTCCCGCTTGATCCTCCCCGCCCCGAACACCTCCTGCATCGCCTCGCCCACCTCCTTCTCCGTCCCATAACGTTCCGCAGTATCCAGCGCGCGAAACCCAGCCTCCAGCGCCGCCTTCGTCGCATTTCTGGTAGCGACAGGATCGGGAATCAGCGTCCCAAAACCAAGCGCCGGAATCGCACCTGCCCCATTGCCAAGGGCCAACTTCGTATAACGAAGATCGTCGGACATAAAAGGAGCCTATGACATGGAGCACAAGCGGTCAAGCACATGGGATTCCATCTTGGCGGTGAGCTCTCCGCCTCCCCCACTGATTACTGATTACTGATTACTGATTACCGATTACCGATCCCATTTCCGCCCTCCGCCCTCCGCCCTCATCCCTTCTGCACACGCTCCGCCACATAGATCACATGGGCCGCACGCCTTGCCCGTTCATGGGCTTTCACAGGAAATCCCTCTGCTTTGAAACCCGCGGAAATAAGATTTCGCAGGAACCCGGGCTCCTCGGAGGCGGACCAGAAGGCCACCTTTCCGTCGGCCTTCAGAGTCCGGGAAATGAGCCCAAAACCCGATCGATCGTAAAGACGCGAATTCTTCGGCTGCACCAAAGAGGTCGGGCTGTGATCCACGTCCAGAAGAATGGCATCGTAACACGCATTTGCAGCATTGCGAATAACCTCAAACACATCCCCTATCACAACTTTGACCCGTGGATCATCCAGCAAAGCGCCATTCACCCGGCCGAGGAACTCCCGGTTCCATGCAACCACCTCCGGCAGCAATTCCGCCACCTCCATAATCGCATCCGGGCCCACCAGTTCAATGACCCGCCGAAGACTGTAACCCAACCCAAGCCCCCCGATCAGCACGCGCACGCTCTTGCGACTCCTGAGCCCCTGGCAGCACAACTGGGCCAGCGCCAGTTCCGAAGTCGTCGAGGTGGTGCTCATGAGCTGACGCCCATTAACCTTAAAAAAATATTCGCCATCGTGCTCATGCAGCGCAAATAGAGATCCATCCGGAGTGCAGGTCTGGCCGAGTTTTAGAAAAGGTTTCAAGGGTATATGGTAAAGAGAATCCACTATTTTAGACGCAACATCCGAAATAGGAAACATCAGACTCAAAGCATCCATTCGGGCCGCATCTGAACAAGCAATATTAAACCAACCCCGCCGCAAGCGGACGGGGTATTTCAGTCAGTTAGTTCAATGAGAACGCCGCAAGCGGCGGGAAATTGACCCGGAGAGATTAAAGAGCGCCACGCACTTTGTTCCCAGCCCCAACGGGGTGCAATGTGATAGCCCGGGGTGAAGCCCCGGGAAAACGTTCCTAAAATTCTTACAGCCCTGTAAGGGCGACACAATCCTCCCTTACATGGCAGATAAAGATGCATGACACGCTCCAAGAAACAACTATTACATGCCGGCGGAGTCAGCTAGAATGGTTCGACCAGGTTCCATCCGCCTTTAACCGTTTTGACTTCACCCCCCGGCGGAGTCAGCTAGAATGCCGTGATCGACCGCGAGCCCAAGGTTTACGTTTTGACTTCACCCCCCGGCGGAGTCAGCTAGAATTTCGGCCCTGGCGGGGGAGTCCGTTGTAAAGTTTTGACTTCACCCCCCGGCGGAGTCAGCTAGAATCTGCTCTTCCCGTGGGAAACGCATCCCTTGGTTTTGACTTCACCCCCCGGCGGAGTCAGCTAGAATCTGGACAGCGGGTTTCTTGATGACGCCTATGTTTTGACTTCACCCCCCGGCGGAGTCAGCTAGAATACGAGGTCCGATCCCTTAACGCGCAACCCCGTTTTGACTTCACCCC
>JBAVPB010000397.1:0-14510 GCA_049692655.1 Chthoniobacteraceae bacterium | reverse complement strand
GCGAACTTCCAACGCTCAACGTCCAACGTCCAATATTGAATGACGGAAGGGACAAGCCGCAATAGACGGGGCTTTGCGAAATTTCTCTTCCTTGGTGTCTTGGTGCCTTGGTGGTTCAATTGCATGTGTGAGGCAAAGGAGTGTTCGGGGTTGCAAATTGTGAATCCGGGATTACTTCTTGAACGAATCATGATCACTTTTTTGGAGGGAACACTGATGGAAGCGCTGCCGATGCAAGTCGTGGTGGCCGTGCATGGGGTGGGCTATCAGGTTTCAATCCCGCTTTCAAGTTACGACAAGCTTCCGGCTGTGGGCGCACAAATCAAGATATTAACGCATCTGCAGGTGCGGGAGGATGCGCATGTGCTCTTCGGCTTCATGTCGCCTGCGGAACGCGATCTCTTCCGGTTGCTGGTGAACAATGTTTCCGGCATCGGGCCGAAGACGGCGCTGGATGTGCTGAGCGGGATCAGCGTTTCGAGTTTCAAGGCGGCGGTGGTGGCCGGGGATGCGGGGCTGCTTTCCAAGACCAAGGGGATCGGCAAGAAGACGGCGGAGCGGATCATCGTGGAATTGAAGGACAAGGTCGGCATCGCAGCGGCGTGGGAAGCGGCGAGCGAGAGCCATGCGCCGACGGCGCAGGAGCGCCAGGTAAACGACGCGGTGCTGGCGCTGATTTCACTGGGCTACAAGCAGGTCGATGCGCACAAGGCGATCCAGCAGGCGCAGAAGCAGGGGGTGGCTGCGGGGACGACGGAGGAACTGGTAAGGCAGGCGTTGAAGATTTTGGTGTGATGAGAGACTACGCTATTTCCAGTTCGTGTATCCGATTGATTGCGACGCTTTTCGAAGCTGGAGCTTCGGGGACAATTGCGTTACGAGGCTGGAGCCTCTTAACGAGGATGCGGGGATGGAGCCTGGTAATGAGGATTTTTTTGGGAGGCTTTGCCTCGTGATGCAAACTGACTTTGATAAAGTAGCGGCGGTGCGGGCGGCGATGCCAGCGGAGGGGCTTTTTGCGGACAAGGAGTGGATGATTTCGCCGGAGCCGTTTGCGATCGATGAACGGCTGATGGATGAACTGGAGAAGCTGGGGCACCGGCTGAATCTTTTCAACCGGGCGTGCAATCTTCTCTACCACATGAGTGTGCAGGGGAAGCAGCCGGGGTGGGTGGCGGATTATCTCGATCTCGGGAAGCCGCCGGAGCTGGTGGAGTATTCGAGGCAGAGGAGGTTTCGTGACGATGTTTCGCAGGTGATCCGGCCGGATATCATTCTTACCGAGCCGGGGCCGGATGGGCGGCCTGCTTTTACGATCGCGGAACTGGATACGGTACCGGGCGGAATCGGGCTGACGGCCTGGCTGAACCAGACCTATGCGAGCTTTGGCACGCACGACATCCTCGGCGGGGCGGATGGGATGATCGAGGGGTTCCGGTCGATCATGCCGGAGGGGGATATTGTGATTTCGGCGGAATCGGGGACTTACAGGCCGGAGATGCTTTGGCTGGCGCGGCAGGCGAGGAAGGAAGAAGGGCTGAGGGATGAGGGCGGAGGGCGGAAGGAAGAGGCTCTGCGTGTGATGGATGCGGAGGGGTATGAGTTGCCGCCGGAGATAGGGAAGAAGAAGCGGAGGGTTTATCGCTTTTTTGAGCTTTTTGATTTGCCGAATATTGCGTCGTCGGGGCCTTTGATGCGGGCGGCGCTGGCGGGGGATGTGACGGTGACGCCGCCGATCAAGCCTTACCTGGAGGAGAAGATGTGGTTTGCGCTTTTCTGGATGCGGCCTTTGCGGGAATTCTGGCGAAGGGAGCTGGGGGAGAAGCATTGGCTGCGGTTGCAGCAATTCATTCCCTATACATGGATCGTCGATCCGACACCGATTCCGCAGCATGCGGTGATCCCGGAATTGAACATCCACTCGTGGGAGGAGCTGGCGCATTTCAGCCAGAAGCAGCGGGATTTGATCATGAAGGTGAGCGGGTTCTCGGAGCTGGGCTGGGGGAGCCGGGGTGTGTCGCTGGGAGCGGACATGCCGCAGCAGGAGTGGAAGGCGGCGGTGGACCGGGCGCAGGAGAGGTTCCGCACAGAGCCGAGGATCTTGCAGCGGTTCCACAAGGGGCGGTTGGTGGCGCAGCGTTACCTGAACCCCGCGACGGGCCAGATCGAGACGATGCACGGGCGTGTGCGGCTGTGCCCTTACTATTTCATCATCAACAACAGGGCGGAGCTGCGCGGGGCGCTGGCGACGGTGTGCCCTGCGGACAAGAAGCTGCTGCATGGGATGAAGGATGCGATTTTGGTGCCGGGGGCGGTGGTGGTAAATTAAACCGCTAAGGGCGCGTTATTTCGGAAGTTAAAAATGTAAATGGTTAAAAAGTTAAACTCAGAACGCTTTTTCTGAATTCAATATCCGGCGTTTTTGTAGTGGGGGTCGGCGTTTGGGCCGTGGCCTAGCTCGGCGAGGCGTGCTCTGAAGTGGGTCATTGCGGACTGGTGTTCGGGGGAGGTGGCGATGTTCGTTGTTTCGCGGGGGTCGGATTTGAGGTCGAAGAGGACTTCGGGGATTTGGTCGCCGTAGTATTGGTATTTCAGGGCGTCGCGCTTGATCATGATGTGGTCCTTGCCCATCTGGGAAATGGATTCGTTGTTCCATGCGGTGGCGTTGCCTTGCAGGAGGGGGAGCAGGCTGCGGCTGTCGAGGCCGGCGGGAATTTCGAGGCTGGCCATGTCGCAGAGGGTGGCGAAGAGGTCGCAGAGGTTTACGTTTTCATCGATGATGCGTCCGCCTGCGAAGTTTTTTGGCCAGCGGATGATCAAGGGGACGCGGACGCTGGCTTCGTAGAAGCGCGTTTTTTCCCAGATGCCGTGCTCGCCGAGCATTTCGCCGTGGTCGGAGGTGTAGATGATGATCCAGTCGTCGAGGTTTTCGCCGAGGTCGCGCAGGCGCTGGAGAACCTGACCGTAACAGGTATCGATGGTCTCGACCATGCCGTAGTAGGTAGCGGTCGCGCGGCGGACGGTGTCGTCGGAGACATTCACGGGCTGCCATTGCTGGCTCTGGGAGAGCACGGGGTGGCCGCATGGTTTTTCCGAGTAGATCGGGACGCAGTCGAGGTAGTAGTCGAAGAGTTCCTGCGTGGTGAAGTAGGGGTAGTGGGGCTGGAGGAGGCTCAGGTTGAAGAGCAGCGGGCGGTGGGATTGCGGGCGGTGGTAGAGCGGGTCCTGGAAATAGCGGTCGAGGAAATCGAGTGCGGCTGTGGTGGCGCGGCGGTCGAATTGCTGGGCCGGGCCGTCGCCGGGGCGGGCTTCCTCGAGCTCGCGCTGGTTTGACCATTTGCCGGTGCCGGGGGCGGGGGTGTAGCGGGCGAATTCCTCCGTGATCTTGTCCGCGATGTGGTGGTCGCTGATTTCCGCGTCGGGCGAGAGGCGGATTTTCCAGCCCTGCATCTGGTCGGGGCCGTCGTGGTGGAGCTTGCCGCTGCACGCCGTGACGTAGGCGTAGCGGGAGAATTCGCGCGGGATGGTGCGGTAGCCTGGCTCGAGATCGATCCAGCCTTCGCAACGGCATGTCTTCGGGAGCTGGCCGGCGGTGATGCATTGGCGTCCCGGCACACAGATGGGGGAGGGGGTGTAGGCATTGCGGAAGACGACGCCGGTGCGGGCGAGCTCGTCGAGGACGGGCGTGCGGATCACGGTGTTGCCTTCGTAGCCGGTGACATCCGCGCGATGCTCGTCGCTCATGAGGAAGAGGATGTTTGGGCGTTTGAGCATTTTTTTGGGGAGGGCCGTGAGTGTTGGTTTAGAAAGCACGGCGTCCAAAGAGCCTGACATTTTATTTCTGCTTGTTGGGATTTCCTCCAACAAGATGAAGGGCATCCTCGTAGTCGCCACCAAAGTTTACGCGGGTGATCTCTCGTAGCAGGTATGTGCTTGGTTTATCATGCCACTCTGCATGGGAATTGATCTGAAGCATGGATACACGACCTTTCTTGACGCCGAGAATCCGGCCAATCCAGCACACGTCAGGATCGACCTGCTCACGATGAATTGTCACAAGAGGGAACACCCGGCCCGCTGTCAGCAGCAGTTCTTCAATGCTCCCGAGACCTACACGGGGTTTCTTTGGCATGCTGTCACGCCGCTTCCGCAGAGCCGATTCGACGAAGTTCGTATTGTGAGGGGCCACCAATCCATTTACATCGCTGAGGCGGAAGCACTCGAAGCCATCAAACCAGATGCGATCGCTAACCAATGCCAAAAGGAAGAACTTCGGGCCGATATCGAGGACGTAGCCGTGGATGGACGAATCTTCGAAGCGTCGCTTGAAACGCACATACTGTTTTGATTGTAGCGCGCCCTTGAGTTGGGTCGAAGATTTTTTGGCCATAAGGGGTTTGAGTGAAGGTCAACTCATTTAACGAAACCAGCCCTCTGATCTCAAGGGTATATGCCGAATCTTCACACCGCGAGAGCTTCATCCCGCACGAAGTGAAGGCGAATAATCTTCGGCATGAGGCCGGGCGCTCCATCCCCAAAATGACAGCGTACGGCATCGCGCACCATTTCGCGCAATTCCTCGACGCTATCCGCCTGGGTGGCGATGGCGTGCCCTAACGCAGTGGCGACAAAGCCACCATCTGTTTCATCCTCGCGCACCTCGAAAATGACTTCGCTCATGTCAGGACTATAGCATGCGCTTCTCTTCAGCGGTATGAAATTTTCCGACCAATTAGCAATGTGAAGCCCGTTTCAAGTGGAAAGACCGTCGCTCCCAATTGTCTCTGTAGGGCAGCCGGTGAGAGCATCTTCTGCAAGCGCGATTTCTTCCGGGGTTACGGGTTGTTTGTAAACGTAGGTATATCCGCTGCTATCATTCCGCGTGAAAAATTGAGGAGCATTTGAGCGGCAGAGATCGCAATCAATGCAGGAGTCATCGACGTAAAAAGCTCCGGGGACGTTTTCGGGTAATTTGTTATTTCTATCAGCCATATGTTTTTTTCTTGTGTTGTTTGAAGCACTGTAGCCAACAAAAGGTTTTGATAGAAATTCATAAGTGGTATAGATTTATGAATTAAATGAATCAATATCTGCCTACGACGCCGTTCGATATCTATGAACTGCATTTGTTTCATCTTGTGGCGAAGCATGGGAGTTTTACGAAGGCGAGCGAGATTGCAGGGCTGACGCAAAGCGCGATTACGCGCCAGATCCAGAATATGGAAACGTCGCTGGGCCTGAAGTTACTGGAACGCACCACGCGCCGGGTGGGTGTTACTCCAGCGGGTGAATTTCTGTTGCGCGAAACCAATAAGACCCTGGGCGATATTGATGCCACGTTGCGGCAATTGCTGGCGCAGTATGTGAATGCTCCGAAAGAGGTGAGGGTGGGTGTTTCGAGGAGTATCTGCCTGGCGCATCTACCCGGATTTTTCTTTGCAAACCAGCGGAAGCATCCCGATGTGATTTCGAAAGTCTCTCATCAAGCGAGCCAGGAAATTTTAAGCAATCTCGAAGCAAATGAGCTGGATGTGGGGGTGCTGTGCCCGCCTGAGAGACTGTCGAAGACATTGAAGGTGACTCATCAATTCAAAGATGAATTTGCATTAATCGCCCCGAAGACATTGCCGCCGCCGAAGAAGGAATCGCTCTGGCGCGACTGGCTGGGCGGACAGCATTTGCTATTGATCCATGAAGAATCGAACACAGGCCGACAGGTCCAACAATGGTTGACGCGTAAAGGCGTGAAAACTGCGCCTGTGACGCAGATGGACAACTTTGATCTCATTATCAATCTCGTTGCGCTTGGGATGGGCGTGAGCCTGGTGCCCCGGCGCGCTCTTGCATTTTATCCCCGTAAAAAATCCATCCAGCAAATCCGCATGCCTGAGCGCTTTTCACGCAATCTGGTTGTTTTGACGCGAAGGCATAAGAAGCCGCTGGAGCATATCAGCCGGTTTGTGGAGAATATTTTGTTTTAGCGATTCACGCTTTTCATTGCGACGTGTAAGAGGCAGGGAAATAGTTAGAGATCCGTTCGACTCCGCTCCGCAAGGCCTCCGCTTCACTCAGGATGACATTTTTTCGAATAGGCGCCGGTTGTGCCACTGAAAACAGCGAAGAACAGCTATTGTAGTTGCAACTCGATGCCGTCGAGGTACTTGGATATCAAGTCATCCCGCTTGGGCGCATCTTTCGAAAGCTCGTCCGCAGTTTTCATGTAATCCTCAAAAGAATTGCTGCGGGTCGTCATTTGTGTGGCTTCAAACCAGTTTAAATAGTCCTCCACCTGTTCAGTGCGGGTCGAGATCATCTCACGGTATTTCGCGACATTCTTCAGGCGCACGTCGATGTGTCTGGTTTTGCCATGTTGCAGTTCCATGGCGATATCGTGGTACTCGCTCGTGATGGGGCGGTAGAGTGGAGCGGACTGGGCGCTGAGGGCTTGCAGGCTGGAGGCCACATTTGCGAGTACCGCCTTCGCTTGGGGGAGCTTGATGAAATCCTTGTAATCCTCGATGGAAAATATTTTTGTTTCGCCCGCTTTTTTGGTTGGAATCGTGAATTTGAGCAATACGGCGAGCCGTTTCTCGGTTTCCTCCTGGGTGAGGCCCTTGTACCGGTCGGACGCGGAAATATTTGCCAGGCTGAGGGTCCACCATTTTCCCAGGGTTTCCCCGGATCCATTCAGGGTGGGGAAGTGCTTGATCAAATCCACAGAGGGGGCGTCGGTCCCCAGTGGCAGGTCGCCAATATAGGAAACCAGGCAGGCCTTTCCATTCGGCAGGCCGATCAGCAATTGCAGAAAGCTCAATGCGTATGCCTGGTAGAGCTTCAAAGAAGCGGCATTCATGTCCGAGGGGTTCTGGCTTAGAAAATCCGCGACCCCGGGCAGATGATTTTTTTCCAGCAGAGCCTTGTAAACATCCACATCGCTGCCGGTATTCGCATTGCGGTTCCGCAGGTAGGTGGTCATCGCCTCGACCATCCATGAGGGGGGATCGATGTAAGCTCTCGAAGATACGGAAGGCTTGTCGCGGTATTCCATCGCGAGAAGGATCGCCCGCACGAGTTGCTGCTGAAAGCGTGCGCCGGACAGGTCCCCACCCAGCGCGACATCGAGTTCCACTTTCGTGGAGCCGCCCTCCACATCATAAAGACGGACCTGGGAAATGGGCTGGTCCGGCTGCGTGACGTCTTTTCTTTCGAGATTGATCACGATGGTGACTTTCCAGTGATCCTGCAGGCCCAGCAATTCGAGGATTCCGGCCTTGGTCTGCTCTGCAAAGGAGGAGACAGCCAGCCTCATCGCCAGATCGTCGCAATAGATCACGAACTGGCGCGATGAGCTCAAGCTGCTGTGAGGCACTTTAAACGGGGAGCCAAGCACGCCTGCGCACGGTAGAAACCCGAGCAACAAAACGACCGGCAGCAGCTTTTTCATTACGCGTGCGGCTTGGAGACGATGTCGATATGCCCCTTGTGGACATCGATGGACTGGAACTGGTTGAGCAATTTGGTCTCGCGGTTGAGCGCGCCCCAGAGCTGTTGGAAAAGCAGGTCCGAATACATCATGATCTTCGGGTGGATCATCAACCGGCCCAGGTGTCCCCCCTGGCAGGTCGCCACCAGTTTCTTATCCTTGATCGTGAGGTTGTAATAGACGCACGCGTAGATCGGGTAATCAAAGATCGATTGCTCGTTGGTGATGCGGATCATCCCTTCATCCAGATTCACGAAGGCGCGCTCGAATTTTACCGAGTCACCGATCAGGTCGGAGGGCTTTGACTTGAGGGAGTTTTGCAGGAACCCATTGATTTCGGCCTCGGTGAGTAGCACTTTTTGCGGGGTGGCGGCTTCATCCGCCTGCTCCAGATCCATGGCGATCTGGCGGACATCCAGCAACGCATCGGCTGCAACCTTTTTCGGCACATCATCCGGCGGACGTGCTATCTGGATGGATGCGGCAATAAGCACCGCCCAGAATATGGTGACGACGAATGTCTTGCCGAAACCCGCGTAAAAACCACGCGATGGCATGACCGCCTTGCGGATGCGCTTTTGCTTTTTCTCCAGGGATTCCTCCTTTTTGTTGTCAGTAGGAAGAAGCACGCGATCGAGCTTGGTGCCGCAGTTATGACAATAGACACGCTGGCCTTCGTTCACATACTGGCACTGGGTGCAGGTGATCGTATTGGGTTTGTCAGCCATTTATTCCTTTGCCTTTTTCGGTTTGCTTTTTTCGGAGCTTGCGGCTGCCGGCTTCTTGGTGTCAGCGGGTTTGGAATCAGAGGGTTTGGATTCCCCGGAGGAGGAATCTTTTTTTGCGGCATCCTTGTAGCCGGTGCTCCGGTAGTCGGTGATGTAAAAGCCGGAGCCCTTGAAGATCAACCCCGCGCCCGCGCCCAGCAAGCGTTTCACCTTGCCCTTGCCCCAGGTTTTTTTGAGGCAAAGTTCCTTCGGGCAGATGGCGAAGGTATCGTCCTTCATGGACTGATAGGCGTCGAAATTCTTCCCGCATTTTTCACAGTGGTATTCGTAAGTCGGCATAATTACTTGGGGTGGAGATTTATAACAGAGAGATTGCGCGTCCGCAACGGCTTGTTTCCCGCCGGCCTGCGCCGCCAATCTAAATCTTGACTGTGCAAGGCCGAACCGGTTAATTCCACCCCATTCCGCCTATGATCAAAGGTTCGCATTTGCTTCCGGCTGTCGCGTTTACCGCAATCCTCCTTCTGGCGGGCTGCGCGGATGATGCGCATTTCAGCCGCGAGACACAGTATCTCGGCCAGGTGCAACGGAAGATCGCAAAACAATTCAACCCGAAGGTGGATGCCGATTCCTACTGGGAAGGTGACGAGGTCAAGGGGCCGCCGTCCATCGTGATCAACCTCGGCGAGCAGCGTGCTTATTTTTATAAAGGTAAAAACCTGGTCGGGGTTTCGCTTATTTCCACAGGCCGGGAGGGATTCGATACGCCCATCGGCTCCTTCCACATCATCCAGAAGGACAAGGACCATGTTTCTTCGAGATTCGGCGATTACGACGACAAGGATGGCAATATCCTCAAGAAAGAGATCGACCGCGACAAGGACCCGATGCCGAAGGGCGCGGTGTATGATGGGGCGCGGATGCCATTTTTCATGCGGATCGTCGATGGCACCGGGATGCACGAGGGGTATCTGCCCGGCTATCCGGCCTCGCATGGGTGCATCCGCATGCCGGGTTTCATGGCCGAGAATTTCTTCTTCAACACCGAGGTCGGCACGCCGGTCAAAATCGTAAAGTAAAAACGGTGTCGAACCCGCTTGAAATCACCGTGCAGGAAACTGCGCAGCTTCTCGATACGCCTGATCCGAAGCCCAGGCTGATCGATGTCCGTGAACCTGATGAGTTTGAGGTTTGTAAAATCGAGGGGGCGGAACTTCTGCCTCTCTCGGCGTTCGTGCAGGATTTCGCGGCGAAGTTGCCCGACAAGTCGCAGGTGATCCTGCTTTATTGTCACCATGGGATGCGCTCGTTGAGGGCTGCGGAGTATCTCGCAAATCTCGGCTACACCGGTGTGAAGAGCGTGTCGGGCGGTATTGATCAATGGTCACGCGAGATCGACCCGGAAGTGCCGCGTTACTGAAAACAGGATAGCTGCCACAGCCCCTCCGGCTGGTAATAGCTTGACAGTCGCCGCCCGTTGGAAAAGGCTCCCCGCCCTTTTCTTCAAAAGGGCCGGAGGTCACCATGTCGCAAATAATCGCGGAAGCCTTGTGCAAAACTTATCAAATCCACGAACGCACCCCCGGCATCAAAGGGTGGCTGCGGCGGAACGTACGTACCGTGCATGCCCTGCGGGATATCAGCTTCCAGATCGAGCGCGGGGAAATGATCGGGTATATAGGCCCCAACGGCGCAGGCAAATCCACCTCGGTGAAGATTCTCTCGGGCATCCTGGTGCCGGATTCGGGCCGGTGTGTCGTGGATGGGCGGGTGCCGTGGGAAGACCGCATTGCCCATGTAGCGCGTATAGGCGTCGTATTTGGCCAGCGCACTCAACTTTGGTGGGATCTGCCGATTATCGAAAGCTTTGATTTGCTGCGTGATATGTATCGCATTCCCTCCGCCGGATACAATTCCTGGCGCGATACCCTGGTTGAGCGTCTCGACTTGGGATCGTTCCTGCAACAACCCGTGCGCCAACTCAGCCTGGGTCAACGGATGCGTGCCGACCTCGCGGCTGCCATGCTTCACAAGCCTTCCCTGTTGTTCCTCGATGAACCGACGATCGGGCTGGATGCGGTCTCCAAGCTGGCGGTGCGTGATTTTCTGCGCGAACTCAACCGGGAGGAAGGCGTGACCGTCATCCTTACCACGCACGATCTCGACGACATTGAGGCCCTTTGCCGCCGGGTGATGGTGATCGGAGACGGCCGGATACTTTCCGACGGCACCCTGGCGCAGTTGCGCGGCACTGTGCGGGATGAGCGGGTTCTCACGGTCGATTTGCGAAAGGATGATGCCGTGATCGATGAGGCGCCCGCCCGCGTGGTGCGGCGGGAGGGAAGGCGGGTCACGCTACGGTTCCTGCCGGAAGAAATCACATCGACCGAACTGATCCGGCGCATCACGGCGAAACACGACGTCGAGGATTTATTTTTGGAATTCACGCCGATCGAGGAAATCGTGGCATCGCTTTATCGGCGGCATCGCGGAGGAGTGGCATGATCCGGCCGTTGCAAGCGGTCCTGCGCGCGCAATTCCGCAACCTGTTGCAATACCGCGGTGCGGCGGTGGGCGGCCTGATCACCCAGACGTTCTTCGGCCTTGTGTACATCATGATTTACCAGGCGGTCTATGCGGGGACCAACGCATCAGTTGCCCTCACTTTCAAACAAGTCCTGACCTATACCTGGCTGAACCAGGCATTCTTTGCGATGCAGCCGTGGAGTCCGGATGCGGAAATCCGGCAAATGATTCGGACCGGCACCATCGCCTACGAACTGACGCGGCCTTGTCCCTTGTACGAGCTTTGGTTTGTCCGCGCACTTGCCCTGCGCTCCGCGCCCACGTTGCTCCGTGCGATACCGATGTTGGCGATGGCCTGGTTGTTTTTCGGGCTCAGGTTTCCATCCAGCCCCGTTGTAGCGGCCTGCTGGGTGGCATCGATGATTGCCGCGCTGGCGCTCTCCTCCGCGATCACCGTGGTTTTGAATGGCAGCCTTTTCTGGACGGTGAGCGGCGAAGGGGTGGTGCTGCTTATGCCTGCGTTGGTGCTCGGGTTGTCAGGCATGAATCTGCCGCTTCCCCTTTATCCCGATTGGCTGCAACCATTCCTCGCCTGGCAGCCCTTTCGTGGACTGCTGGATGTTCCGGCGCGAATTTATGCAGGGTCGATTTCCCCCGCCCATGCGGCTCCCCAGATAGCCAGCCAATGGGTGTGGTGCCTGGTCTTCGTTTTATTGGGACGCTTTATGGTCTCACGGGGGCTGCGGCGCTTGTCCATTCAAGGAGGTTGAGTCGAAGAGCCATGAACGATATCGCCCTTTATTTCCGGCTGATCCGTTTCAGCGCACGGAGCCAGATGCAGTACCGCCTCAGTTTTTGTTTTCAGGCGGTGGGCCAGTTTGTAATTACGTCCGGCGAGTTCCTCTCGCTTTGGGCTCTTCTCCACCGTTTCGGGCAGATCCGAGGATGGACGCTGCCTGAAATCTGCTTTTTTTACGGCACGGCTAGTATCATGTTCGCCCTGGCGGATGGGATCAGCCGGGGGTTCGATCAATTTGGACCGTTGGTCCGCAGCGGGGAATTCGACCGCCTGCTGCTGCGCCCGCGTTCCACGGTTCTGCAATTGCTCGGGCATGAACTGACGCTCCGCCGGATCGGCAGGCTGGCCCAGGGGCTCGCGGTCATTGCAGCCGGCATGGTGTGGCTTCCCCGCACGGCAACACTGGCCAACGGCATTCTGCTGGCGTGGGCCGTGGCGGGTGGGATGTGCCTGTTTCTCGGGCTGCTGGTCATCCAGGCCACCGTTTGTTTTTGGACGGTGGAATCCATCGAAATGATGAATGTTGTTACTTATGGCGCTGTGACGACTGCGCAGTATCCGCTTTCCATTTACCATAGCTGGCTCCGGAATTTTTTCCTCTTCATCGTGCCGCTTGCCTGCGTGGCATTTTTTCCGATTCTCGGAGTTCTCGGGCGTGCGCGGGATTTTGGGTGGGAACCTGCGCAGGTTTGGTTCACGCCGCTTGCGGGTCCTGCTTTTCTGATTGTGGCCCTCCAGATATGGAGGTTTGGGGTGCGGAAATATTGTTCGACGGGAACGTGAAACCAGAGCCGGGTGTAATTCCTCAAAATATATTTTCCAAGCGATCAAACTGCAGGGGAAGGGGCTGCCTTTGCCTCGCGCCATTCATGTCCTCTGCGTCTCCGCTCAAAGCCGATAATTCCAAGGGCCACGACCGCAAGCGACGCGATCTGGTAGCCTGACAATCCGCCAAGGATGCGCGGGGTGTCGCGCATGAATTCATGTAGAAAGCGGAAAATCCCGTAGCTGATGAGGTAGAGGTGGAAATGCTGGCCGGTGAACAGGCGCTTCTTTCGCAAAATGAAAAACACGACGATCGCCAGCGCGTTAAACGCAAACTCCACCGGCACCGCAGGCCAGCGTGGCGTGCCCTCGATATCGCGGATCGTGTACCATGCCGGATCGCAAACGCTGCCGAGGCAACAGCCGTGCAGGAGGCAGCCCACGCGGCCCAGCATTACACCGAGCGGGACGGTCATCGCGAACCAGTCGCCGGTTGCGGAGCGGTAGTGGAGCAGATATTTTGCCAGCTCCACCGCGGCATAGCCCCCGAGCAGGGCGCCGACTATGGATTTGCCGGTCGCGAGCATGAGCCACATGTAAGGCTTGCCGAAATAGAGCCAGCCTTCGGCCAGGATATAGACGATCTTCGCTCCGATAAACGCACCGGCGAGCCCCGCCATGTAGATGAGGAGCAACCGGTCATCGCGTTTTGCGAGCCGGGCCCAGAAGACGAGGGTGATCGCGATGCCCATGAGCATCATCCACCCGTAAGCTGGAAATCCATGAAGTCGCATTTGATTTTACATCAGGACTTTTCTTTGCGGCCCGTTATTTTGCCCCGGCGGAGTAGTAGCGGCAAAATGAATCCAGCTTTCCATCGGGACGGATGACATGCGTGCAGCAGCGGTCGATGCGGTCTTCGTCCCATGTCCATGCGTCCATGAATGGCTTGATGAAAAGGCGGAAGGTATTCGTCTCATCCAGTTCGAATTTTTTCAGGAGATCGCCGAGTGGTTCGGACTCGCAGCCGCATTGTGCGAGGTCGTTGAGGCTGTATTTGATCTTGTCGCGCAGGAAACCCTGCACTTCCGCGAAGTCGATGAACTCGCTGATGGAGCGCACGCCGAGCGGGGTCTTTAATAGATAGCCGATCGTCGCGCAATTCGGGTCGCCGCAGGGGAGAGGCGTGAAGTCTTCGTAACGGAGGCGTCCGCCGGATTGCTCAACGGAAGCAAGGATGATGTCGGCTGTGTTCAGTCGCGCCTGTTTTTCCACGGGCACGCGTCCACTTCCAAACATAGGCTGGAAAGCCACGCCGCGTACATGGCTGTAGCGCAGGCCGAACTCGATGGCTTCCCAGAGGTGTGGAATATTATCGGGCGTGACTGTCATCGCGAGTGTGACCGGCAGGTTCATCGCCTCGCAGCGTTCGATGGCCTTCTGACGCATGGCGCGGAAATCGCCGCCGCGCAGGAATTCCTGGCCCTGCTCCTGCACGCCGTCGAATTGCAAATAGAGCTGCATGCCGCCGTAGCGGAATGTTTTTCCGAGGCGCTCGGCGAATGCCTCGTCCTTTGCGATGCGCACGCCGTTTGTATTCAGCAGGAGGTAGTCGATTTTTTCATGGGCGGTCGCCCATTCCACCAGCTCGAAAAATTGCGGGTGCAGCGTCGGTTCGCCTCCGGAGAGTTGCAGCAACTCGATGCCGCCCTTGCGCTCGATCACGCCCTCGATGCGGCGCTTTAAATCGTCGAGAGGAACGGCGTCCACCTTGCCGCCGGCGCCGGTGGGGGAATCCGCATAGCAGGTCGGGCAGGAGAGATTGCAGGAGTTCACGATCTCGATAAGCGCGAGGCAGGTGGAGAGCTTTTCGAACGGCCCCTCGCGACGGCCTTCGGCATTGCGCCCGAGCGTGCCGGTGACGCCGCCATCGCCTGCGCTGCACGTGCCGCCCCCGCAGCAGGCATTTTGTGGATCGCCCTGCGCGAGCCAGTAAAACCGGGCGTCGGAGCTGATGCAATTTGACACCGCGCCATGCTCCGCGCAGGTGCGCTTGAGAAAAATACGGGCCTGTTTGCCCTCGGTGACTTTCCATACTTCCGCCGGGGAGTCTGCATTGCAAGTAGGGCACCGGCTCGTGGTGCGCTTGAGCAGTTCCTCCGAGGCAAGCGCGAGCTTCATTTGAAATCCATGTGGGGCTGCAGCGCGA
>JBAVPB010000396.1:0-3441 GCA_049692655.1 Chthoniobacteraceae bacterium | reverse complement strand
TTGAAGCGTTCGCTGTTGTCGTGGTCGCGGGACTGGAGCATGGGCCAGGAGTCCATTTCCACGGCGGCGGTGCGCATGTGGGCGGGGAATTCGTCGGCGAGGGTGTCGAGGTCGTCCATCCTCGAGTAGATTTCCCGTGCGAATTGGTCGATGGAATTACTCGAGCCGACTGTGCCATCCGATAAGAGGTCGGCTTTTGGGAATAATTCATGGTAGCGGCGGATGAGTTGCACGGCGTCGGTGCCATCGCCGATGACGTTGTTTATGCCGAGGCGGAGGAGGTCGGCATTTTCGGTACGTCCGGCGCGGTGTTCGAGGAGGGAGATGAAACCGGGGATGACTTTCGCGATGGCTTCATCGAGGAAATCGAGGAAGAGTCGGGCGTTGCCGGCGGCCACGACACCCTTGGGGTCTTTTGCGGAGTCGTAGTGGGAAGCGCATTTTTCCAGCGCGACAGTGAAGGCCTGGGTGTGGGTGACGGCTTTGCTGATTTTTTCGGCGCTGTTGAGCAGTTGAGCCCGGCTGGTGCATTTTGGGAGATCTTCTTCCTTGGTATCGGCGAGCTTTTGCCAGGAGGTGGCGAGTGTGCCGAGGTTGGCGAGAAGTTCTGTGAGGGAATTGGGGAATCCGGGCGCGATCTCTGGATCGGGTTCTGGTGCGAGAGCGGGTTTTTTTGATTTTGGAGGTTGGGATTTGGTGGGTTTAGCAGTTGTTTTCATAGTGTTATTAATACATTAACTCTTATTGGAAATATAATGCAAGTATTATTTTAGGGTGGTGATTGGCGATGGTTGGAGGATGGGGGTTGCTTTATCGGATCAACCGGCCAGTATTTGCGGCCCCGGCCTACAATGAGTATGGGTGAAAGATATGATTTTTTTGAAAAGACATTATCGCAGGCTCATGGAGCGATTGCAGAAGGTGGAGGCTGATATCCAGCCCGGTCTCACGACTCAAATTTCGGGTTTGAACGAACTGGGGAGCAACAACACTCGTGACATTCTGGCGGCTGTCAGGGAAGGGGACGCGGCCATTTCAAAAAAACTCCAATCCGTGAGAAACCACATCCGGCTGTCGGAGCAAGAAATCGCTGTGCAAACTGTCTTTGGATTTTATCTTGTCGTGCCACCATATAATCTTGATGTGTCAGTGGGAATTCTCAGGGACGGAATCATCGAGCCATGGACCACGAACCTCGTGATGCATCTACTGAAGCCGGGCATGACTTACCTGAATGTGGGTGCAAATTTTGGGTATTACGCCGCGCTGGGGGCGAGCCTGGTGGAGACGCAGGGCCGCGTGATGGCGGTGGAGGCAAACCCTTATGTATTCTGCCATCTGGTGAAATCGATGCACTGGGCAGGCTGCAGCGGCATCGTATCGACGTTCAATTTTGCGGCGCACGATGTGAATGAGGAGAAAATGCGGTTCAACTTCGATCCCCAGTTCATGGGAGGAGGATCGGTCTTTGCCGCCAGCGGACCAGCAAGACCGTCTTTCACGGACTGCGTCTGGAACGGCAACAACATCAGGGAGAGCTTGGATGAAACGGGGAAGTTTATCACGAAAGGGCATTACCTCGCAGTCGAAACCGAGGGGCGTACTTTGGATGCGGCATTTGCCGGCCTGAAGAGAATTGATCTGTTGCACATGGACATTGAGGGGTCCGAACCGAAGGCGATCCTCGGCGCGCGCGAGATCATTCGGAAAAACCGGGAAATCTCGATCCTGACCGAGTGGTGGGACGGCCGGGTCAACATGCCGGGCTTTGCGGAGGACATTCGTGAGATGCTCGGGTTTCTTGAATCCGGCGGGTTTATTCCCCATAGAATCGAGCCGGAGAAATTCATGGGATTGGGAACGCCTCCCGGGTTGAAAAAATTGCGTTACGAGGATCTGGCAACCGCAGGACATTGTGACATTTTATTCACCAGGAATCCCGATCCGGTTGCCCAATCGCTATGAAAGTCTTTCACATAACCAACTATGACGACAAGTGCGGCATAGCCGATTACGCGGGCCATCTGATGGTGGCGCTCGAAAAATGCGGGGTGGAATCCGTTCCTTTACCGAACCGCTGGAGCCAGCACAAATACATGACGCGAGGAGAGATCGCGGCGGTTTACGATCAAATCGCGGATTCCGTGCCGGAGGGAGCCGTGGTGCATATGCAGCATGAGTACGGCTATTTCGGACTGAGCCACGGCATGCTGAGGTCGGTGCAGATTTTCGGCCGGTTGCTGGAGCGGCTGCTGCGGAAAAATGTGCGGGTGGTGGTTACTTTTCACAGCGTGCCTCCGGATTTCGTGCGGTTAACGTTAAAGAACCGCATCAAAAAACGCCGGGAAGCACGGGTTGCCGCGGCCTGGAGACGATGGGTCCTGCCGGCATTCAAGCCGGGGCGTGGCGTGGTGATCTGCCACAACAAGCACACGGAACAGAAATTGATGAAGGCAGGCATCCCGCGCGAGTCCCTGCGCACTTTGTATTTTCCGTGCGCGGAAAACGGAGAGATGCCGGAACATGTGCAACCCTTACTTTCATCTCCCGCTGCGAAGTTGGCGCTGGGCATTGCGGAGGATCGCATGGTGCTGACGTGCTTCGGGTTCATCACTGCGTACAAAGGTATTCATACGATCGCCAAGGCGCTGCGGTGTCTGCCGGAAAAATACGTGCTCCTCATGGCAGGTGGCAAGCACCCGGAGAGCATTGAGCGGAGCCTTGACGCGATGCTGGAGGGATTTGAGCCCGGAGACTGGCTGCCATCGGCGGCGGAAAAACGCCGGATCGTCGTGACCGGTTATCTGGAGCGGGACAAACTCTCCACAGTGTGGGAAGCGACGGACGTCGTGCTATCCTGCTATGAAGATGTGTGGTCGTTTTCCATGTCCGCTGCGCTACCCGAGGCGCTGGTGAGTGGCAAGCCGGTGATCGCCAGCCAGATCCCGGCGTTCCGGGAAGTGAATGAAATGGGGGATTGCATGGCGATGGTACCTCCCGGGGCATCTTACGAACTTGCGCTGGCGATCGAACGCGTGGCCGGTGACGATTCCGAAAAAAAGCGACTGGTGGAAAACGCAACGAAATACGCGCGGATCCACACCTGGGAAAAATTCGCCGCCGATACCGCGGTCATCTACGACGAACTCGCGGGTCGTCGCTAGATTTCGACGCTGGCAATAGCCATGGCGGCCATGCCTTCGCCGCGACCTATGGAGCCAAGGAGTTCGTTGGTGGTGGCTTTGACGCCGATCTGGCTGATGTCGAGGCCGAGGGCGGTGGCGAGGTTGGTACGGATGGCGGAGAGGTGCGGCCCGATTTTTGGGGCTTCGGCGATGAGGGTGGCGTCCACGTTATTAATGGCGGCGCCTTTTTCGCGGAGGATGGCGGCGACGCGCTTCAAGATCTCCAGGCTGCTGATGCCGCGGATGGATTCGTCGG
>JBAVPB010000395.1:0-4682 GCA_049692655.1 Chthoniobacteraceae bacterium | reverse complement strand
CGGTGAGGTTGCCCGCCACTTCCTGGCTGTAACCCAGCCCGTCGATCAGATAGGAGGTGAACCAGGTGAGGCCGAGCGCCAGGCCCCAGTAGCTGGCGAAGCCCGCCGCGCAGGCGGCCAGGATGCTGGGACAGGTCAGCAGGTAGCGATAGGGAATCCGGTCGCCGGCGTTGGCCGTGTCGCCCCCGGGTGCGTCGACCAGCGTGCCCTCGCGGCCGAAGATCAGCCAGAGCACCGACCATATCAGGCCGGCGACGCCCAGCGCGCCGAACGCCCAGTGCCAGGAATGATGGCGGATGATCCAGTTCAGCGCGGGGACGGCGATGATGACGCCGAGCGCGGAGCCCTGGGCGATGATCGCCGTCGGCAGGCCGCGCAGGCTGTCGGGGAACCATTTGTAGATCGCATGCGTGGCGACCGGCGCGGCGGGGCCCTCGCCCGCGCCCAGCACGATGCGGCAGGCGATCAGCACCTCGAAGCTGACGGTGCCGAGCATCGGGAACTGCACCAGCGACCAGAGGATCGCCATGACCAGCAGCGTGCGCTTGGTCTGGACGCGGTTGCTGATGAAGCCGACCACGATCGCCGACAGCGCGAAGAGGAAGAAGAAGGCGGAGCCGACCCAGCCGAACTGCTCGGGGCTGAGGCCGAGCTCGTCGCGGATCGGCTTGCCGGCGAGACCGACCACGACCTTGTCGGCGAAGTTGATCAGCATGAACAGGAAGAGAAGTCCCGTCATGCCCCACGCGCCCTTGAGCGGGCGGTCTTGCGTTGTCACTTGGTGTTCGCTCCCTCGACCTGCTGGTCGGACATTGGGGCAATTAAGACAGGTGAAGATGGCAAAGAAAAGGGCGCCCCGACGGATCGGAGCGCCCCGCAAATTGCAGCAGACGAACGGCCTGGCCTATTTGATATACGGGCAGTGACCGTCCTTCATCGGACGAAAGGCCTGGTCGCCCGGCACGGTGGCGATCAGCTTGTAGATGTCGTCCTTGTTCTTGGACTCCGCCGGCGACTTCACCTGGAAGAGGTACATGTCGCGGATCACGCGGCCGTCCTCGCGCAGCTTGCCGTTCTTGGTCATCACGTCGTTGATCGGCATCTCGCGCATCTTGGCCATCACCGTCTTGGCGTCGTCGGTGCCGGCGGCCTGCACGGCCTTGAGGTAGTGCAGGGTCGAGCTGTAGACGCCGGCCGTCAGCATCGACGGCAGCTTGTCCTTCTTGGCGCGGAAGCGCTTGGTCCAGGCGCGGGTCTCGTCGTTCAGGTCCCAGTAGAACGACTCGGTCAGCACCAGGCCCTGCGCCACCGGAAGCGTCAGCGACTGGATGTCGGTGGCGAACATCAGCAGGCCGGCCAGCTTCTGGCCGCCCTTGACGATGCCGAACTCGGCGGCCTGCTTGACCGCGTTCACCGTGTCCATGCCGGCGTTGGCGAGGCCAATGACCTTGGCCTTCGATCCCTGCGCCTGCAGCAGGAAGGACGAGAAGTCCTGCGTGCTGAGCGGATGCTTGACGTCGCCCAGCACCTTGCCGCCCGCAGCCTTCACGACCGCGGAGGTTTCGTCCTCGAGCGACTTGCCGAAGGCGTAGTCGGCGGTGAGGAAGAACCAGCTGTCGCCGCCGGCCTTCACCATGGCGCCGCCCGTCACGTGGGCGAGCGAGTAGGTGTCGTAGACCCAGTGCGCGCCGGTGGGCGAGCAGGCCGGGCCGGTGAGGTCGGCGGTGCCGGCGCCGGTGTTGAGGTCGATCATGCCCTTTTCCTGGGCGATCTTGCGCACGGCCAGCGCCACCGAGGAGGTGCCGAGGCCGGTGATCATCTTCACGCCGTCGACGTCGAACCACTTGCGGGCGATCGCCGAGCCGATGTCCGGCTTGGTCTGGTGATCGGCCGAAAGGATCTCGATCGGGCGTCCCAGCACCTTGCCGCCGACGTCGTCGACGGCGAGCTGCATGGCCTCGACCTCGCCGGCGGTGAGGTCGCCGTAGACGCCGGAGAAGCCTTCCATGACGCCGATCCTGAACGGCGCGGGCGCCTGGGCCTGTGCGACGGCCATCAAGGCCGCCGTCGTGAGCCCGACGGCGGCGGCGATCAGGCCGCCCAGCCGGGCAATGTTCGTCTTCTTCATGTGCAATCTCCCCTTATGAGTTTCTTGTTAGTCCTTGATCAGCGGGCACTTGCCCTCTTTCAGCGGACGCCAGGCCTTGTCGGCCGGCACGGTCGCCAGGATCTTGTAGATGTCGTCCTTGCCCTTCGATTCGGCGGGCGACTTCACCTGCGCGAGATACATGTCGCGCATCACGCGGCCGTCTTCACGCAGCTTGCCGTTCTTGGTCATCATGTCGTTGATCGGCAGCTCGTGCATCTTGGCCATCACGGCCTTGGGCTCGTCGGTGCCGGCGGCCTGCACGGCCTTGAGGTAGTGCAGCGTGGCGCTGTAGACGCCCGCGGTCGTGAGGTTCGGCAGCTTGTCCTTCTTGGCGCGGAAGCGCTTGGTCCAGGCGCGGGTCTCGTCGTTCTGGTCCCAGTAGAAGGCGGTGGTGAGCACCAGGCCCTGCGCGATCTGCAGGCCGAGCGACTGCACGTCGCTTTCGAAGATCAGCAGTGCCGCGACCCGCTGGCCGCCCTTGACCAGGCCGAACTCGCCCGCCTGCTTCACGGCATTGACGGTGTCCATGCCGGCGTTGGCCAGGCCGATGATCTTGGCCTTCGAGGCCTGCGCCTGCAGGACGAACGAGGAGAAGTCCTGCGTGGAGAGCGGATGCTTCACGTCGCCCAGGACCTTGCCGCCGGCGGCCTTCACGACCTTCGAGGCCTCGTCTTCCATCGACTTGCCGAAGGCATAGTCGGCAGTGATGAAGAACCAGGTGTCGCCGCCGTCCTTCACGACCGCGTCGCCGGTCACGTGGGCCAGCGCGTAGGTGTCGTAGACCCAGTGCGCGCCGGTCGCCGAGCAGGCGGGGCCGGTAAGATCGGCGGTCGCCGAGCCGACGTTGAGGTCGATCTGGCCCTTTTCCTGCGCAATCTTGCGGACCGCGAGGCCGACCGACGAGGTGTCGAGGCCGGTGATCATCTTGACGCCTTCGTCGTACCACTTGCGGGAGACCGCGGCGGCGACGTCGGGCTTGTTCTGGTGATCGGCGGAGACCAACTCGATCGGGCGTCCCAGCACCTTGCCGCCCATGTCGTCGATGGCGAGTTGCGCGGCTTCGACCTGACCCTGGGCCACGTCGGCATAGACGCCGGACAGGCCGCCCAGCACGCCGATCTTGAGAGGTTGTGGCGCCTGTGCCTGCGCCAGTGTCATGATACCTGCCGTCGTCAGCCCGACTGCAGCCGCAAAAATACCGCCCATACGGGCAACGCTCGTCAACTTCATACTCGCTCCCTCCAACAGGCGGTCTCTGCCGCCGAAGTTGTGACATTAACTTTCGCCCTAGTCGGACGCCAGTGCTGGACAGCAGCTTCAAGGTCCGATTTATTCCGACGCGCTAATGGGGAGTGTATGGCCAAAGAAGAAGCAATTCTCAGGGCCTCGGGTCTGACAAAAGAGTTCAAGGGCTTCATCGCCGTAAAGAACGTCGACCTGATGGTGAGAAGACACACAATTCACGCGCTGATTGGGCCGAATGGGGCGGGCAAGACCACCTGCTTCAACCTTTTGACCCACTTCCTGACGGCGACGTCGGGGCGCATCGAGTTCAACGGGCGCGACATCACGGGCAATTCGCCCGCGGCGATCGCGCGGATGGGGCTCGTCCGCTCGTTCCAGATTTCGGCGGTATTTCCACACCTGAGCGTCCGTGAAAACGTCCGGGTTGCGCTGCAGCGTAAACTCGGCAACTCCTTCCATTTCTGGCGCTCGGAGAAAGTGCTCGACGCGCTGGACGGCCGGGCGATGGAGCTGGTCGAGGCGGTGGGCCTCCAGGCCTTCGCCGAGACCCAGGCGGTCGACCTGCCTTATGGCCGCAAGCGCGCCCTGGAGATCGCCACCACGCTCGCGCTCGAGCCCGAGATGATGCTGCTCGACGAGCCGATGGCGGGGCTCGGCCAGGAAGACATCAAGCGTATCGCCCAGCTGATCCGCACGGTCGCCAAGGACCGCACCGTGCTGATGGTCGAGCACAACATGTCCGTCGTCGCCGACCTCTCCGACACGATCACCGTGCTGGCGCGCGGCGAAGTGCTGGCGGAAGGACCGTACGCCACGGTGTCGAAGAACCCGCTGGTCGTCGAAGCCTATGTCGGTACCGGTCATGGTTGAGCCGCTCCTGAAAGTCTCGGGACTGCAGGCCTGGTACGGCGAATCGCACATCCTGCACGGCATCGATTTCGAGATTGGCCGCGGCGAGCTGGTGACCTTGCTGGGCCGCAACGGCGCGGGCAAGACCACGACCCTGCGCTCGATCATGGGCATCGTCGGCAAGCGCACCGGCTCGGTGACGTTCGAGGGCCGCGAGACGGTCGGCCAACAGTCCAACATCATCGCGCGCCTGGGCCTGGCCTATTGCCCCGAGGAGCGCGGCATCTTCTCGAGCCTCAACGTCGAGGAGAACCTGATGCTGCCGCCGGTCGTGAAGCCGGGCGGCATGAGCCTCGAGGAGATCTACAAGCTCTTTCCGAACCTGCTCGAGCGGCGGCGCAGCCAGGGCACCAAGCTGTCGGGCGGCGAGCAGCAGATG
>JBAVPB010000394.1:0-7038 GCA_049692655.1 Chthoniobacteraceae bacterium | reverse complement strand
TCGAGGAATTCCCGTTCGCGTTCGCCCATGGGCGCGGCGTAGGGCAGGGCATGCATGTCCTTGATTTCGATCGTTTCGAACGGGGCGACCTGGAGAAATTCGCAGGTTGTTTGCAGTGTTTCTATCGCTTTGTTTTTCAGGTCTTCGCTTTTCAGGACCAGAACCTGATTCTTTGAAAACCAGGTCCACAGTCTTCGTAATTGGTTCGCGTAAAATCCCCGTTCCATGTATGAATGCCCCCTCTCCTGGTACGGCAGCGCTGCCCTGCACCGTTTCCCTTCGTTTTGCAATGCATCCCAAAACGAGAGGTGTTCCAGATTTCTTGACCGCTCCATGTTCCAGTGGGAAAACGCCCGCTCGACAGGATTCCTCAACAGGACGATCAATTTCATTTCCGCGTTGTATCGCCGCATTCGCCCGGATGCGCCGTGCCAGTAGATGTAGCTCGGAGTCGCCTCGCCGAGCAGTTCATGATGTGGAGCCGGACTGAACGAGGAATGATAAACCGCATAGTCGGGCGTATTTTCGCGAAAGTGATCTTCGTTATCGAAAAAATGCAGTTCCTTTTCAGCAGCCATGCAGATCTGCGGATGATCCCGCAAATAGGCATCCAATGCCGAAGTGCCGCCCTTTTGAGCGCCACAAATCACGAAATCAACCTTCGTTGGAATAACCGGCATGCGCCAGGCAGCGTAACCAAATCCCAGGGATTATTTCAATAGCTCACCGCTGCATAACGATACGCTCCGCCCAACCAAGTAGGCGAGCCGGTCTCAGCCAAGTATTTTCCGTAGCGCCGGGAAATCGATCTTTGCGTTGTGCCGTTTGTCCACGGGAATATGTTTTACCGTCCGGACCGCATCCAGATCAGCCCACTCCAGATCTTCGCAAAGCGCCTCTTTTTCGGTTTCGGTGAAACCCGGGCCAGGTTCCACAATGAGCAGCCGCTTTTCTTTGTGCAGCAAACACGCAGCACGCTTGATGCGGGCGTATTTCATTGCGACACATTCGACTGCAAACGGGTAAATTTCTCCCCGGTCATCCTTGATCTTTGCGGCACAACGGCCAAGAAGCCAAAGCCTGCCAAGACTGTCCAGTTTGCCGGCGTCTCCCGTGCGATGCCAGATCTGACCATTGACGGAAAACTTGGTCTCTTCATCGCCATGGTGATGTAAATAGCTTTTTAACACATGATCCCCCGTCACCACGATTTCACCTATCGAACCGATGGGCTGCTGCATTTGCTCGAACCCGGCGGATTGAAAAGGCCCGAGCTGTTTTCCCCATTGGTCACGGATAATACGGAGGCCGATCTCCGGGATTGTCCACCCGGCGATCAAGCCATTGCCGTGGCGCATATCCTCGCGGTCCTTTTCCATGATTTCATGATGTGGTATGTGGGCGATCGGTTCCGCCTCGGTTGATCCGTACACCGCATCCACCGAGGCTTCCGGCGCGCAGGCGGCAAGTTGATCCAGTAATCGCGGAAAAACCGGAGCGCCCCCGGTGAAGATTTTTTTCATGCACTGCATGGAAATGCGGGAACTGTCATCAGCCGAAAGGAGGCATTCAAAGAAAGCCGGCGAAGCTGCGCAACGGGTCACCCGGTGCCGCGTGATTTGTGATAGGACCGGTTCCGGATTGATTGCCCCCGGTTTTCGTAAATCGGCATCCGGAATCACGCTCGTCACTCCGGAGGCGAGATTCGCCAGCAAAAAGACAGGAAGCGTGGTCAGATCGACTTCACCCGGAACAAGCTGAATGCTGCGTTCCAAAACGTCATGCTGGGCCAGCAGGAAACCGTGGGTGCGCACGGCGGCTTTGGGCAACCCAGTACTGCCGCTGGTGAATGTCACCAAAGCCGGGGTGTCGTCGTCGCAATGGGCAATTTCATGCAATGCGGGAAGCATTCCAGACCGGCTGAGAGGGACTGCCCCCGGCAATCCAAAGCCCGTTGCAAACTTGACGGGGATGCAACGCAACGCCGCGGAAATCGCCCGCAAAAGGTGCGCTTTGGGAACGGCGATGAGTGCCCGGGGCACCAGTAACCCGCAACAGCGGTTGATATGTCCGCGTCCCGCGGACGGATCCAGGAACATTGCAATGGCGCCGAGCCGGAAAATTCCGAGCAACACAGCGTACAAGTCCGAGGACATCGGCTGGAACACCAGAATCGGATCGCCTTTGCGGATACCCATTTGCCTTAATAACGCAGCGATCTTCGCAGAGGAGTCTTCCAATTCCGAAAACGTCGTGATCCGGTCGCGGCCATGCTTCCTCTCAACGATCGCCGCCGCATGCGGACGCATTCGGGATTGTTCAACAAGAATTTCGACCAGATTCATGGAAACGATACTGCGTGGTCAGGCCCCATTCGCCAGTGGCCGTGAGTAGAGTGTGTACCGGCGGAACGGCGTGGCGTAATGGCCGCTCAGATTCAGGGAGCTGTTGCTTTCGTGCATCAGCGCGTGGATCACCCTGCTATATCCGAGCGAGCGGGCAGCCTGCTGGCAGCGGGCGACGAGCACGCCGCCGAGGCCGGCATTCATCCTGCCCGGCAGCACGGCCACAGTTTTTAGCACCACGGTATCCACCGCTTCCCCCCGCGCGGCTTGTGCGAGGTTCGGAATCGCAAAGACATACCCGATGGGCCCGTTCCCGCAATCGGCAATGATTACCAAGCCGGGATTGATATGGGCGCGGATGGGTTCGTATTGCGCGATGAATGCTTCCTCGCTGATCGGTGTGTAGAGGAAATTATTCTGAAAGCTCTCCCGCGATATGGCGTAAATGCGACCCAGTTCCCCGGTGAAATCGTCCGTACGCAAGGTGCGCAGCGTTATACCGGCCCGGTCGAGGCGTTCCATCGTGCGCGGGAGGCGCGGGTCTTCCACAGACAGATCCTGGTTCAGCGCGGAAAAATAGCTGGCGAGCGGGGTGAATTGCGCTTTTTCGAAAAATGCGGGCCATTCGCCGGGGTTATCCGGTTCCATGAAAAACGGCTTCTCGTCGCCGCGTTCCGTAAGAAGCCGGTAGCGACGCCATGTGTTTCCATCCATCGGGCCGACAGCGAGAGTGCAACCGCGCCGCGCAAGTTCCATGCATGCGGCATCGAGTAATTCCAAGGCCCCGGACGCATCGACCGCCGCGAAGTGGCCGACTACTCCCGGCAGTTGTCCCACAAGCCGGGGCGCGTCCTTCCACCATAGCGAACCGCGCGCTACCACAGCATCGTCCCGCACCACGCAGACGTGCGCGTCGCAACCATGTGTTGCGAGCAAACCCGGATCGAACGGCGGCAGGCCGGGGTGTTGCGCAGGCAAGGCAGTAGTTTCCTGCGTGTCTAGAAAAAGGAATTTGACCATGGTTCGAGATGGACGATCAGATCGAAGGCGATAACCGAGGCCACCGTGGCAATAATCCCCTGTCTAGTCCAGCGCTCAGCATCCGACGGACAGGGGCGTAATTGAGGCTGCCATGCGGCGAATACCGCGATGGACAGAGCGACAATGAGAAATGCCCCGGACGCCAGGGGAATAAGGTTGGTGTTCTTTCTCCACACGACCAAATAAGGCACTGCCAGGGGAAGATAACCGAGCAATGCGGATTTGCACAGTGCGACCGCCGTGGAGCCAGGCCGGGTGCGATTTGCATAGTGGGCAAAGGCGATGACACCGAGATGCACACCGTAGCCGACGCCATAGCAGTAAACAACATTCACCGTCTCCATGTGCCCCGAGAAACACAACCACGCAAGTCCGAGACCGCCTATGCAGGCTATCGCGTGGACGGTGTGCTTTTGCGGCGTGGCAGCGGGCCTGAGGCAGAGCAAGGTATAAGCGCACGCGGTCATTGCCGGAGCGATCAGCCAGTGCCAGTCGGCCACGGCCCATGTGACATATAATACCAATGCCGCGCCAATGAGGGCGCTCTGTGTCAGCCGTCTGGCTTTTCTCCACAAAAACAAACCGGGCATAATGGCCAGCAACACACACAGAAGCATGGAAAGGTCATACGCAGTCTGCCCCATCAATCGGGCCAGAAGCACGTAACAAACAAGCGGAACGAAGAGATTATCCAATCCGCGCCATGCGATTGCCTCCATCAGCATCAGGACAAAGCCGACGATGATTGCGGTAAGCAGACACTCCAGCCTTCCAATGTTTGAAAATAGCAGCAGCGGGATATGCGTGGAAAGAAAGGCCGCCATAAAAAACGAGGCGGAGCCTTCGATGCTTTTCCATCCGTCGTCGGTTTCATATTGAGCGAAGCCGTAACGTCTGCCGATCAGCGCGGCCACTGCGTCAGCGAAGGCCAGGATCAAAACCGGAATGCGAAACAACAGGGTATTGCCGTTTGCCAGCCAAAAAAGGAATGCGACTGAAACAGGAAAAAATAATTCACCCCACGTCTTCCGTTGCACCCCCCCAAGGACACTGCCAAAACGCGCCCGCAGCGCCGAGACCAGGCGGATGGACCCGAGTGCCGCCACGGCCATGCCGGCCAGTATCCATACGGGCCATACCTCGTTGAAGAGCCAGGGAAATGCGAGGCAGATCAAGCCCATGAACATATGGACCGTTTTGCGCGAAATCTCCGGGTTCCAATCGAAACGGGACTGCACGAGCCGGACGATTGCCACCAGGCATGCAAGGGTGCCGAGTACCAGGAAAATGGCAGGCCATGGAGCAATCACGGTATGACTTCCTCCAGCACGAACCGGCTGTAAAACCACGCCTTGTCGCCGGCAAACAGCCGATCCGCCATTTCATTCAAGGGGCGCAACCTGCTTGCAAGAGCCTCAGGGCGGCTGCGCGGAGCCAGCATGTTCCAATATGCAAGCCGCGCCCCGGGATTCGCCGCCGCAATCAAACGTTCGAGCACCTGGCAGTAATTGTCCGGGGACATGTATTCAAAAATGTCGCTGAGGTTGAACCGATCAATGCGCAACGAAGGATGTGCCAGCAAATATTCCTCCACGCTGCAGAGCGCCCATTCCATTTTATCCAGGTTGGTGCGGATGACTTCAAAATTCTCCGGCCTCAGTGCGAACGGAAGCGCGGTGAGATGCCTGCCGGTAAGAATCCATTGCAGGTAGGGGTTTCCGGCAGGATCCAGTGCCGTGAGAGCATAACGTGTCCGTAACAGAATTTTCTCAGCCACGCTTCCCTCCACGTATTTAAAAAAGGCAGGATCGCGCCCGAGGCGTCCCATGGCGAAGCGGGAGAAGAAGACCTTGAAAAGCAGCCGCCAGCGCCATGTATCCCATTGTTCCCGGTAAAAACCTTCGCGTCGCCCCGGATCGCCGCCTTCGAGCAGACGCTCAACGGTTTTTTGTGAATGAATCAGCGGAAGAATTCGTGTGCGGAAAAGCTGGAAATAACGCTCGAATTTTCCCGCGCTTCCGATGCCTCCTTCAATTGCCGGGGCATGCGCGTCCCAATAGGAAGCGGCACTTTCCGGGAGATTTTTGCGGCAACGCAAATAGAGCGTGGCGCGCCGGGAACTCGGTCGCGATCCGATAAGTTCCAGCAATTCGCCGTGCTCCAGTGAACGGTATGCGGCCACGCGCAATTCCAAACAGGCAAGCTGCGCCGGATTCATATCCACTGCGATGACTTTTGCCGCGCCGGAGGCGAGCAGTGCAAGGGCGTTGTCGCCGGCGGAAGCAATGGAAAGACATATGTTCCCCGGCCGTGGTGCCAGCGCCCCGACCAGAACATCCGCATCCTCCCAGCACTGGGCATAGCGAATCGCGGAAAAGTCAGCGCGTGTTTCCGCCTCAGTCATGTTGAACCCGTTTTACAATTCCCGAGCCGCCGTCCATTTCCACCCACTCTCCGTTTTGAAGCTGCCGGGTGATGGCGGGAATGGCGACGATCGCCGGGATGCCCATTTCACGCGAGACGATGGCGGAATGGGAGAGCAGGCTTCCACGTTCCACCAGGACCCCGGCCGCCGAGGCGAAGAGCATGATCCATCCGGGATCGGTCCGTTCCGCAACCAGTATCTCGCCGGGCTTCACGACGGCGTTCCGGGGATCGGAGACGATGCGGACCGGGCCGCGCACCACCCCGGGAGAGCAGCCAGTGCCCCTCCAGACTCCGTCAGCAGGCAGGACATCGGCTTTGGTCTCTTTAACCTGCTGAAAGGTGTTGCCTTGGTTCACGGGGCCTCGTGTTTCAAAACGATCGGAGGGTGGTTCCATCCCACGGTAACGGGTAAACTCCGCCTGGCGCAGATTCGCCAGGCTTTTTAAATCCGTCGTGGTGGCCGTGCCATCGCAGAAGCCGAGGATTTCGCCGAGTTCGAGGTAAAAAATATCCGTCGGCGATGCCAGGAGGTTCCGCGCATGGAAGTCGCGGCCCATGGCCACAAAAATGCGGCGGACGCGACCGAACAGCCGGGTTCGCTCGAACCGGAGATTTTCGCGGTCGCGCACCCTGGCCCTGGTTTGGGCAAGCACCCATTGGAAAACCCTTCTTCTCGCCGGATGCGCTGTCAATGCATCCGCCGCCCGGGCTTCAGCCTTGCCGCGCATTTGCATCTCGGGATTTGCACGAGGGACAGCGCCGGGCTCCCGCGCGCGCAACGCAAGGTTCCCGACCGACCTTAGCAATGTCGTGGGATCGTCATGCAGGGTGGCGCTTTCCAGCTTCAGTTCGTCAAGGCAACGGTCTCCAAATTTATCGAGATAGGAATGATAGCTTTCCGAAAATTCCGGGAAACTTTCCAGTTCGCGCAACACCTCATCGAGTGGTGAATCGGCCAGTTTCAGCGCAAACCCGGGATGCTTCCATGCCAGATCAGCCAGTGAGAGGACGTGCCTTGCCGGTTCCGCGCTAATGATCCCGCCTTCCCCGCAAAGCAGGTTATTCTGGAGCGTTCCGTCGGTGTCGCCGCACCATTTCGAGACCAGCTTCCTCAGGACTCCGTAGAAAATCATGGCGAAGAAATCATTAACCAGCGGCGCATCCCACCGGGTAAGCAACTGGCCTTCGAGTTCCTTGTAACAGGCAGCCAATTCATCCGGGCGCG
>JBAVPB010000393.1:0-4792 GCA_049692655.1 Chthoniobacteraceae bacterium | reverse complement strand
GTCGGGGGGTAGGAAGATCCGGCGTCGCCCAAGGGCTATGCCGGGACAAGGGTGGGTTTTTTGGCGTGGAGGGGTGATGGGTTGTCCCGGGATAGCAGGCGGGGGTCTGGGAAAAAGTTCGTTGCGGCGAGACGCCGCAACCAGCATTCGAGACGAATGCGCTCCCCGGAATGTCGCTGCGACGTCCAGGTTGCGGTCCGGAGGAAACGGGCCGGCGCGATCTATCAACGGATTTTGTCGCGGGAGGCGGCCATGGCGGCGCTCATTTTGCTGAGGCCGAGTTCGATGCGGGTCTTCACGGTGCCGAGGGGGATGTCGGTCTCCCTTGCGATCTCGCGCTGGCTCATGCCTTGGAAATAGATGAGGACAAGCACCTGCCTCTGGGGTTCCGGGAGCGCCTCCATGACATGATCCAGGTAACACCGCTCGTCGGAGAGGATGATTTCCTTGAGGGCGTTTCGCTGGTTCCATATCCCGGCGTGTTGCTCGGTTTCCAGGCGGAAGCGGTCCTTGGTGCGGAGGTAGGCGTTCCGCTTGCGGAGTCTGTCGATGGCGCGGCGGCGGGTGATGGTCATGATCCATGGGAGCGGCCTGCCCAGTGCCGGGGAGAAGTCATTCGCGCGCTGCCAGATTTCATCGATTACCTCGTCGAGCAGGTCATCCGCCTCGGCCTCGTTATGCAGGATCTGCATGATGAGGCTTTTCATGGCGCTGTGATAACGATGGTACAACTCCGCCAGCGCCTCCTCGTGGCGCTTTTGCATGGATGCCATGAGCTGCTCATCGGTGACTGCCACAGGGTCATGCACCGTGAGTTTGTCGCATGTCTTCATGAGATGCAGATTTTATCAGACTGCAGTGACCATGCGAGAAGATTGTCGGGGCTTTGGCAGCTTCGAACCATTCGAACCATTCTTCGCAGGCGTGCTCTTTTTTGGTTCGAGAGCCTTTAACAGCCCTGCATCCGCTTTCCTTGTGGCGGAGAGCTGGGCTTTTGCCTGGAACCAGTGGGCTGTCTCCCTGCCGCGCGGATATCCCTCCGATTCCCAAATGTGATATGCGCAGGCCGCTATCTCGTGGTCCGCGGGTTCTTGAAAATTAGGCGATTTTTTAGACATAATGGTTTAACTTTGTTACTACGGTTTATAAGTCAATGAGGTGCGGTTTCCTGCCACTCCACTCTACACTCTAATATCCTTACCCCTTATACGTTCCTGCTCAATGAGGTGATTTCGCTTAAAACATTAGGGATTTTTCTGAGTTATAGTTATGGAATTTATAATCCACTGGATTCGGGAACACTATGTGTCCCACTTATACTGCCATAAGAGTATCGGGACCGGTTTATCCTTGCCGCCATCGGGGCGGGTCAGGACCATCATGTAATAAATCCACACGGAAACGAGTCGCTGGCTGGCGGGGTGTTCCTCGTTCCATTTACGGCGGAGGTATTCCGCATAGGGGGCCCGATACCAGGTGTGCTGCTGCGCGGCGAGATTAACCATGTATTTGCGCCAGCGGTCGTTTTTGTAATTGGCGGAGACGATGGCGGGTTTTTGCCAATCCACCGGGCCATCGCGCCGGATATCCGCCATGGAGCCATCTGCAAGCAGGCCGGGGACTACATACCAGCCGTCCTCCCGCAATGGTGCGGGCGCGAACATATCCCATGTCTGGTCGAGGCGGAAGAGTTGCGCCATCCAGTCGAGGCGATGTAACATCGGGAGGTCGATGCGTGGATTCACTGTCCTGATGTTCCAATGAATGACATAGACGAGAAAGACGAGGGCCGCTGCATTTGCAAGACGACGGATAACTGCACGGTGAGCCGCTGAAACAGGAGATGGTGTGTAACCCACGGACGGCAGGGGTAACCTCGCAAGGAACAGTCCCGCGCGACCGGTGAAAGGGGCGATGCGATCCCAGAATTCGCCGGGTAGAAATGGAATCCACGCGACAGAACAGATCGCGGAGAAAAGGCCGAGGTGCAGACAGAGCCCCATGGAGATGTGAAAGCCGACGAAGGCCAGGACGATAGCGATGCGCTGCCGTGCCCATGGCAGGAATAACGGCAGCGGCAGGACAGCGAGACACGGGCCGATCAGTTCCATCCATCGCGTGGTGACTGTAAACAGACGCAGCAGCGCGGGGAATGCGAGGAGCCATCTGCCGAGCGGCGTGGAGAATTGCTCGATGCTTAATGCATTATAGACGGCGGAGTGCTGCACGGTCCACGCGGGATCAGTCTTCAATAACGCGCCAAAAAAATAGACGCAGCAGACCTGCAGCAGCAATGCCGCAGTCGCCATGGAGAGGATGGCGCGCTTGCTGTCAAGACGGCCGGGGACGAATGCGGCATCGAGCGGAAGAAACATTCCCCAGAAAAGGAGCATGCGCAAGAGGACATCGCCGCCTTGCAGGATCATGGGGTTCCGCGTGTGGAGGGAGCTGAGCATGAACCACGAGATGATCGTGGATATTTTTGACTTATAACCTACCAACAGACACAGGGCGAAAAAAGCGGCTACAGCAAACAGGGCGGCTATCACATAACTACTCCCACTGATGAGATGGATGGAGACGAATGGGAGGTTACCCAGCAAGTGATCGACCAACGGCGTGCGCGGGAGTAAACCCCAGTCGGAATAATGCGCGGGGATGTCCGTGCAGCGAATCGCGAGATCGCAAAGAAGCAGGATCGCGAGTCCGATGCGAAATGCGCCGAGTGAGCGCGTGTCGATGCCGAAGGCAGTGGACCACCAGCCTGTGGATGGAGGTGTCTCACCCTGCTTTGCAGGCCGGACAACAGGCGGCGGTTTTTGTGCGATCAATAGAGTTGCTTCCACAACGTCATTTCCGGGGGTGCCTGGCAACCGCTTGTAACAACCACCGGCTTTCCGGAAAACCAAGGAATAACCGGAAGCCGGTGGCCATTACGTAATGCTAACTAGCGGCCTCCGCTCGAAGCTCCCGTGGTGCCGCCTGCCGTGGTGCCTGCTCCGGTCGTTCCAGTAACACCGGTGCTGGATGTCGTGCCGGTAGTTCCAGTAACACCAGTGCTCGATGTCGTGCCGGTGGTTCCGGTGACGCCCGTGCTCGATGTCGTGCCAGTGGTTCCGGTGACGCCGGTGCTGGATGTCGTGCCGGTAGTTCCAGTGACGCCCGTGCCCGATGTCGTGCCGGTAGCGCCGGTGTTGGCCGTCGTGGACGTGGTGCCTGTTGTTCCAGTCACGCCTGTGCTGGCAGTGGTGCCGGTGGTTCCTGTGGAACCGGTCGAGCCGCCCATTTGCGCATTTGCGTTACCATTCCACCCATCCACGAGCGCGACGGCCGCAATGAGCGAGAGGGGTATGAGTGAGGAGATTAACTTTCTGGTTTTCATATACCCATTTCGCCGGAAGAGCGCGATATGGATGGGCATTTTTTTAGAAATGGGGCAGCTAGGAAATTATCCGATGCCCGTGTGCGGAACCGGAATAATCCAACAAGGGTAAAGCCGCGGGGACGGACAGCCGCGATTCCGCTATACCGGAAACAAGATTAGATACTACTTAATGGATTCAAGCGACAACCTGTGGTTCAAGGACGCCGTCATCTACCAGATGCATGTGCGCGCATTCTACGATAGCAATGGCGACGGCATCGGCGATTTCAAGGGCCTGGTGCAAAAGCTCGACTATCTCCAGCAACTCTCGGTGACGGCGATCTGGCTGCTGCCATTCTACCCCTCCCCGCTGCTGGACGATGGCTACGACATCGCCGACTACTACGGCATCCATGCCAGCTATGGGACGCTGGATGATTTCAAGGAATTCCTCGCCGAGGCCCATGCGCGCGGGCTGCGGGTGATCACCGAGGTGGTGCTGAACCACACGAGCAACCAGCACCCGTGGTTCCAGCGGGCGCGGATATCTCCACCGGGATCGCCGATGCGCGATTTCTACGTCTGGACGGACTCGCCCTCGCGCTATGCGGAGGCGCGGATTATTTTCAAGGACTTCGAGCAGTCGAACTGGTCGTGGGATCCGGTCGCGAATGCGTATTACTGGCACCGGTTCTACGCGCACCAGCCGGACTTGAATTTCGACAACCCGGAAGTGCGCAAGGCGACGTTCGATGTGGTCGATTTCTGGCTCGGGCTGGGCGTCGATGGGCTGCGGCTGGATGCGATCCCGTACCTCATCGAACGGGAGGGGACAAGCTGCGAGAATCTGCCGGAGACCCACGAGATCCTGCGCGAACTCCGCGCGCATGTGGATGCGAAATTCGAAGGCAGGATGCTGCTGGCCGAGGCGAACCAATGGCCGGAGGATGCAGCCGCCTACTTCGGCAAGGGCGACGAGTGCCACATGGCGTTTCATTTTCCGGTGATGCCGCGGCTCTTCATGGCGCTGGAGATGGAGGACCGCTTTCCGATCATCGACATCCTGGAGCAGACGCCGGCGATCCCGGAGAATTGCCAGTGGGCGATGTTCCTGCGGAACCACGATGAACTCACGCTGGAGATGGTGACCGACGAGGAGCGCGATTACATGTACCGCGTCTATGCCGTGGACCAGCGGGCGCGGATCAATCTCGGCATCCGGCGCCGCCTCGCCCCGCTGCTGGGCAACAACCGGCGGCGGATCGAGCTGATGAACATGCTGCTGCTCTCGCTCACGGGCACGCCGGTGATCTACTACGGCGACGAGATCGGCATGGGCGACAATATTTATCTCGGCGACCGCAATGGCGTGCGCACCCCCATGCAATGGAGCCCGGACCGCAACGCGGGATTCTCCCACACGCGGCA
>JBAVPB010000392.1:0-4005 GCA_049692655.1 Chthoniobacteraceae bacterium | reverse complement strand
GGCGAAACAGAGTTTCGGGGATCAGTGCGTTCCCAAACGGAGTTTGAGGAACGAGGGGGGGGTGAGGGGCGCGGTTGCTCGTGGGTCCATCGATTTATACCAAGTTGAAGTGTTAAAATATTTCGCGCGGATTGCGGGGGCTGTGCGTCTAATCTGCAAGTCGCCGAATGGACGCTTCTGAGCGCGGGTTGATTGTGCTGGTGGTGGCGGCCGGCGATCGCGAAACTATTTAAACATGAAAACTCATCTCCCCGGTTTTTTCCTGCTTTTTTTTCTCGTGTCCGGGTCCGCCGGTGTTGCGCAGGCGCAGGACAGTAAGAAGAAGCCTGACAGTGTCCAGCTTGAGTCGGTATCGCCGTTCAGTACGAAGGGGCCTTCGACAGATCCGTGGCAGGGGGTGCGTGACAAACAACCCGCCGGGCTTCATCTCACGCTCACGCTGCCGAAGACGAGCTATTACTTGGGCGAAATCATTTCCGCGAAACTCGTGTTCTCGAATGAGACCAAGGATCCCTACCACATGTGGATGGGGACTTATGACCGGTCGGGAAGAATACCGGATATCTCATTCAAGGCGGAGGGTGAGGATGGCGCGGAGGTCGGCGATCCTCTCAAATGGTATCTGGCGCATTTTGGGTTTTTCGGCGGAGGAATCGGCAATTTCACAAATCTTGGCACCTGGGGGATTGAGCTTCCGGCCAACCAATGGCTGAAGTTTGAAAAGCCGGGCGTTTACAAGCTCTACGCGCGCTCCACGCGGGTGCAGCCCGGGGATAAGGATGCTCCACGCGACGGGGTGCGACCTCCTGTGGAACTGGTCTCCGATCCTGCGACGATCACCATTGTGCCGCTTCCCGCGGATGAGGAAAAGGCGATCATCGCGCAGGCGAAAAAGGACATGGACACCACGCACCAGATGGGGCGCGACAAGGTGGCGCGCGCCGCAGCGGAGCGCCTGCGTTATCTCCAGACACCGGCTGCCTGCGATGCACTGCTGCAACTTTTTGACACGCCGTATTCCACGGAGGCCATGATGGGGCTTTGCTCAACAATGGAGCCCCCGGCGCTGACCGAAAAAATCCTGGCTGGCGTGAAGGAAATGAAGCTGGGATTGAGCGACCCGCTTTTGCAGTTTTACAGCTCCTTGAAGAATGGGGGCTCCCTCTATGTGGTGAAACCCGGCGGCGGTACCTCGGCGGACGACTTGCGCTTGGAACTGGACAACGCGGCGAAGAGCGGAATCACGGAGGATGGCTCGGGCGATGTCTTTTTTTCCAATCTCGTCACGTTGTTCTGCAACGATCCGCATGAGCCGAAGCTGCGCGCAATCATGATCAAGCGTCAGCTCGATCTCCCGCAAAAACAGATCGACGATCTTCTTCGCGATGACAGGAATCCCTTCAAAAAGAAAAGCGCGGCGATTACCGACAAGGATTTCCTGCCTCTCCTGCGCGAGCAGGTGAAACCGGAGATCCACAATCCCTACGCGCTCGCGGCGCTGGTGGCCGTGGCGCCGGATGAGGCGCGGCCCATCATTATCGAGGACATCAAGCGGGACCATCCCATCTATATTCCCACGGACCATGTATTCAGGCCCGACATGGATCTCTTTGCCCATGTGTCGCTGCCCGAGCGGGAGATGCCGGCGCTGGACCCGATCCTGCGGGAGAAGCTGCCCCGGAAAACGTACGGCCAGGATGATCTTGAGACGACGATGATACTGATCGAAAGATATGCCACAAAAGCTCTGCTTCCGGAGGTGGTGGCCCTCTATAAAGCGGACGAAGGCCGGTGGCAATGCGTGTTGCAGGCTTCGGCACTTCGCTATTGGATCCGCTGCGATCCCAATATAGGTGTGCAGGCATTGGGAGACGTCCTGAAAAGGGATGGTAAGACAGACACGGGGTGCTTTCGGATTGTGCTGACAGATGTGCTTCAAAAAGCATGGGTCGAGCAGGCGCTGCCGCTGGTGCTGAGTGCGACCAGCAATGAGAATCTCGATGTGGTCCGCTCGGCGGCGGGTTTGCTTGAGGCGCACGCCGGGCCCGAGGCCATCGACAACGTGATCGCCGCGATCGAACGGATATCCGCCCTGCCGGTGCCGGAAAAAGGCAATGAGAGGCTTCGCCTACTTTACGAGCCGCGAGGGCTCACGGAACTCCTGCTCGGCAGCAAACGCTGGATGTTGAGCCGTGCGCAACTCGAGCGGCTCGAGAAAGTGGCTGCGGATAAGAATTTGAAAGAGAGGCTTGCGGCCAGGATTGCGGAGATGAAGTGAAAGGCTAAATGCTAAAGTGAAGAAGGGGTCGCGCGGAGCGGTTCGCTCACCCACCAAACCTCCACTATACCATTCCGCCATCTCGGCGGAAGGGGGATAAAATGCGAAGAGTTTTTAGACAGGATTACAGGATTTACAGGATGAAGAGAAGAGGATTAAGAGGATTAACAAGACGCCTGACAAGTGGCGGACAATCCATCCGTAATTTTCGAGTGAGGTGGGGTGGTGATGCAGGTGCCGGGTGGGTGATTGTTCATTGCAAAAGCCGGGTTAGGCGAAACAGAGTTTCGGGGATCAGTGCGTTCCCAAACGGAGTTTGAGGAACGAGGGGAGGAGGGGCGCGTTTGCGCGCGTAGCGGGGCTGGGCGGCTTGCGGCTTGCGGCGGGCGCTGTAACACAGGCTGAGGGCTTACGCGGAGGGGGAATCAAAATGCGAAGAATTTTAGACAGGATTACAGGATTTACAGGATGAAGAGGATTAACAAGACGCCTGACAAGTGACGGACAATCCATCCGTAATTTTCGAGTGAGGTGGGGTGGTGATGCAAGGGCCGGGTGGGTGATTGTTCATTGCAGAAGCTGGGTTAGGCGAAACAGAGTTTCGGGGATCAGTGCGTTCCCAAACGGAGTTTGAGGAACGAGGGGAGGAGGGGCGCGTTTGCGCGCGTAGCGGGGCTGGGCGGTTTGAGGTGGCCTTCGGCTGGAGGGTGTAATTCCTTTGGGATCAGGGGGATGGAGAAAATATACGGCTTTACAAATTTTGGGGTGGAGATGAAAAATGAGGCATCGACACTCTTAAGACGCCCATCCTGATTGAAGACGATTTTGCGAGCCGGCTTTGCGGGATGATTTGCATAATCCATGGTGTCTGCTCCCTTTTATAACATTGATGAAGTTTAAAATCGTAGTTTTCGGGTTGGTGATGCTTTCTGTTTTCAGTTTGCTCAATGCACAAAGTTCGGTGGCGTCGGTGCCGGCTGCGGACAAGGCGGGAGGGCCGAAGTGTACGATGTTTGTGGATCCCGCTTGCACGACGGTTTACCTGGGGAAGGTGAATCTGACGGTGAATCCGCTGGTCCACCGGGGGAAGTTTTACCTGGGGGGTTATGCGATCAAGGTGATGCCTTACACATTCAAGAATGAGCAGGGGACGCTGAAGATGGATATTTCCGACGAGGCGTTTCAAAAGCTGACGGAGGGCAAGGCGGTGGAATTTACGGGGAAGGCTACCAATGAGAAAAACGGGAAGCAGAAGGTGGTGACGGGGAAGACGGCGCCTTCAGGCAATGGGTGCGGGGTTGCGACGTTTACGATCGTGACGGACCATGGGTTGATGGTGTTTAACACGCCGTATCATCTGGAGTGAAGAAAGGGCGGAGGGATGAGGGCGGAGGGCGGAAAGGGTCGCTGGCGTTTATGACGTGATTTTGCGATAGGGGCTTGGGTTGGTGTTGGCGAGGATGGACATTATGGGATCAGTTTGCGGGGTGGCGGTTTTTCTGGGGTTGGGGCGTCGAGAGGGGAAGATCTGGCGTCGCCTAAGGGCTATGCCGGGACAAGGGTGGTTTTTTTTAGTGTTATGTTGCAAAGGATGTCCCCGGATAGCAGGCGTGGGTCTGGGAAAAAGTTCGTTGCGGCTCTCGCCCGCCCACCAAACCACCGCTATCCCCCTCCGCCACCTCGGACAACCGCAACCAGCACGCAGGACGAGTGCGTTCCCCGGAGCA
>JBAVPB010000391.1:0-2096 GCA_049692655.1 Chthoniobacteraceae bacterium | reverse complement strand
AGCACCCAGAGACAGCCATTTTCAACCGTGGCATCGTCCAGCGCGATCCACGCGCCGGTCAGCGAACGGTCGCGGGTGGGGATGTAATCCTCATCCTGGTGCCACGCCTGCCCCGGCTTGCCCGATGCCTTTACAAACAGCATCGACTGCATGCACTTCACATTCGGGCTGATCACCTGCGTAAGCAGATCAACCATCGGCTTGTAGGCGAGCGCACGGTGAAATACCTCAGTGAGCTTGTGCGGAAAATGGATGCATAGTACCCGCTGCATCGCCGCCAGGTCGGACTCATCGGGACCGGCGGGCGCGATTCCTCCCACGCGGGCGTCGTCATTGCGGCATATTTTCAAAGTCTCACGCTTCAACTCCTCGACTTCTGCCGCGTTCAATGCCCCGTGCAGCACGGCAAACCCGTTCTCCTTGTAAAAACCGGCGGCGTCCTCCGTGAGCGGGTCCTTGAAATAACCGGCTGGGAGCGATCCATCCTTCGGCCACGATCCCCATGCCCCGAGTTGCACGGCCAGTTCGTCGGGGGTGAGGCGGCCGGGATTGAGAGAAACAGGAGTTGTCATGGATCAAAACTAGTGGAAGAGTGAAAAAACACCATGCCTGAGGTTCTCAAAAACATATCCAAGGTGAATCTTCGAAAACGCCGGGGCGACGTCGTTTTCGGGGACGTAATGTACATGCCGCGCGGCGTCTGCGGGCCCCGCACCCAGCCGGATTACCAGCTCGTCGTGATCCACCACGGTTCCCTGGACCTCCGGCTCGATGGCCGGAAAATCGCCGTGGGCGCGGGCCACGCGATTCTCCTCTCGCCAAACCGCCGTGAGCATTTCCTGTTTTCCCGCGAGGCCGAAACCCATCACAGCTGGTGCGCCATCTCCCCCGCTGCGGTCCCCGCAAAGATGCGACGGCTGTTTCGTTCGACCAGTGACCCCGCCCCTTTCGGCTCGCACCTCGCCACCCTCCTCAAGATGGGGAAGACCGCGCCCTCAAGCTCATCCGGGAATGAAACCCTGGAAGACAATTATTTTCTCGGCCTCGGCCTCGCCCTCCTCTCCGGTTTCGCATTCCAGGTCCAGACCGGCAGGAAAATCCAGAGCCCCGCCGAGGAAGCCCTTGCAAGGCTCGATGATTTTGTCTCCCGTGAATATGCCAGCCCCTTGAAACTGGCCGACCTTTCCGCCGCAGCCGGCGTCTCACGCCAGCACTTGATGAAACTTTTTCGCGAGCGAAGCTGGCCCACCCCCACGCAATACCTCTACGAAAAACGCCTCGAAACAGCCCTCGACTGGCTCTCCCACACCGGACTCTCCATCGAGGAAATCGCCCTCCGCTGCGGCTTCGCAAACGCATTCCACTTCTCCCGCAAATTCCGCCACGCCTACGGCAAAAGCCCCCGCGCCTGGCGCACACAAACCTGGAGCGAAAAGAAATATTAATTTATTGTTCTATATACGGCAATTCTATTGCTATCGGATAAAATACTAGAAATTTTTTTGTAATTATTATTTTAAGCTTATAGTGGTCAGCAAAATGACCACGAAATCTCAAACAACGGTGCGCGGACTTGGCAGATTCGCTTTCTTATTCGCTCTGCTATTATCCATGGCGCTGGCTCCGAAGGCCCTCGCCCACGCCCGGATGGTGAAGTCCGATCCCGCTAAAAACGCAACGCTCTCCAAATCCCCGGACCATCTCGACCTGTGGTTCAACGAGCTTCTCGAAGAGGGCTTCAACACCATCGAGGTTTTCAACTCCGGCGAACTGACCGCCGCGAAGCACACCAATCTCGCAAAAGACAAACCGGTGGTTGATCCCAAGGACCACACACATATCACCGTGAATCTGGAACCGCTTCCTCCCGGCGAGTATGTGGTGGAATGGCGGGTATTATCGCGGGATGGCCACAGCGCTCCCGGCCGGATTCTCTTCCGTGTGGAAGGCGCGAAGTAGCCCCGGCACTCCGGACCGCTGCCACACTGGATGGAACACGCCGCCCTGCATGCGCTCTTATTGAGCGGGCTGATCGTCGCCCTCGGCGGCCCGATCGCCGTGCTTTGGTTGATTTTTCCAGCCGCGCGCACGTTTAC
>JBAVPB010000390.1:0-11544 GCA_049692655.1 Chthoniobacteraceae bacterium | reverse complement strand
CGCGACTTGAAGATGGTCGTTTCCAACATTGGCATCACGCCCGATTTTTCATCGATCTACACGAGTAACTCGGGGCCGCACACGGCGTTTGTGCAGACCAGCCTCAATGATGACCATAAAGTGGGCAGTTATGAATACATGTCCCGCGTCCGCGCCGCGATGAAGAAGGAACTGCCGGAATTGACGGCGTATTTTCAATCCGGTGGCTTGATGGACGCCGTGCTCAACATGGGACTGCCTGCGCCGATCGACGTGCAGGTGAACGGTTCCAACCTGGACGAGACCTATAAAATAGCCACCGAGATCGCACAAAAGGCTGCCGCAACGAAAGAGGTGAGCGACGTGATGATTCCGCAGGACATCGACGCCCCTTCACTCCATCTCGGCATCGACCGCATCCGCGCCGGGGAACTGGGCCTGGATGAAAAGGAAGTGGTGAGCAATGTCATCACCGCGCTTACCTCAAATGCGATGATCGCTCCGAGCTACTGGGTCGATCCCAAGTCCGGCAACAATTATTTCCTCACCGTCCAGTACCCCGAAAGTAAAATACACTCATTTGCGGACTTGAAGGATATCCCACTGCGCGCCTCCAATCATCCCGATCCGGCGCTGCTGGACGCTGTCACCCGCATCAAAAAAGTGGATTACCCCACCGAGGTGGACCACTACCAGTTGCGGCGCGTGATCGATGTATTCGTCGCGCCGGCAGGCGAGGCGCTGGAACGCGCAGAGAGCAATGTCCGGCATATCGTCGATGGATTAAATCTGCCGGAAGGTATCCGGGTGACTATCCGGGGCAGCGCGCAGGCGATGAATGATTCCTTTCACTCCTTTGGATTTGGTCTGATCCTGTCGCTGGCGCTGGTTTACCTGGTGCTGGTTGCGCAACTCCGCTCGTTTATTGATCCTTTCATCATTCTGCTGGCTGTGCCACCCGGCATTTCGGGTGTGATGCTTATGCTGACCTTTACGGAGACGACCCTCAATGTAATGTCCCTCATGGGGGTGGTGATGATGGTGGGCATCGTCGTTTCAAACAGCATCCTCATCGTGGAATTCACGCACCGTCTCATTGACGATGGAGTCAAGTTGCGCCAGGCGGTCCAGTTGGCCTGTCGCGTGCGGCTGCGTCCGATCCTGATGACTTCGCTCGCCACGATCATCGGCCTGATCCCCATGGCAATGAAACTTGGCACCGGTAGCGAATCTTATGCCCCGCTCGCCAGATCGATCATCAGCGGTTTGACGATGTCTGTCATCCTCACCGTTTTCATTGTTCCCGCCGCGATCCTGGTCATTTACCAGAGGAAGAAAGTCCCGGCAGGTGAGATCACACCGTTCTCTCCGGAGGCTCAATCCCCCATCATGGAGGTTTCATGAAACCCGCGTTATTATTGCCATTGATAAACTCCTGTCCGTTAGCACAGCGGGCTAATAGCCGTCCGGTTCTGCAAACAGGCGCGATCTATTTCGAGGCGCCAACCCCCTGATTTAAAATGTCGCGATTTTCCCTTCGATATCCTTATTTCATCATCGTCGTCTGCCTCATGGTATGCGTGATCGGGGTTACGTCGCTTGATAAAATGCCGGTTGATCTTTTTCCATCGATCAACATCCCCGTCGTTGTGGTGGCGACATTCTTCTCCGGCATGCCGCCGGAGCAGATTGAAAACAACATCACTGCTCCCTTTGAGCGGTTCTTCACCCTCGGCAGTGGCATCGACCATATCGAGTCCCGCTCGCTTCCCGGCGTGAGTCTGATCAAGGTCTATTTCCAGCCCGGCACGAATTCCGATTCGGCGGTGACCACTATTTCAAATCTGGCCATGGCGGATCTACGCCGTCTGCCGCCGGGCACACTGCCGCCAGTGGTATTGAAATTTGACGCCTCCAGTCTGCCGGTATGCCTGGTGACGTTAAAGGGTGAAGGATTGAACCAGACAAGGCTGCACGACATCGGGCAGTTCGACGTCCGCAACCAGATTGCAAATGTCCCCGGCGCATCCGTGCCGCAGCCTTTCGGTGGACGCTATCGCCAGATCATGGTCTATGTCGATCCGCTCAAGCTCCAGGCCCACCAGCTCAGCGTCATGGACGTGGTGCGTGCAGTGAATGACTCAAATCTCATCCTGCCGGCAGGCGATGTGAAGATCGGGCCTTATGATTACAATCTTTACACAAACAGCCAGCTTAGTGACATGCACGAGATCACTCAACTGCCGCTCAAGACGGTGAATAACTCGCCCGTCCTGATCGGCGATGTTGGTTATGTGAAGGACGGTGCCGCGATCCAGACCAACATGGTGCGTGTCGATGGCCAGCGCTCGGTCTATCTGCCGATCCTCAAGCAGGGAGGCGATGCCAACACGATCGCCGTGGTCAATGGCATCAAGACAGCGCTCTCCAAGCTGGTCGATGTGCCGAAGTCCCTGGTCACCAAAGTTGTTTTCGACCAGTCAGTCTTTGTAAAAACCGCGATTGAAACCCTGCTGCACGAGGGTGCGATCGGCCTCGTGCTCACCGGTCTCATGATCCTTATTTTTCTGGGCAATGCCCGCGCGACGGCAGCCGTGTTTCTCTCCATCCCGCTCTCCGCGCTGGCTACATTTGTCGCCCTTTCGTTTGGCAACAGCTCCATCAACTCCATGGTCCTCGGCGGCCTGGCGCTCGCCTTTTCGCGGCTCATTGATAACTCGGTGGTCGTCCTTGAGAATATTTTCCGTCACATGGAGCTTGGCGAATCCCCGGAAGTCGCGGCGGAAAAAGGCGGCTCGGAAGTAGCGCTCCCGGTGCTTGCCGCCACGCTCACCACGGCCATCGTATTTTTTCCCGTCACGTTTCTCAACGGTGTCAGCCGTTTTCTTTTTTCAGCACTGGCGTTGTCGGTGGTGCTTTCTTTGTTCGCCTCCTATGTCGTGGCGATGACTGTGGTGCCGCTCTTCTGCTGCAAATTCATCAAGTTGGATCCGATGCACGGCGGGCACACGGGTACGGATGCGCGCAAGCTTTCATGGGGCGGACGATTCAATCGCGCCTTCAACAAGGGCTTCCTCTCATTTCTCGACCGGTTTGACCGCACGCAGGTGATTGCATTGGGGCGTCCCATGGCAACGGTCCTCGCCATTCTGGGAGTGTTCCTCATAAGTCTCTGCCTTTCGCCATTCGTGGGGCGCGCCTATTTCCCGAGAACCGATGCGGGCCAGTTTGTCATCAATCTCAAGGCTCCTTCCGGCACACGCCTTGAAGTCACCGAGCAGGAGGTGAAAAAGGTTGAGGATCTGGTACGCCATGTTGTCGATCCCAAGGATCTGAAAATGGTTGTTTCAAATCTTGGTATCACGCCTGATTTTTCGGCCATCTATACAAGTAACTCGGGGCCACACACTGCCTTTGTGCAAGTCAGCCTGAACGATGATCACAAACTGGGCAGCTACGAATACATGGCCCGCGTCCGCACAGCCATGAAAACCGAATTGCCCGAGCTGACCGCCTACTTCCAATCGGGGGGATTGATGGATGCTGTGTTGAACATGGGCCTGCCCGCGCCTATCGACGTGCAGGTAAGCGGCTCCGACCTCGAAAAAGCCTATGCCACTGCGACCCAGATCGCGCAGAAGGCCGGAGTCGAACCCGGTGTCAGTGATGTGCTGATTCCACAGGATATCGATGCTCCCTCGCTGGAACTGGGCATTGACCGCATCCGTGCTGGTGAACTGGGACTGAACGAAAAGGAAGTGGTGAGCAATGTCATCACAGCGCTTACCTCAAATGCTATGATAGCCCCGAGCTACTGGGTCGATCCCAAGTCCGGCAATAATTACTTCCTTACCGTCCAGTATCCCGAGAATGAAGTGCATACACTCACGGACTTGAAGAATATCCCCCTGCGCGCCACCGATCATCCCAATCCGGCGTTGCTGGACGCTGTCACCACTGTCAAGAAAGTGGCCTACCCCACCGAGGTGGATCATTACCAGTTGCGCCGGGTGATCGATGTATTCGTGGCGCCCACCGGCGAGGCATTGGGACGCATGACGGATGGCATCCAGCGGATTGTCAACGGATTGCACCTGCCCGAGGGCGTGCGTGTGACGATCCGCGGCAGTGCGCAGGCGATGAACGATTCGTTCCGCGCCTTCGGTTTTGGCCTCATTCTTTCCCTGGTGCTGGTCTATCTGGTGCTGGTCGCCCAGTTCAAATCGTTCATCGATCCATTCATCATCCTGCTGGCGGTGCCGCCGGGCATTACGGGTGTGATGTTGATGCTTACCTTCACGGAAACGACGCTCAATATCATGTCCTTGATGGGAGTGGTGATGATGGTGGGCATCGTCGTTTCAAACAGCATCCTGATCGTGGAATTCACGCATCGCCTGATGGACGATGGCATGGCGCTGCGCGAGGCCGTACAGTTTGCGTGCCGGGTGCGTTTGCGCCCGATCCTCATGACCTCGCTGGCCACGATCATCGGCCTTATCCCGATGGCCATGAAACTGGGCACAGGAAGTGAGTCTTACGCGCCGCTCGCAAGATCCATCATCAGCGGACTCACGGTATCGGTGGTGCTCACCGTTTTTATCGTGCCTGCTGCGATGTTGATCGTTTACCGGAGGCAAAATAAGCATGGGAAAAGCAGTCACGCCACCTTCCCAACCGGGTGATTCCAAAATCTTACAGTCTTCATGAAAACTTCTCTCTTCTTTCTATTCTGTCTTTCGACATGCGTGCTGGCGGCGGGGGAACAAAAAGAGCCGGCCCCGGTGGTTCTTGATATTGCCAAGGCCGAATCGATTGCGCTGAGATACGCGCCTAAAATTGGCGCGGCCTATTTCAAGGCGGAAGCTTCAAAACAGCAGATCGTCGAGGCTCGCGCCGATCTTTTTCCACAGATCACGGGCATCGTGAGCCTTGCGGGGGCAAATACCAGTAATAGCACGGATATAACCCGGATCAGTGCAAGCGGAGGCTTGAATAATCCGTCGGTTTACAACCGGGAATCGAATGGCGTGACGATCACCCAGTTGATCACCGACTTCGGGAGGACTTCCAATTTGATTTCCGCGACGCGTTACCAATCCCTCTCGGAACAGGAAAAAACACGCCTTGCGCGTGCGGAAGTGATCCTGCTGGTGGATGCAACTTACTTCAAAATTCTTGGGGCCCAGGCGCTTCTGCAAGTGGCAAATGAAACCGTGTCTGCCAGGCAACTTGTCATGGACCAGGTATCGGAACTCACGAAGGCCAAGCTGAAATCCGACCTTGATTTGAGTTTTGCAAAAGTCGATCTGGCAAATGCCAGGCTGCTCGTGCTGCAGGCGCAGAACGCCGTGGGCAATGCGGAATCCGAGCTTTCCGCGGCGCTCGGCTATCGCGACCGTCATCACTTCCTGCTGACGGAAGAATCGCAATATATTCCGGGGAAAACCGATATCGAGCCATTGATCTTCCAAGCCTTGCAATACCGGCCGGAGCTGGTGGCGTTGCGGGATGAGTACCAGGGGGCCATGAAATTCTCCTCTGCCCAGCGTGAGGCCCGTTACCCCGTGATCAGCGCCATCGGGGCCACCGGGCGCACGGCATGGGGCGACAAGGCCGTGGAGGGAAATTACTCCGCGGGAGCCATTAATGTCGAACTGCCGATCTTTACGGGAGGAAGACTCACGGCCCGTTACCGGGAGGCGGAATTCAATGCAAAAGCCCTAGGTAAAACCTTGCAGGATGCCGAGGATGAAGTGGTCAAGGATGTCAACGAAGCATGGCTCAACGCATTAACTGACTTCGACAAGATCCAGGTCACCAAGGATCTCGTGGCAAATGCGCAACAGGCGCTGGAACTGGCGCAATCCCGTTACAAGCTGGGGTTGAACTCGATCATTGAACTCAGCCAGGCGCAGCTCAATGCAACCCAGGCTGAGATCGGTTATGCATCCGCGAAATACGAATACCAGGTTGACCGGGTCAAACTGGAGTTTGATACGGGCGCACTTAAATACCGTACGCCCATATCGCAGTTTCACTGATTCCCATTGCAGGAAACCAGCCGTATTTATCCACGATTACCGTGTTCGTGAGCATAGCCTCTTGCATTCGCAAACATGCGTTGCAACTCCGGCGTTTCCTCGACGCGTACCCAGTGATCCCCGGTGATGCGCTCATTGGATGCGACAAGCATCAGGGATATCTCCCCGTGATTGTCCAGCGCCATGATCCTGGAGCCGGGGGCGAGATTGATCTGCCTGCCGAACAGCCCCTGTTTCATGGTTGCAACAGGGATGCCATTCCTGGAGAAGACCCCGCTCGCCGCATCATATTTCACGCCCGGAAGCGTGAAGGTTCTTTCTTCGTCGTCCCTGGGTTCGATGGAAGAAACGTAGTTCACGTTGCTGAACGTGATGGTCGCTGTGAGTGTATTTCCACTCCACCTCAGCATCGGGTGGGTGATTTCACTGAACGCCTTTACCTGTGTCTTGTCCGGACTTGCGATAACGGCCTGTCCCGCCGCCTGCAATCCGCCAACGGCCGCGATTACCAGCAATACTGCCAATAGTTGTTTTTTCATTTTTATATCTCTTTCTAATATATCGATGCACCCGCCTGACGGGGTTGTCAATGCATCTAAAAGACGCCGAATAACGCGGTTCCCGTGGTTACTCTGAGTAGGGTTTCCAACATTAAGAAACTTTAATTTTGCCCTAATGGTATCTGCATTTTGCGGATGTATGGAGTAGGCATGAAAACAAAATCCAAACTTTACTTAATGGCATGCACAACGTTCGCCGGCCTGCTTGGGTTAAGCAGTTGTGTGAATGCTTCACCCATCGTCACGCTGGCCGCTGTGGGCCCGAAACCTCCCGGCATCCACTCGCCCGGCCCGATGAAGGGCTATCTCAAGGTGTATTCCGCAACCACGGAATTCAACGACGGTAATTTGATGTATTACCCCCATACCCGCTATTCCATCCTGAACACCAATGGTAAACGGCTTGAATGGGTGGACAATCATGTCGCCGAGAACGACGAGACCCCGCAGGTGGTTGCCATCCCGGTGGGCACTTACTATGTGCTGGCGCAGTCGGAATTGGATGGGCTGGTCAGGGTTCCTGTAGTCATCAAGGGTGGGGAAACAACCGTTGTCAACCTTGAGCGCGGCAGGACCAGTGACAAGGACACACAAGGCGTCGAGGCGTCCCGCGCGGTGAAACTGCCCAGCGGGCAACAGGCCGGCTGGCGCGCATCCTCGTAGTCGATCTGCCGACGCAATAACCGGCCATAAACCACTCATCAGAAGGATTGACTGACTATGAAAAATACCATTCTCGTCGTGGACGATGAACAGGATGTCGTGCGTCTTTTGGTTTCGAATCTTAAGCGTGCAGGTTACGAAACCCTCACCGCGGAGGATGGCGACAGGGCTCTCGCCAGGGCCCGCAGTGACAAGCCGGACCTGATGATCCTGGATCTCATGCTTCCTTCGATATCCGGCCTGGAAGTTTGCAGGTCGCTCAAGGGGGATCCCAGCATGGCTGGGATGCCGATCATCATGCTCACGGCCAGGCATGAGGAAATCGACCGCGTGGTGGGGTTTGAACTGGGAGCGGACGATTACGTCACCAAACCATTCAGCCCCCGTGAGATGGTGCTGCGGGTGCAGTCCCTCCTGCGTCGCTCAACCGGCTGGAACCAGGCGGCTGCGCCGAAATCCAGGCAGAGCGGGGAGCGGGAATCGGGCATCGTAAAGATCGGGCCGATCGTGCTCGACTCCGACCGGTGCGAGGTGCGGGTGCAGGGGAGGGCGTTGGAGTTTTCGCGGATCGAATTCAAGCTTCTCTCCGTGCTGGCGAAAAACCCGGGCAAGGTACACACGCGCGAGGAGTTGTTGAGCGAGGTCTGGGGCTATGAGAGCGACACGGAAACACGCACGGTGGATATGCATGTGCTGAGAGTGCGGGAAAAGCTTGGGAATACCGCCGATTGCCTGGAGACGGTGCGAGGGTTTGGCTACCGCATCACATCCCAGGCGTACCGGTAGAAGCACCTGGCAGTTCTTATTTGAAAGGGCGGCATGATGTATTTCATGCCGTCCTTTTTCGTTTTTCTGAATCTGTATGCAGCGCATGGCTTTGTGACAAATTTGTTACAGTTTTGTTACAAGCCGTTTATCAACCTGCAACAATCGGCTTTCAGTCTGCTCCTTGTAAACAGGCATCCGCTTCCTGCGCCATGCGCAGCAACGGGTGTCAACAAACCCAAACCAAGGAAAAACATTATTAATGAATAGGAAAACTCTTATTGCAATCGCAGCCGCTGCCGGCCTGCTGGGAGTCCACGGGGCAAATGCCCAGGGGACGGATTCCAGCAGCGACGCGGATCGATTGAAAAAACTGGAGACTGCTGTCAACCAGCTCCAGCAGGAAAACGACCAGCTTAAACAGCAGATCAGCACTCCCGCAGCCAGCAGTGACGCCGCGGCGAGCCTGAACTCGAAAATCATTCTTTCGGCGCCCGTGAAGGAAATGGATATCTACGGCGAATTGCGTCTCCGGTATTTCATGAACGAAGCTGAAGTGTCGAACTCGACGGTCAGTGGAGAGCGTAACCGCATGCGCTACCGCATGAGGATCGGCGACAACATCAAGTTGGCTGATAATTTCATGATCGGCATTCTCGTCGAAGCCAACAACAGCGCACACTCTGCCAACGTCACGCTCGGAAACTCGGTCTCGAACGCGGCGGACTCGGAGGTGTACAACAAGGGCACTGTCAACACCACTACAACCAGCACCGCTGGTCATGTAGTTACGGGTCGCACGGCAGGCGGGGCGCTCACCACGGGAAAAGCAGTCACCGGCACCGCCTTTGGCTCCACTGTCTCGGCTGTAAACTTCCAGGATGCGCTCTTCTTCGGCCAGGTTTACATGAAGTATTCGCCGTATGATTGGGTCACTCTTGAAGGCGGAAAGCTCCCGAACCCGTTCATCAGCACACCGATGACATGGGATCCGGATATCTATCCTGAAGGATTGGCGGAAAAGTTCAAATTCACGTTTGGACCCTGGGGTGGCGGTCACTCCACTACCGCTGGCTATAGCAAAGACGACGGAAAGAGCAGCAAGGAGGTCGCAGCGACCGAACCTGAAGGCATGACTCTTGACCTCTTCGGGAACTTCGGCCAGTTCATCTATAATGATAACTGGACCAATAACTTCAACGTCAGCAGCACAGGCCAGTTGCAGGACCCGCAGCAGAACGACGTCTGGCAGCTCGGCTTCCAGGTTGGTGCAAAGGCGAACTTTAACAAAAATACGTTTTTGCAAGTCGCGCCCACATTTTACACCTATTCCGGTGGTAGAAATGCATTTGGTGGAAACTTCAGCGGTGACGGCCCGCAGATCATAGTTCCCTCCGCAGGCGGCGCACCGGTGCTGGTGTTCCCTAATGAAACTGCTGTAAACAGCCTTAACATTTTGGATATTCCTGCCGAGTTCGACTGGAAGATGTGGAACCTGCCGTTCCGTATCTTCGGCGATTTCGCGGATAACCTCAGTGCCCAGGCTCGTGCAACCGGAGCCGGTCATCCTGACAAAGGCGACCAAGGCATCGCCTATCAGGTCGGCGCGGCAGTCGGCAAAATCAAAAAAGCTGGCGATTGGGAACTATCGGGATGGTGGCAGCACAGTGAGCAATACTCGCTGGATCCAAACATCGTCGATGATGATATCTTCGACGGCCGCTTGAACATGCAGGGCTTCTACGTGCAGGCGACCTATGCGTTCACCGACGCATTCTCGATCATCGTCCAGGGTTCACGCGCCAAGCAGATTGACAACTCCATCGGCACCGCCGGTGAAGGCGCACTCGGCGATCCCGCAGGATTGTCACTTAAAGAAGCCAGCCTTCTTTACGTTAATCTCAGCCTGAAGTTCTAATCCGAACGAATCTTCATTTAGTCGTAATGCGATAGACCGGTTTAGTATCACAATAACATCAGGACTTGACCACCTGATGCCAGTGAGGTCTTCGTAACAATTGAAACCTCCGGGGAGCATAGCTTCCCCGGAGGTTTTTTTGTGAGGAAATTTTAATTTTGGGTTAATTGTATCCTGTCCCGGGTGGGTTAGGTAGGGGATATGAAACAGGATAACATAGTCAGTGTAATCAAGACGTTGCTCGTAGTTACAGGCCTCGCAATATTGTCGGGCTGCGCCACGGACAACAAACAGGCGAGTTCCAGCTATAGCGGAGCCAGTTATACCAGGTCCAACCTGGATGAAGCAGACAGGAGTAATCACAATTCGCTGCTCCCGGCGTCGTTCTACGAAAGCAATCACGAGGTTGATGATTGATGGCCGGAGTTCATGGCGTGATGTCTCCGGCATGAATGCGTGATTAATCATGGCCGCCGTGCCGGGTGAGAAGTTCGGCGAGGTCGTGGTGGAGCGCGTTGCGGGCTTCGGTCAAGGGGGTGCAGTCGTAAATGCTGGAAGGATTGATTTCAGCGTTTGAAGCGATGAGGATTTCCGCGATTTCCTTGTGGCCCTGGATGGCGGCGATGTGCAGGGGCGTGCGAAGATAGACATCCTTGGGGCTGACTTCCGCGCCTTGGGCAATGATCGACTCTACGATGTCCTTGCGCCCGATTTCGACGGCTTCGTGGAGTGGAGTCCAGTTTTCGGAAGCAGTTCCTGGTTCCGGGTTCAAAGTTCCGGGTTGGGTTTGTGTGTTGTCCTCGCCATGCCCGGATTCCGCGTTTTTACTCTGTGGCGCTTGGACTGGGCTGGACTGCTCTGGACTGAGATCGGGGTCGGAATCGGGGGTTGGTTCCTCGTCTTCTGATTCCTGATTCTGGCTGTTTTCGTATTCCTCAAGCTTTGCTCTTTCCTCCTCGGTGAGGAAAGAGGAGCAGGAGCCGAAGAGCATAACGCTGACATCCCGCATTCTTTCATCGGCCCGCTTTTCGTCATCTGACTTCGGGCGGGATTTGTTGATTTCTTCCTCGACCTCGGAAGAGCGTGCGCGTTTCCAGAAGGCTTTCTCCTTTGCGTCGGCGCCCTGGGTCTTCTGGAACTCGAGGCGCTTGTGCTCGAGGCGGAGCCGGCCTGCGCTGTGCTCGGAACGGCGGAGGGCGGAGAGATCGCGGAGGATGCGGCGCATGGCGGATTCCTGTTTTTCAAGGTCGGCATTCTGGACGGAGGCGATGAGGCTCCTGGCCATGACCATGTAGCGGACGGAGAACCAGAGGGCCATCTTGTCTGCGAAGGCGGGGCTGCCTTCGTCGTCGTTGCCGAATTCGGTGAAGGTTTCATCGGCATCGCCGCCGAGTTCCTTTGCGAGATCGAGGGCGTCGCGGTTGTTTTTCCAGTTGAGGAAACCGTCGCCTGTTTTCCATGAGGAGAGGTTTTGTTTGGTAATGGGGGTGGAGTCGAATTGACCAGCGAGGATTTTGCGGACGGTTTTGTCGCGGTTGAGCCATTGGAGGATTTCGTTGCCGGGCTGGCCGTCATCGAGGGAGCGGTTGAGTTTGTTGCGGAGGTCGCGTGGGAG
>JBAVPB010000389.1:0-16526 GCA_049692655.1 Chthoniobacteraceae bacterium | reverse complement strand
CTCCGGAGAAACTTCCCGACCTGCTCGGCCCGTTTTTCAAGGGCGAAGCCGACGCCGTCTTCGGCTCGCGCATGATCAACCGCCAGGACGCGCTCAAAGGCGGCATGCCGCTCTACAAATGGGTGGGAAACCAGGTGCTCACCCATTTTCAAAACACACTGCTCGGCACGCATTTCAGCGAATTCCACTCCGGCTACCGCCTCTATTCCACCCGCGCGCTCAGCCAGATCCCCTTCGAGCGCAATAGCAACGATTTTCATTTCGACACCGAGATCATCGTCCAGTTCGTGATGAAAAAACTGCGCATCAAGGAGTTGCCCATTCCCACCTACTACGGCGACGAGATCTGTCACGTGAACGGGATGAAATACGCATGGGACGTCGCGCGCACCATGTTGCGGGCCTCATTCCACGACAGGAATCTGCTTTACGACCGGAAATTTGACGTCGGCCCCATCGAGGAGACCTACGATTTGAAGCTCGGGTTCACCTCCTCGCACACCATGGCGATCGAGCGGGTGCAGCCCGGCGCCGATGTGCTCGATATCGGCTGCGGACGCGGCTATGTCGCCGAGGAGCTTGCGAAATCCGCCCGCCGCGTCGTGGCCATCGACCAGTACGTGCCCGCGACGAGCGCGAATCCCAAGGTGGAATTCCACAAGCTCGATCTCGACAGCGGGGAATTCCCCGTCGATATCTCGCAGTACGACCAGATTTTCATGCTCGATATCATCGAGCACCTCAGCGACCCGGTGGTTTTCATGGAGGGGCTCCGCGCCGCCACGGGCTACAAGAAGCCCGACATCGTGCTCACCACGGCGAATATCGGTTTCTACGTCACGCGGTTCATGCTGCTGTTCGGCTTTTTCAATTACGGCAGGAAAGGCATCCTCGACCGCACCCACACGCGCCTTTTCACCTTCGATTCGCTCAAGGAATTGCTCGACGAAACCGGCTACAAGGTCACCGAGGTGCAGGGCATCCCCGCCCCCTATCCCCGCGCCATCGGCGATAACTTCCTCGGCCGCGCCCTGGTCGGCCTGAACAATCTCCTTATCAAGCTGAACAAGGGGCTTTTCTCCTACCAGATCCTCGTCCGCGCCCAGGCGCAGCCGACCGTGCCGAATCTCCTCATCGAAACCATCGGCAGCAGCGATGCCCTCAAGAAAAAAGTCACCACTGCCGTCGCAGGTGTATAGGCATCCGTCGGCCATCTGGCATCTTGACTGGACCTGTGCCGGTCTCATACTGGAATCCGCCTCGGGAAAATGATTAAGTACGTCATCGACAGGGAGCAGCGTCTTGTGAAAGCCAGAATGTCCGGTGCGACCGGCCTTGTTGGCCTCGTCACCCATATCGCCAACCTTGCCAAAGATCCCGCGTTTGACCCCTCCTTTAATCTGCTCTTTGAGGTCGCCCCGGACGCCACTTTTTCCATCCTGCCCATCGAGGCCGAATTGCAGAAATTGATCAAGCAATGGACCACCCGCCGTCAAGGCGTGAAGTGGGCCTTCTGGGCTCCTTTCGGCACCGCCTATGCCCACCTCGAGTTCGCTCTCGGCATACTATATAAGGGCCATGTCCAAATGCGTCTTTTTGACAACGAGGAATCAGCCATGAACTGGCTCAACGAGACAGCCCCGGACCAGGGCTAATCAACCCTTGCCAACCCTTGCCAACCGTCAGCTATTCCGCATCCCTGCCATAGCCGGTCAAAACCGGCCTTCACTTGATGATATGCAGCGTAAAAGCCAGCGCCCCCGTGACAAGCTCGTAAAGACGCCCCTGCACGAAGAAGATATAATACTGGCGCAAGTCATAAGCACACAGCGCCGCCATGCCGAGCACGAGCACAAGCGTCTTCCTCCTCCCCGCATGGTCGCAGATCATTGCGAACTGGCAGAAAGCTAGATAGCGCAGCGGCATGTCCCACATGTTCGCATAGCGCAGGTTCATTCCGTATTTCACGTTGCACATGATGAGATAGCTGAACCCGATGAAGCTCACGAGGAAGAGCTGCGCTTTTTTTTCACGGGTGACCTGGAAGACCGCCCCGATCGCCAGCAAGAGAATGAAGGGGCTCATCAACATCAGGTCGTAGAGGTACCGGTACCACGGCCCGTCGCCCGTCTTGATCGAGTACGGGAAGTGCGAGGCGCTCTTCATCAGCACCAGGTACACCTCCATGAACGGCTCAACCCCGCCTGATAGTGCGGCCAGAACCCCCACGCCCAGCGCTCCACCCCCGATCGTGCAAAGGACCAGGGGAAGAGTCACCTTGCCGAATTTCGCCCATGGATTGATGGCCGCGATTCCCACGAAAGCAGCGAAGAGAAAAAACGAATTTTCCTTGGTCATCACGGCTAGTGCCAGTCCGATGGTATAGGTCGCAAGCCAGACAAAGCTTCCTGGGTTGCGCAGGTTTTCCCACAGCAGCCACAGGCAGAGCACCGCCCAGAATCCAAAAAACCCGTCGATGAGCGCATGGCGCGAAACATAGATCTGCATTGGCGAGAACGCGGTAAGCGCAGTCACACCCACGGCGATCCGCTCCCCTCCCAGCCGGAATGCAAACACAGCGGCAAGCGGTATCATCAGAATACTGAACAGGCATGAGATCGCATGCAGGGACTCCAGCGCGGGCTGGCCAAATGTATTGCGCCAGCTATAGCCGAGGAAAATATAAAGGAACCGCGTCGGGGGCAGTTTGGTGGTATCCGTGGTTTTCTGGTCCTCGATGTATGCCTGCACGATTCGCGGGTAGGAGGCCCTGTCGATCATCCCGATATAGCCCATGTATAGCACTTCGTCGTAACCGCTCCGCTTCAGCGCCGGAGGGCCGAATATCCGCAACGACATCCCTGCGAGCGTGATCAGCAGCATCCATATCAACGCGCGCTTTCCGATATGCCATCCATCTTTCATTGACGCGCTTTCAGGAGCATCGCCACCAGCCGGGATATTGGAAGTTGGAGTGATGTCGGTCATTTGAGGATGTTCGTGGCATGCAACATATCCATGGCCGACAATTCATACAGGTCGTGCTGGACGAAGAAGATGTAGTATTCGCGCAATTCCACCAGGCAGAGCGCAACGACGAGCGCCAGGACGACATGGTTTTTCCGGGCACCGAAATAACTGCCGAGCTTGTAAAGCTGGCAGACCGCAAGGTAGCGCAGCGGCATGTCCCACATGATGGTATAGCGGAGATTCATGCCGTACTTGATGTTGCACATGATGAGATAACTGGAGGTGATGAAGAGAACGAGGAACCAGCCGCCTTTGTTGTCCCGCCGGAGTTGGAAAAGTTCCCCCAGCGCGAGGAGGAGCACCACGGGGCTTATCAGGAGTATGTCGCTCAGGTAACGGTGCCACGGGCCATCCCCGGTGGCGATCGCGTAGGGGAGCGTGTAGTTCTTCGAGACGGATTGCTGGTAGATCGCGATGATCTGCTGGAAGCCTCCCGCAAGCGCGACGAGCGCCAGCACGCCCAGCAGCGGCCCGAGAAACATCGTGGCAAGCAGGCGCGCATTGACAGTCCCAAACCGCAGCCAGCGGTTCGCGATGACGATTGCGCCCATGGCCACATACGCAAAGAACGCGTTTTCTTTTGTCATCACCATGCAGACAAGGGCGAACCCCCATGCAAAGAGCCAGCCGGGATGATTGGGGCGCTGCAGATTTTCCCACAACAACCAGAGGCAGAGGAGCGCCCAGAATGAAAAGACGCCATCCACCATCGCGTGCTGCGACATATGGATCTGGGTGGGCGCACAACACACCAGCGCCAGCACGCCGAGCGCTATCCATTTTCCCCCGAGCCGCCGCGCAAAGAGATAGGAAACCGGCAGCGTCAGGATGGTGAAGAGGCACGACATATCGTGCAAAGAAGTCATCGGATCCGCATGGGTCGTCACGCTCCAGAGATGTGACGTAAAAATATAAAGAAACCGCATGGGCGGCAGCACCGAAAAGGTAAGTCCCCGCTGGTATGCAAGGTAACTCGCCGAAATTTTTGGATAACCGATCAAGCCCACGGCATTGAGCATTGAGACGTAATGCTGGTAGAACCCCTCGTCGAAGCCAACCCCCTTGTATGACGACGAGGGATAGATGCGCAACGCAATCCCGAGCGCCAGCACGATCGCCACCGCCGGAAGGTAGAGATTATTGCGCGTGGCCGGTTGCCGGGAGGTCATTGCGGACGAGAGTAGATAATTTCCCTATTACTGAAAGCGGAAAATACCCGGCATGCTCGCCCTGCTTTGCGACTATTTTGCAGGTGTCTCCTTGAGAGCGTCGATCTCTTGTCCCAGCGTCTGGAATTCGGGCTGTTCCGGCTTGAGTTCCAGCGCACGATGAATTTCCTTTTTCGCTGCTGCGGTGTCCTTGAGTTCGAGCTTCACTTTTGCAAGGAGGTAGTGAGTCTTGGCATCATCCGGTTCGATCCAAAGCGAGCGATTGAAAAAAGCATCCGCAGTCTTCCAGAATTTCTCCTCCATGGCGAGCACGCCGAGATTATTGTAAGCGCTGCTGTGCCTGCCGTTGATCTCGATCGTGCGCAGATAGTATTGCTTCGCCAGCATGCGGTCGCCTTTTTCCAGGGCAAGATTGCCGAGCGCGAAATTGATCTCGGAATTTTCCGGCACGTAGGCAATGGCGATGGAAAGATCCCTTTGCGCGCGTGCAAGATCGCCGGTCTGAATGGCTTTGATCCCGGTATTATAATAGTCGAGCGACCAGAGCCCCTGGTCGGAAGGCGGTTGCGCGACGAAAAGTACCGAGACCGCAGTGGCCGCCGTGTATGCGAGCCCGCACCCCCACCGGGTGGTCGCGAGGAAATTCCAGAATTCCCACAATCCGATGGCTGCCATTATGAGCATACCGGGTACCGCCGCCATGCGATAACGCTCGGTGATGAATACCGGCATGAGCGCCGCCATGTGCAGCAGCACGGCGGCGACGACCCAGCGTGAGCGCGGGTATTTCCACGCACCGATGAAGATGCCCGGTATCGCAAGCGCGGCGACAAAGCCGAATTTGAAGCCAGGTGTCAGTATGCCATCCTGCTCGAATAAAGTGATCAGGCTGAGATCGTCATACTGAAAGGCATTCCAGAAGTTTTTGAATTTCAGCGCCATCAGCCGCAACCAATCGCCGAAATGGTCGTGGATGTAGGCTTTCGCCCTGTCCGACCAGAAGCGTGAGACCTCCGCGCGTTTCAGCTTATGGCCGGCGGCCGCTTCCGCCATGGTGATGGAATCCTTGAGCATCCCTTCCTGTCCCGCCCTCAGGCCGGGTGGGATCTTTGGATAGCCGTTTGCGAGAGGATTATTGCCGATGTAAAAATTCACACCGCTGTGCGCCGAGAGGAAGACAGGTTCGCCGGCCAGGAAATAATTATGCAGCCAGCAAGGCGATGCTCCTGCGATGACGCCTCCAAACAGGAGGGCGATGGCTGCCGCAACCCGGCAAATACGCGTATTCCACTCTTTCACCGGTCGGGAGAGAATAATGATCGCTGCTATGATCAGTGGGATGAGAAAAAGGATGGTGGCGATCATCGTTGCGAAAAGGCCCAGGATCAACCCCAGCCAAAGCCACGGGTACCATGCGGAGAAGGTGCGCATTTTCAAAATCCACAGGACACAGCTCCAGAAAAGCAGGATGAGCCAGCATGTGGGCATCAATATCACGGAAAACGTCTGGGCGGGTTGGAACAAGGCCCACCCCATGGCAGCCAGCGCACCCACGATTTGCGGGCGGTACATGGCGGCTGTCCCCGGGTTTCGTGGGTCCGCATCCGGCAACAAGGTGAATACTTCCATGGCAATCTTGAAGATCACCACACTGGTGACAGCTTCTGCCGTGATCTGGAGGAGGCCGACGAGGAAAGGGCTGAACCCGGTGACACTATAGATGCCCGCAAGAAAAAACGGATACCCCGGCAACCCATAAAATGCCTGATGATCGGTCCATTGCCCCTTTAGGATACGCAGAGCCCAGTCATTGTAGAACTTCTCATCTCCATTCGTGGGGAGAAAATGGGGGGACGAGGAAAAATGGGTCAGCACCAGCAGGCGGACTCCCAATGTTGCGAGAAATATCCAGATTGTGAGAGAAATTTTGCCGCCCAACCCGGCGCGCGAATCAGTGGAAAGCATTTTGGATCACAGGTTCAAGAAGGGAAATACACTTGGTTATCACTGAAAATGCAGTTTGTGGCAAAATACTCGATATAGCTTGTAGTGTTGGCACTACATTTGCTATAATCTTTATCCGTTACTGGCTGCAAGCTTGCGACAAGTAATATTACAGTAAACTCAACAAACGAAATAATACATAATCATATGCTACAGAAAATAAACAAGAATCGCGGGGGCTTTACCCTCGTGGAAATCATGATCGTCGTGGCAATCATCGCGCTTCTCGCGGCGATTGCAGTGCCAAACTTCCTCCGTGCCCGTAAACGCTCACAAGCGACGCGCATCCTGGAAGATCTCCGCCTGCTGGATTCCGCTTCCGACCAGTATGCGATCGAAACCAACAAAACCACGGGCATGGCTCCCGCTATCGGTGATTTGAAGAATTACCTGAAGACTGGCACGACCCTGTATAACACAGGCAGTGATATCTTCGGTGATACCTACGGCCCGTTCACGGTCGATTCTATCCCAAAGGTTCCAACCAGCGCATTCAACGCCCTTTCGGACGTTGCTGATGCTTCCTTCTGGTCGCCTTATCACTAAGTTTTTCCAGGTTTAATAACCAAAATTAACATCATCCAGCCGTTCACTCGCAGTGCGAGGTGGGCGGCTGGGTGTTTGTTTTTGAGGGTGAATTCCGTACTCTCCCTCCGCAAAAAAACAGCCGGAAAGATTACAAAATCGAAAATAATCGCCTCGTCTATGCAGACCTGAATCTGGCATGATCAGGCAATGACGAATCGTAGTGCCTCCCATTCCCTGGCGCTCTTGGCGGGAAATTCTTTTCGCTTAAGCCCAGCCTTAAACGTCGTTAGGTTACTCTGGGAAATGCAAGACTGTTATATTTTTGTAACGATTAACGCTACAATCCATCAGGCCAAATCAAACCTTATTTGAAATAAATGAGTGCTTTTGCTTCGAATCTCGCAAATATGCAATTTGATTAGCAAAAACAAGATGGCACCCTCTCCATGAATCGTTTGAAGCGGCTCGCATTAAATCTCCCCGCAAAGAATTGGGCGATTTTTATCGTTCTGTTCTTCGCTGGCTTGATTGCTTATGCCCCGGCGCTGGATGGGAAGTTTCTTTATGACGACAGTTGGCTTGTCGGCCAGAATCCGTTCTTTAAGAGTCCGATCTTTATACTGGAGGTCTTCAAGCACTATCTCTTTCTCGATTCGTTTTCCGTTTATTACCGCCCAGTACAGAACATCACCTACATGTTCGACTACTGGCTTTGGAATCACGATTCTTTCGGCTACCACCTTTCAAATGTCTGCTACCATGTGCTTACAGGCTTCCTGCTCTTCCTGTTGTTAAAAAGACTGTTGCCTGCCCTTGTTACACAATCGGAACTGGGGGAGGAAGATGCCGGTTCGCGCAAACGAGGTGATCTGCTGGCGTTTATCGTAGCGTTGGTTTGGGTTGTGCATCCGATTCATAACGCAGCAGTGGCTTATGTGGCCGGGCGGGCTGACAGTGTTGCCTGCGTTTTCGCCATTTCGGCGTGGTTGCTTTCGTTGCGCGCGGATCGCAGCGCGTCTCTCTGGGCAAAATGCGGTCTTCTATCCATTGCGTGGATGTTCTGCCTGCTCGGCTTGTGCTCGAAAGAGATCGCCTTCATCTGGATGGCGCTGTTCATCTTTCACTTGTTCGTATTTTCCCCGCAAAAATCCTTGAGACAAAAATTCGCAACTGTGGCGGGTATCGCTCTCGTGTTGGGAATCTACGTCATGTTGAGGCGCGGGCCCGGAGGAGGAGCAGCGGTGGGCGGAGAGGATGGCCGTGCCTTTTCCATGCGGTTCATGCTCATGCTGCGCGCGCTGGGCGATTACACATGGCTGATTTTTTATCCAAACGATCTGCACATGGACAGGGTGGTCTTCTCGACCAATGCCTATAAAAGCATGGCCATCTGGCAGGCGGGAATCCGTTTTGAATATCTGTCGGTGATCGGTGCGTTAATGATCGTTGCATTTATTCTCATGGGAAGGAGCAAGCTTCCGGGCCAGAGACTGCGTAATTTTGCCATAGCCTGGTTTTTCCTCGGATTTCTGCCGATCTCGAATTTGTTTCCGCTCAATGCCCAGGTGGCTGAGCACTGGATCTACATGCCAAGCGCAGGCTTTTTGCTGTTCCTCGCGGGTAGTGTGCTGGCGCTGCCAAAAAGATTTCACTCCACCGTTGCCTGCGTGGCAATCATCGCCGTGATCCCATTGACCATCCGCACCCGGTACCGAAGCTATGACTGGGCGGACCCTGAAAGATTCTACGTGCAGACGATCCGGGCAGGGGGCGGATCCACCCGCATCAATCTCAATCTCGCGCTGGTTTACCAGGCGAACGGGGATCTCGTGCAGGCGGAGAAAATGATGCGCGATATCCTCACCCGCTTTCCTGATTACATGCCGGCCAAGTTGAATCTGGGTGTCAATCTTCGCAGGCAGAAGAAAGACCAGGAAGCTGAGGGAGTATTCAAATACGACAAGGCCGCCGCTGACAAGATGGCGAAGGAATATCCGCACACGCAGACGGCTGCGGAAAACATGGCCCAGCTTAAATTCGCGGGGAAGGATTATGAGGGATCGCTCGGGCTGCTCGATGATGCAATCCGGCGTTACCCCGAGGAGTGGGAATTGTATCAGCTCAAGGCGCAGGATTTTCAATATCTAGGGCGCATGCCCGAGGGTATCCAGATCGTTCAAAATTATGCCGATGCCCACTGGTGGCATTACGATTCCTTCATGACGCTGGCGCGCCTGCGCCTCGTGAATGGCGAGACTGATGCCGCGTTGGCGGATTTCCGGCACGCGGCGTTGCTCGATATTCATGCGAGTGACCCTTGTGCGAAGATGGCGCAGATTTATCTAGGGACAAAGCGGCCAGAGGAAGCTTACCAGGCTGAGATGAAGGCAATCCGGAGGGAACCGGACCAACCGAGCCTGTATATTTTCCTCTCTGCCATCCTTGATAAGCTGGACCGCAAGGCTGAATCCGATGAGGCGATAAAGCGCGCGGAGGAATTGCGGGATTCGGTGAAGGACGCATTCAAACGTGGCTCGTGAAACGATGAGAATATTGAGGTTTTACTCCTGGAATGATTTCCGTCTTGAGCAAACGGCCCGCCTGTTTAAGTTGGACGGCAAATGCGAGGGGACATTCCGGACACCGCCGGGAACGGAAGCTGCATTAGGTAAAGTGACAACAAGCGCATACGAGACATGAACGACAACCGCAAAGGACTGTGGATGACTGCCGCCGCTGGAATGGCCCTGGTTCTGGCAGCGGCCGGTTGCGCCCATCCCTCCATGCCGCATGTTGCCTTTGCTCATGCTCCTCCCCGCACGTCGGTCAATGTGGCTCTGGCGAAGAGGGCTGAGGCCGTTCCCACACCGACCCCGAAGCCGGTGGTGGCTCCTTCTCCCGATATGCCGGCCGCCCGGGAAAGCACGACGGAGAGCATCGCGGATTATTTCACGCTGGGCAACCTGATGATGCAGCAGGAGAAATATGACGATGCGATCAAAGCCTACGAGAGCGCGGTGAAACTCGACCCGACATTTTCCGAGGCTTGGAACCACCTTGCGATCTGCTATCAAAACACCGGCCAGAGCAAGAAAGCGGTCGAGGCGTTCAAGAAATACAAAAGCATCTCGCAGCCCCAGCCCCAGCAATAAGCTGCAAGCCGGGGTTCGCGTGGGAGGAGCGATTGGTGTAGGGTGAGTGCCATGCAAACAACGCGATTGAAAATCACAGGGATGAGCTGCCAGTCGTGTGTCTCCCATACGAAGAAAGCACTCGAGTCGGTGGAGGGTGTCCAGTCTGTTTCGGTGAGTCTTGAACCAGGTGGGGCGGTCGTGGAGCATGAGGGAGCAGGGACGGAGAAATTGCTTTCGGCGGTTGCGGAGGAAGGCTACGAGGCGCGGGTGGAAGCGTGATGACATGATGGACGGGACCAAGGCGGATGGGGTGAGGCAGATCGATCTTCCGTTGATCGGGATGCATTGCGCGGCTTGTGCGAACCGGATCGAGCGGGCGCTCAAAAAAGTTCCAGGGGTGGAAGGGGCGAATGTCAATTATGGGGCGGCTATGGCTACCGTTATGGTTGGTAAGGGTTGGCAAGGGTTGATTATCCCTGCCGTGGCGGAGGCTGTGCGGGGGGCGGGGTATGATGTGGTTTTGCCGTCTGAATCGCCGGGAAATGACGCGGAATTGGAGGCGCGCGAGGAGGATTACAGGCAGCAGCGGAACAATTTTTTCATCGCGGCGGCGCTTTCGGTGCCGGTGGCGATCATTGCGATGGCGGGGCATGTGGTTCCGTCGCTGGAGAGCGTGATGGATTTTCCGGGGCGGTCGTGGGTGGAGCTGGCCTTGACGACCCCGGTGATGTTCTGGGCGGGGCGCGATTTTTTCAGGAGCGCGTGGAGCGCGGCGCGGCAGTGGGATGCGGACATGAACACGCTTGTCTCACTCGGCACGCTGGCGGCGTATCTTTACAGCGTGTCGGCGACGATTTTTCCGCAATGGTTCATGCAGGGCGCAGTTGCGGGACATGGCATGCAAAGCATGGGGCATGGAGCGCCGGTTTATTACGAGAGCGCGGCGTTGATTATCACGTTGATCCTTATGGGGCGGCTGCTGGAGGCGAAGGCGCGTAAGCGGACGGGCGGGGCGATCCGTGCGCTGATGGAATTGCAGGTGAAAACTGCGCGCGTCGAGCGCGAAGGGCGCGAGCAGGACGTCCCGATCTCGGATGTGCGCGCGGGGGACATCGTGCTGGTGCGTCCCGGCGAAAAAGTGCCGGTGGATGGCGAGGTGATCGATGGTTCCTCGAGCGTGGATGAAAGCATGCTCACCGGCGAACCGATGCCGGTGGAGAAAAAGAGCGGCGACACCGTCATCGGCGCGACGGTGAACAAGAGCGGCTCGTTCCGGTTCCGCGCCACGAAGGTCGGCAACGCCACAGTGCTCCAGCAGATCGTCCGCATAGTGCGCGATGCGCAGGGGAGCAAGGCGCCGATCCAGCGGCTTGCGGACAAGATCGCGGGGCGGTTTGTGCCGGTGGTCATTTGCATTGCAGTGGTGGCGTTTGTGGCCTGGTTCTTACTCGCGCCGCACGAGCAGCGGCTTGCGATGGCGCTGGTTACATTTGTGTCGGTGCTCATCATCGCGTGCCCTTGCGCGCTCGGGCTGGCGACGCCCACGGCGATCATGGTCGCCACCGGGGTCGGTGCGCGGAACGGTCTTTTGATCAAGAGCGCCGCCGCGCTGGAGACGGCGCACAAGATCACCACCATCGTGTTCGACAAGACCGGCACCATCACTGAGGGGAGGCCCACCGTCACCGGCTGGCTTTCGCCGAATGATGAAGCGGGATTGCTGCGGCTGGCCGCCTCCGCAGAGCAGGGGAGCGAACACGCGCTGGGGGAGGCGATAGTCCGCATGGCGAAAGAGCGCGGGCTGGCGCTGGTGCGGCCGGAGAAGTTTGCGGCAATTTCCGGGCTCGGCATCGAGGCGACCGTCGAGGGGCACGCCCTGCTTATTGGCAATGCACGGCTCATGCGCGAGTGCAACCTCGCGCCGGATGAAACGCTGCTTCAAAAAGCTGCCGATGCGGGCGCGTCGCCCGTGTTCGTGGCATTGGATGGCGCGGTGGCGGGGGCTTTCACCGTGTCGGACCCGATCAAGGGCAATGCGAAGGAGGCCATCGGGCGTCTGCTCAAGATGGGGCTGGAGGTCGTGATGCTTACGGGGGACAACCGGCGCACCGCCGCCGTGATTGCGAAGCAGGCCGGTATCACAGACCTGGAGAACGTCATCGCCGAGGTGCTTCCCGAGGGAAAGAGCGAGGAGATCAAAAAACTTCAGGCAGCCGGCAAGATCGTCGCGATGGTGGGCGATGGAATCAACGACGCGCCCGCGCTTGCGCAGGCAGATGTCGGCATTGCCATGAGCACCGGCACCGACGTCGCAATGAGCGCCGCCGACATCACGCTGCTGCGCGGCAATTTGAATGGCGTGGCGGATACCATCGCGCTTTCGCACGCCACCATCCGCAACATCCGGCAGAATCTTTTCTTCGCCTTCATCTACAACGTGCTCGGCATCCCCATCGCCGCAGGCGCGCTTTATCCGCTCACCGGATGGTTGCTGAGTCCCGTGATCGCCTCGGCGGCAATGGCGCTTTCGTCGGTGAGTGTGCTGACGAATGCGTTGAGGTTGCGGAGGGTGAAGATGGGGAGAAACTGATCAATAGGTACAAAGATGTATTTCGCTCACTGGCTCACGGTTTGCTATATAGGATAGAATAGATTGTCGTGCGCAGGGCGAATAGAAACGAAAGTGCCCATGCGCCAAAAAATAGCATCGGCACAGGACCGAAGCGCACTTCGTCGTGCTCGATCAATGTGTATCCGTGTGAACGCCATGATCCGTAACCAAACCACAGTATTATCACGAATAACACCAGTCCTCCCAGCACCAGAATGCATTGCATGATTTTACTTATAGTGGAAATGGGAATAGGGCTTTTAAACTTCTATCCGCATTGCCAGAGGAACTTCGCGGTTGCTTCGTCATCGGAGATGAAGGCGTAGGCGATCCCGCAGTCGCCGAAGTTGATGGAGAAGGGGACGGTGGTGGAGTCGAGTTGGAGCAGGAGTTTCCATGTGCCGGGGCCGGGAAATTCGTCGGCTTGCAGGAAGATGGGGGTTCCACCGATTTTATTTCCGGACAAGGTTTCTACGTAAGCATTGTGTTTTTCATCGGGCCATGTGGATCGCTCTTTTTCGGGGAAGTATTCAGGGTCTTCGGAGGCGGTGGCTTTGATGTTGAATTCGCAGGGCTCGGGGGTGAGGCGGCTGGGATCTGCGCTTTTCACCATGCGATAGAGCGTGGGGCCTGTGGCCTGTTCCTTGACGGGGAGGGTGGTATTTCCCGGTTGCAGGATGATGGCGTTTTCGCCTCCGTCGGGTTCATAGGTTCCATCGACGAATTCCTCTTCGTCGGTCATGAAGATGTAGGCCATTTTTGGTGTGAGCGGGCCGAAGAGGTCAGGTGTCAGGGCTATCTGGCAGACGAAGCGCATGGGATTGCCGGTGCTTTTGCTGAGGGGCCATTGCGGAGCGGCGATCCAGACCGGCTGACCGCCGAATTTTGTGATGGAGGCGAGGATTGGGTTCGAGGGTTCGACGAATTCAATGGAATTTCGGTTGGGCATTTGAGTGAGGGTGTTCGTGAGTCGCTTTGGAGGTGATGAAGATGGTATCACGCTGTGTGATGGACTCAAGAATGATGCAACCCGGCTTCGGGGTTGATGGGGAACGGACGGCTTACCCAGGGTAGGCACTCCTGCGTCGTGCCAACCCGTGGGCTGTATGATGCAACCGCTTTGCGGTAGGGGGGACGAACAGAGAGCTGCCATTTTATGGATTTATTACACGCCTCCAAGGTGCGTTTATTGCCCGGTTGAAATAAATGTGTCACGTTGAACACATGGTTCGAATCACGATCCGTGAATTGCACATGAAAACAGGTGACTGGGTGCGAAAGACCGCGCATGCCGGAAACATCGTGGTGATGGACCGACGGCGTCCGGTGGCGAAATTGGTGCCATTTGGCCCGGAAGACGAGGAGAAACCGTTTGCGGACAGGCCCATGGTGAAGGGTTTTTCGGCGTTGCCGAAGATGCGGCATGATTCTACCCGTTATCCGGTTGGAGACAGAGAACGGTGGTAATGACGTGTCGTAGCAGGAGAATTCCGTCACCCGCTCCGGGGGTTTATGGATTTGTGGTGCAGGGTTCCCGGGGTTCGCGGAGCTTCACTCCCGGGCTTTAATTCCGCCGCACCCTCCGGGCGCTTGGGGTTACTTATCGAAGAAGCCCTGGTGTTTCAGGAAGACGATGTAGGCGATGAGGGGGCACTGGCATAACAGGCCGAAGGCGATGTATGACCAGCGCGGGGCGCTTTTCTCGCCGAGCCAGTCGTAGATGTCGTCGTTGTATCCTTTGTAGAGAAATTTGAGTCCGTAGAGGGCGAGCAAGCCGAAGCCCCAGAAGCCGCCGCTGATGCGTCTTTGAAATGAGTAGCTCTGCCTTATATCGGCAAGGACAAGCATCCACGATTGCGTCATGGAGGATTGTTATCCGGTGGAGGCGTCGAGGATCAAATTTAAAACCGGGGCGTCTTTTTGAAAGTGCGGCTTCGCCGGAGCTGTCGCGTCGTGCCCGGAGATCACGATCCAGTGCCCTTTTCAAGGCGCTTCAGGAGGTAGGTAATCCTGCGTCGCGCCAACACTGGGCTGGAAGGCGCAATCCATTTGGGATAGGGGAAGGTGCTTGGATGTCGAGACGAAAGTGAATAACAGATTCCAAGCATGTGGTTCACCGGCGAAGATTCTTTCGTGTTCCCGGCAACGGTGATATTTATTCTGCGAACTATTCCTCATGAAAAATCTGCTTTCAGGCATTTGTCTGCTTTTGGTTCTGGGTGTTGCCGTTCCTGCCCATGGAGGGCTGGGGGAGAATGATGGGCAGATGGTGACGCGGTACGGGGCTTCGCAGGCGGAGGAGAAGAATTCCCAGGATGGATTGATTACGAAGTGCTATTCGCATGGCGGGTTTTGGATCCGGGTGCGGTTCATGGATGGGGCCAGCGCGAGCGAGGCGTATATCAAGCTCAACAAGGATGCGCTTTCCGAGGGGGAGATCACGACGCTGCTCGATTCCAATAATCGCGGCAGCAAATGGACGAATATCTACAAAGGGGCGGATCTGGAGCGCTGGGTGCTCGATTCCAATGGGGCGGTGGCGCAGTATTACACGAAGGACCACATCCTCGTGATCACGACGAAGGAGTTGATGCGGTATATCGCGGAGAAGGGGCGGCTGGATGAGAAGCGGGAATGATGAATTGGGCAGAAGTTAAATCGTTAAAAGAGTTGGATGGTTAAATTTTGCATCAGCGACCATGGATGCGGCGATCCGGTTGCACGATGGCGAGGCGGTGATTGTGAGGAACCTGGTATCTTTAGTTTCCGCAGGATCGGGGGTGGGGAAGATGGTATCTCACTGGCATTTAGTTAAGGCGTTACCGGCAGCGGTTTATTCCGTCGCACCTCCGGTGCTGGTGATGAAGAGAAGTCCGAAGAAGCTGTCGCGGACTGGGACATGACAGCAATTGTGTTTGAGAAAAGAGATTTCAGGCAGGAATGGGAGGGAGGGATTTGAGGGAGGAATTGAGTTGGATGAGGAGTTTTCTGGCGGTGGCGACGAGGGCGACTTTGACAGGTTTGCCATTGGAGCGCAGACGAAGGTAGAAGGCTCTGAGGGAGCCCTGGCGGATGGCGGTAACCGAAGCCATGTAAAGGGCGCGACGCACCCTGGAGCGTCCTCCGTGGATATGGCGTTGTCCTCGCGATGAGCCGCTATCGCGATTAAAGGGAGCGAGACCCGCAAGAGCTGCGATCTGCCGTCTTGAAGCGTTGCCCAGTTCTGGAAGCTGGGCCAGGAGGGTTGAGGCAACGCGTTCACCGACGCCGAAATGGGCCCTGAGGGTGGAGTATTGTGCCTGGATTGCCGGATCGATGCTGATCTGCTTTTGCATGGCGTTCTCCAGGGCTTTGATCTTGCGCCCGATGACGGCCAGGGATGCTTTGAGGGCGCTTTTGGCGAAAGCCAGCTCCAGATGTTCGCCGTGGTTGAGAAGCTGGGTGCGGATGGCAACGAGCTGGTCGCGCAGGGCGCCCAGTTCCGCCAGGGCCTGCCGTGCAGGATGTGCCGCTGCCGTGGGCTTTGGCTGCATGGCATTGCCATAGTCGGCCAGCACACGGGCATCGATGGAATCAGTCTTTGCCAGCCGTCCCTTTGCGCGGGCAAAGTCGCGGACCTGCCGAGGATTGACCACGGAGACAGGAATGGCGCAGTGCTGGAGATGTCGGACGAGCTTGCGCTCGTATCCGCCCGTGGCCTCAAGGACCACATGGGAATCGGCTGGAAGCAGGGAGCAGAGCTTGCGGAAGCCGGCTGGTGAGTTGGGCAATGAATGGGATTGGTTAAGGATTGAGCAATCAATGATGGGTTTGGAAACGTCGATACCGACTTGGATTGGTGATGAATTGGACATAGACTCCTTCTTGTAATGCGAGCTCGGGAGCCTGGTTGGACAGGCTTCCTGCTCAAGGCAACTGTTCGAGTATAATGAACAAGAGTTCCCTGCGTGATCCGGCTGTCATACGGATGGAACTCCCCTAAAGGGAGCCCACCCCAGAGCATGGACGATCGCCGCAGAGAACTGCAAGGCTGGCGGGTTGGACCTCCAG
>JBAVPB010000388.1:0-8148 GCA_049692655.1 Chthoniobacteraceae bacterium | reverse complement strand
GTATAAGTGTGTATAACTCGTGCAAGCCTTTGCGGTGGTGGCTGTTGTAATTTGTCCGAAGAAGCTATCGCGAACTGGGGAAGGTAGCACCTTCCCCTACAGGCGTTTTGTCGCTGCGGCGCAACTGCAGGATTGCTGCTTGAGAGCTTTCGACGGCAAGCCGGAGGCATTGCGCTACTTTAAAGCGGACTTTTTCAGAAGCGCTCTACAACTGATTCTGCTGCTGGTCGGGGTGGCAGACCATGTCGATGACTACGGTGCTGGCGAGGATGAGGAGGTCGTCTTCGTTTTCGGCGATGTCCACGCCGTAGGTGTCGGTGAGGGCGAACCAGCGCTTGGAGACTTCGGCGGTGAGGGGCAATTCGGAGTTTCACGCGGAGACGCGGAGGGCGCGGAGCGGGGAAGGGTTCAGGAAAGGCGTCCGCGGATTAACGCAGATTGCCCGCCCTCCCCCCCTCGGCTTGGCGTTACAGGCGGACGCCGGTTTATTCCGTAGGGTCGAGCTCGCTTTTTAAGAAGCATCGCTGATGCGGACACGACGAAGCGTATCCCTCCAGGGAGCGCGCTGTTCGAAAGGGGAGGGCGTGGGGCTTTGCGGCGCTTGATGCAACCCGGCTTTGGGGTTGGTTTCTTTTTTTTGGCCGATACCCATGGTAGCGCCGGTTTTGCCGGCGCAACCATGGGCTATACGATGCAAGCGCGTTGCGGTAGAAAAGTGATGAGGTCCGAAGAAGCTGTCGCGGACTGGGGAATGTAACACATTCCCCTACAGTTGCTGCGCTTCGCTGGCGGCCTATGCGGCGGGGCACTGTGTGGGCGGAGGGGCTCTAAAACTGGTTCTGCTGCTGGTCGGGGTGGCAGACCATGTCGATGACTACGGTGCTGGCGAGGATGAGGAGGTCGTCTTCGTTTTCGGCGATGTCAACGCAGTATGCAGCGTGGGCAGGATAGCTTCGGCCAGGGCATCCGAAGACGTTTTCTTCGCCCGACTCCATTGCAAAGCGGCGCCGGTGATTGCCCAACTCACCATGGTGGCTTTGAGTTCCGGGGACTTCGCTTTATGCTTGCGCAAGCCTTGTTGGAGCACTTCGCAAAGGATGGCTTTTACGCCGGATTCGACGAACGCCTCGAACTGTCGCTGATGCTTCTGACATCCGGAAAACGTTTCCGCCAGAAAGTCACAGGTAGCCAGAATCAACTGCTTCAAGGCGGTCCCGCAGATTGATTCACCCCCGGTCATCCGGCCTTCGATAAAGGTGTTGAATCGTTCGTCGATCATCGCTTCGAGCAGGACGAACTTATCGGTGAAATGGTCGTAGAACGTGGCCCGGTTGAGGGTGGATCGATCCGCCAAATCCTGCACCGAGATTTGGTCGAAAGTCTTTTCTCCAAGCAAGTCCTGTAATGCCTTGAAAAACATCTCGCGTGTGCGGCGGATGCGGGGATCAATTTTGAGAGCTTCCGCGTTCATCTTCCAACCTGATGTCAGCTCACCGCCTGGGCAGACGATGGCGCGTTGGCGCTGCGCGGAGTGAAATTGATCATCCCGGCACGCGGCCGTCCACTCGCGCCAAGGTCATGGTCCAGAGCCTCGCCCAACCTGTTGCCACAAACGTCTTCAAGACGTTCGGAGACGACGAGGCGGTATTCTCCGGGGTGCCAGGGATGGCTCGGGATAAGCTGCGCTGCGGTTCCGTCCGGTGCGAGTGACACACGCGTCTGAACGACCTCTCCGGAACGGGTCAGGACTCCGATCTCGTCCTCGCAAAGGGCGGCATCCATGACCCTGTCGAAATGCACGACGGCGGGATCGAGGCTCCCCACCGCTGGGGAGACGAGACGCCAGCAGGTCTCGTTGACCGCTTCCAGAACCGGGTCGCTTACGCGGAAGGTATGGCGCGCTGTCTGCCCGAGCGCGGTGATGACAAGGCTGTACTCCCGGCCGACAACAAGCGCCGGGTCGTGCGACGGGTCCGCCCCAAGACCACGTTTGATCCTTCCCGGCTCCATCAGAACCGTCAGGCGACGCCCATCAATCGACCAGAGCTCCTGCGAGAGGACGAGGAAGGGGGCACGCACCACCTGCTCCTCCTCGTTCAGCAGCCAGAGTTGGCCACGATCGAAATGCGCCTCTCCCGGCCTCGGAAAATGGATGTAGAAACGCAGGGTGTTGGCGGGGAGCACCTTCGCTTGAGGAGAGATGCGGATCGGCATCCCAGGGAAAGTTTGAATCCGCATCTTTGGCACCCTCAAAGGTCAAGGCCGCCGTTCACGCCGCCCGTTTCGGCGGGAACTGGGCGCCCGGGAAATCAAACTCCACCCAAATCTTGTCCAGCCGTCCGGGAAGCGGGCTGGTCATGAGGGTCTCAAGCGTGAGATCGCCGGTATCTGCGTAGCGGGTCAGCGAGACGAAGAAGCGGTCACTGAACAGATCCGCCCGCAACGACGATCCGACGAACAGCACCTGCTTGCCGACCGGCCCGGCAGGCATGGTGGGGTGTTGGTCCAGCATCTTGTCCTTGGTCGGGCGGTTCTCGGGCGTGTAGCCTTCGGCGGAGCGGATTCCGGAGAGCGGAACTATCATGGGGCCACGAGCGAGATTGGTGATGAACAGCTTGTCCTCGTCCCCATCACGGAAGGCGACCATGCTGATGGGCTGGCCGTTGCCCATGTCGCCGATCGTCTTGGCCCTCACTTTCGCGCCGTGCTTCAGCTCTGAGACTGGAATGGTGACGAGCGGACTGCAGGCGTAGGCAGCGACGAGCGTGTCCTCGCCATCGATAGTGGCGAACTGCATGGTCCGGATCGGCGCACGCGTTTCGTAGAGGCCGTGAGCGAGGTGGTAGATTTCCACTTGGGTCTCGCTGGCGGCCCCGGTGAACGGATAGGGGATACGCCGTAGCGTGGAGGAGAACTCCTGGTTTGAGACGCCGGCGACGAACACTTCGCCAGCGTGAAACTTCAGATCCACGATCGCCATGGATCGGAGCGGCGTACGCGCCTTCTCCTCGAAGACCGCCGCCGGCGGATATGGGAAAGAACCGGCCCGTGACTTAAAGGTCTTGCCCTCGTCGGGAACGTCGGTCAGCCAGTGTACCGTCATCTTCGACGATAAGAGGTCGAAGGGGTGGACCTCGCCGGCAAGCGAGACGCTCACTACCGCGGGCTCGAGGCGATCGCCATTGCGCACGCCGACGGACAGGTATGGCTCGCGTGTCACGGGGTGGACGGCCATGCCGTTCATCACAAGGCTTTTCGCAGTCACACCCAGCGCTGCGGCAATCTTCCCGTCGATCGACTCGAAGAGGAAGGGATCCAGCGAGGCTGGAGCGTGGCCGCGTTCCGTCTCGAAGGCAAAGACGGCCCCGAGCTTGTTGTCGCCCAGGAAGAGAACTCCGTCGGGGCTGAAGGTCAGAGCTCCCGCAGATTGCGGGATGATTTGGTTAATAGTATTCATGATAGTCTCCATCGATTGTCCGCTCATGGCGGCTTGTTAGTTTGAATTAGAAGTGATCGCGCCTGACGGGGGTCATGCCGCGACGGTGGTCGTGCCGGGGGAAAGTAAGCCGGGTATTGAAAAAGCGACTTTTGTCACCACTTCGATTTCCCGGCCACATGGGTCGCAACGATAGCGCTTCGTTAGAGTGCAGCATGGCTACCATCGCAGAAAACGCCACTCTTGCTGCTCTTGCAGCCACAAAGGTAAACCGTCCTGGTTTCTGCGGCCTCGAACTTTTTCGGAGAGAAGCCTGTGCCGGCGTGGCCGCCGTCACAGAAGGGCTGACTCTTGCTCAGTCCACAGGAACACCAGTAGTAGCTCTTGCCTGCTTCAACTTCGACGGGATATGGCCCCTTTTGCGCGATAATCGGTAATGACATTTTAATCCTTTGTTTGAGTGTGAGCTCTTTAAGTGAATAAGTGAGGTTAGACACTTTCCTTTGCTTCGGTAGATCGATGTTTGGAACAATACTTGTTCCTGGATGGAAAGAATCCATCCGGAGGTCGGGGGCTTAGCGTTCGGAATGCATGTTCAGCGCCCGACAAGTCTCGAAATGACGCATGAGGAATTCAGTGAAAGCCCGCTGTTTGGCGGTCATTTCCTGGGTGTTGGATCTCATTACGTAGATAGGCACCAGCGTTCGCGCGTTTTTTTCAAGCAGTCTGACCACCCTTTTGTGGTCTTCTTCTTCAACCATCATCCAAGTAGGCATGAGCGCAATGCCCATTCCCCGAACCGCCATTTCCCTCATTAAATCGGAAGCATCGGACTGAAAATAAGGCTCAAACTCAAACGGTCTGGGTTCGCCCGAAATCGTATGCAAGGGCCAGATGGGGCGATCCGAAATCCGGGTATAGTAAAGAAGCCGGTGTTTTCTCAAGTCCTCGATGGTCTTCGGAGTGCCAAATTTTTCCAAATATTTTTTTGAGGCGTAAAGGGATCGTCTTGCCACACCGATCTTCAAGGCTTTTAACGTACTATCACTTTGTTCGCCGACCCGGATTGCGAGATCGATACCTCTTTCCACTAAATCCACAGTTCCGTCGCTCAAATGAAACGAAAGCCGGAGATCCGGGTGGAGTTCTGAAAATTCATTGAGAATAGGGGCAAGCACCAGGCGGGAAAATGCTAGTGAAACCGAAATCTGAAGCTGGCCTTGAAGTTGTCGTTTGTCATTTCTTACCGACGAAAGCACCTCGTCAGCCTGTTCAATCAGATTTCCACCCGCAAATAAAAGTTTTTGCCCTTCCGATGTCAGGCTCATGCCGCGCGTAGTACGCCGAAGTAGAGTGACGCCCAGGTGATCCTCCAATGCTTTAATGGCTTTGCTAATGGTCGGCGGACCAACCCTAAACTCCCGCGACGCCGCGGAAAAGCTCTCCAGTTCGGCCACTCTTTTAAAAACGCGAAGGTTTTCCAGGAAATCCATTATTTCCATTTTAGCAAAAGTCTTGTTCTTTTTCAACCACTACTAATGTTTTTGGAATCTGTGATGTTGGGATTCACGCGGCTCCTGTACCAGTAAAAAACTTAACATTAGTATTTATGAACACACAATCTGACATCCGTCTCACGCCCGCCCAAGAACGCAATTTGATTTTGCTGGTAGCGATGGTGCAGTTCGTCAATATCCTGGATTTCATGATGGTGATGCCGCTTGGGCCGGATTTTGCGACGGCGCTGCATATCGGGCTGCAGCATATTGGTATTATCGCGGGCGCGTACACATTTTCGGCGGCGATTTCCGGACTGGTGGCAGCGCCGTTTCTTGACCAGTTCGCCCGCAAGCGGATGATGCTGCTGAGCTTGGGCGGCGTGATCGTGGCGACCATCGGCGGTGCATTTTCATGGAATTTGGAGAGCATGCTGGCCGCGCGGATTGTCGCCGGTATTTTCGGCGGGCAGATGTTCGCTTTAAGCCAGGCAGTGATTGCTGATTTTATCCCTGCTGCGCGGCGTGGGGTGGCAATGGGTAAAGTGGCGGGTGGTTTTGCGGTTGCCTCGATAGTGGGCCTTCCATTCGGGCTTGAGCTAGCGGCGCGCTTCGGGTGGCAGGCACCGTTCATCGCCACGGGCCTGATCGGGATTCTGGTATGGTTCTTTGTCCTTTATAAACTGCCCTATCACGCGCCTTTCTTCAGCACGCATTCACTGGACATCCGGGTGCGGCGCTTATTCAGCGTGTTCAAATCGCGCATGACGATGATTTCGTATGGCATCATGGGTTTTTCGATGATGGCAGGGTTTATGATCATTCCCAATATTTCCGCCCATTTTCAGATGAATCTTGGCTATCCGCGCGCCCAACTCGGCTTGCTTTACCTGTACGGTGGCGTGATGAGCCTTTTTGGTATGCGCCTGTCCGGTAAAATCATGGACCGGTATTCGGCGACGAAGTCGAGTATCCTTTTCACCACAATCCTGATTTTTGCGATGGCGACGGGTTTCCTGTTCTATCCGAACATGGTTCCGACGCTGCTGGTTTTCATCTGTTTCATGGTGGGGATGAGCGGGCGAAATATTGCGGCAACAGCCCTGTCCAGCAAAGTGCCGCCTGCGGCTGAGCGCGGCGCGTATATGTCGCTGCAATCGACTGTCACCAATCTGGGTTCGGCGCTGGGCGGTTATTATTCCTCCCTCGTGCTCAGTCAGGAAGACGGCCATCTGCTGCATGTGAAAACGATTGCTCTCACGGCCATCATCCTCTCATGCATCGTGCCCTTCCTGGTGGCTTACGTGGAGCACCATATCCGGCGGCGCGTGACGCCGCCAATCGCAGTGCCGCCGGTGTAAGCTGACTATTTTTTCAATTTTGCTGTTCATTTGAAAATAATGAGGGGCACTTTGGCCTGCTGTTTGGCCCCGAAAGACCGGAAAGATAATTAGAGGCTCGGCATACCACCATCGACGAACAAAAATGCCTCGATTCCATGCGGGCAAAGCCTGGGGTCGGGAATGAAAGTGGCTTCGATGTGAGATGACTCGCTCTAAAATTGATTCTGCTGCTGGTCGGGGTGGCAGACCATGTCGATGACCACGGTGCTGGCGAGGATGAGGAGGTCGTCCTCGTTTTCGGCGATGTCCACGCCGTAGGTGTCGGTGAGGGCGAACCAGCGCTTGGAGACTTCGGCGACCGGGCGGCCGGCCTGGGTGAAGGTGTAGGCGTGGGCGTTGAACTGGCCGGTGGCGTGGAGGTCGTCGGAGCCGGGGACGGTGATGGTGAATTCGGATTTGAGGAATGTGAAGTGCTTGGAGACGGTGGCGGTGAGGTTGCCGCCCTGGTAGATTTCGTAGGTGGGACCCCAGGAGAGGAGTTTCTGGCTGATGTATGCGAGTTCGTGGCCGGCGATGTCGTTGAAGGAGAGTTTGTGGCCCATGGCGAAGACTTTGCCATCGACGCGGTAGATGTCGTTCTGGTTTTCGTCCTTGATGATGAAGCCGTCGGCGAGGGCGAACATTTTCTGGCGCATGAGGTATCGCATGGAGGGAGGGTGAAGGATAAAGTATAAAGGCTAAAGGCTAAAACGGGGGAAGAGTTTCCCGCTGAGACGCTGAGGCGCGGAGGGGGGGACTTTAAGTTCCGGGTTCCGGGTTTCTGGAGAAGGCGTCCGCAGATTGTGCTGATTTTTTTTGGTCCGAAGGGGCTGTCGCGGGCTGGGGCATGACAGGAAGCTTGCTGCGCTGGTAAAAGGGTCGAGCTCGCTTTTTAAGAAGCATCGCCGACGAGGACACGACGAAGCGTGTCCCTCCAGGGACGTGTTGTTTGAAGGCTGATATCAGCGACCGTGGATGAGTTTGATGCTGATGGTGATTGCTGAGATCCCTAGTGACCAGAGGACCCGGTGTTTCCAGAACCAGAGCACGGCGTTCAGGTTCCGGGAAAAGGCGGTGACGGTGAGCAGGAGGAAAATAATGGAGAGGTAGGACATCCCCCAGTCCGCCAGGAACATGAGAACCAGCGATACCCAGCCGGGGTGATGCGTCTGGAGGGTCATGATGGTGAGCAGCATGGAAATCAAAACCATGTGGAGCAACCACCAGAGCCCGATGAACGGGCGCAATATCCACGGGAGGCGGGGTTGGGCAGCGGCAATCCGGGGCGCGAGCGGTTCCCACTTTCTTGATACTCCTGTCCACATCATCACGATGAACCACCCATCCGTAATGAGCGTCCAGATTTGGAGTCCGATGAGCCAGTTTAGGGTGGTCTGGCTTTTGTGCGGCAGAGGGTCGGTCAAGAGCCCCGTTACAACCATTGTCAAAAAGAAGCAGACGAGCATTGCCGCGAGCAGGCTCAGGACGGTGTCGATTTTGTGGGCTATGGGATGATCGTAGATCATGGGATGGTTTGGCCGGAATCCTCTTCCGGTGTCTTTGCTTTACAAGTTCTTTTGATGGTTTTGATCGGGGGTGGTGGTTACGAGGGCTAGGAGCTGGTGTGAGGAAGGGGGCCGAAGAAGCTATCGCGGACTGGGACATGACTGAGCATGTCCCTCCAGGGACGTGTTGTTTGAAAAGGGGCTTTTTCTGATTCGATGTTTGCGGCGCCTGATGCAACCCAACTTCGGGGTTGGTTTCTTTTTTTGGTCGATACCCATGGTAGCGCCGATTCTGTCGGCGCTACCATGGGCTATAGGATGCAACCGCG
>JBAVPB010000387.1:0-6265 GCA_049692655.1 Chthoniobacteraceae bacterium | reverse complement strand
AGGCGAGACAGTGACTGCAGCGCAAAACAGCGCCGGCAGGAGGAGATACGTTTTCATTTTCATGATGTGCTGATTTCTACGGTTAAGGGCCGGCTTGGTTATTGTTGCGCCAGTCCTTTGTGTTCAGTGAATGAACCCCCGCCCCATAAAAAAGTTGCGCAAAATCCCGCCTCCCCACCTTTGCCCCTGCATCACACAACGCCCGGTCCACTCCCTTCCGGCGTCTCTTTGACCGGAAGAACAAACTCCCTCCATTGCGGATACCGGCACACATTCCCCTCGCCAAAATAAAGCACGTAGGGACATTCCTTGGGGTGTTCCACCAGACAATTGGCGAAATCGCTGATAGTCCCTATCGGGCGAACGCGACAGATAGCCTGATCCGGAAGCACTCTCGCAGGCTTTGAGTGCCCAGCATCGCTACCGCTGCTAACGACGTCAGACATGGCAACAAATTGACGAGCAAAATACCTACCAAAACACCCTCCTCAAGCCAAGCGAAATCCACAGCGCCGCCCGCCTGCCAGAACCCGCCGGAAAATTACCTCCCATCCGCAAAAACAATGCACACCGGCGTCCCCACATCAGCGAATCGATTTACCCCCATCAGCTTCCCTGTCTCCTGGTCGATCTTCAGCACCGCGATCCTGTTGTCATCCTGCCCTGCCACGATCAACCACCCGCCCGAGGGATCAATGCCAAATCCGCGCGGCATTTTCACCTCGGCAGGGGCATCCTCCAGCCACGTCAGCTTGCCATCATCGGCTATGGAATACACCGCAATGCTGTCGTGCCCGCGGTTCGAGACATACAGCCACTTTCCCGAGGGATGACAGAAAATCTCCGCCGTCGTCACCATCCCTGTCGGCTGAAAACCCACCGGCAGCGAGGAAATCGTCTGGAACTGCGTCAGCACCCCGGTCCCGTCATCCCGCGTAAATGCCGTCACGCTCTGCCCCATCTCGTTGCACACATACGCGTAGCGCCCATCCGGTGTAAAAGCCAGATGCCTCGGCCCTGCACCCGGAGGCACTTTCGATGCAGGCGGGTCGTTCGGCGCCAACGTTCCCTCCTTGGAATTGAATTTGAACGTCCACACGCTGTCCGTCCCCAGATCGCATGAGTAAACGAAACGATTTTCCTCATCCGTATAAATCGAATGCGCGTAAGGCTTTGTCTGCCGCTTCGGATCGGGCCCTGAGCCGGTGAATTGCTTGGTATCAGTCTGTTTATCGAGCGCCCCGTCGGGTTTTGTCTTGTAACACGCGATGCTCCCGCTCCCATATCCCGCGACGAGCACGATATGGCCGCCGTTATCAGTCCAGATGTGGCAGGCCCCGCCCGGCGCCGGGAGCGTATTCAACGCGGCAAGATGCCCATCCTCCTCCACGCGGAACGCCGCCACGGAACTGGTCGTGGTTTCGGTCACCGCATACAGAAATTTTCCCGAAGGCGTCAGCGACAGGAAGCTCGGGCTTGCAGTCTCCGCAGCCAGCGTCACCGGTCCCAGCTTTCCCGTCTCAGTGTCAATCTCGCATGTATAGATTCCCTTGCTCTTTCCTTTATTCGTATATGTCCCGATGTAAAAACGCGATTCGGCAGCATCACTCATGATCGAGATAATAAACAGTCCGGCAAACAGGAGGGAACATTTCATTGTCCGGATTCTCTGCTCCTGGCCTAAAACCCGCAAACGTAAAAATGCACGCGCCCATAAATGAGGAGTCACTCGTTTCTTTGCGCCCGCGGTTGAATTTGTCAGGAGCGCCCTCTAAAGTCCCTCCACGCATGCTTACCATCTGGTGCAACACCCAATTTACCGGCGCCCCGCTCGAATCCCTCAACGAAGGAGTCAAACCCCACAAACTCATTTTCCCAAAGGATCTCTCGGCATCTGTCCTCATCGCTGCGGGCCCCGATCCCGCGCTTAATTCCGCGGACATCGCTTTCGGCCAGCCCGACCCGGCCAGCATCATGCAGTCGCCAAGCATTCGCTGGGTGCATCTCACCAGCGCTGGCTATACCCGCTACGACACCGATGAATTCCGGAAATTTGTCTCCTCGCGTGGCATCATTGTCACGAACAGCTCCAGCGTCTATGCCGAGCCGTGCGCCGAACATGCGCTCGCCTTCATGCTCACCGATGCGAGGGCGCTCGGCCACGCGCGCGACATGCAGCGCACGGATCATTCGTGGGAAAGCCTGCCGTTGCGCAGCAAGTCCCGGCTCATGCTTCGCAAGAAAGTGGTGATGCTCGGCTTTGGGGCAATCGGCCGCAGGCTTGGGGAATTGCTCTCGCCATTTTCCGTGGAAATCGTCGCCCTGCGCCGTAATCCCAAGGGCGACGAGGGGATTCCGGTCATCACCGAGGACCAATTGCAGCAGGCTCTCGGGCAGGCTGATCACGTCATAAACATTCTCCCCGACAGCCCGCGCACCAGGCAGTTTGTCACCGCGCAAATGTTTGCTTCGATGAAACCCGGGGCCGTCTTTTATAATATCGGCCGCGGCATCACCGTGGACCAGGACGCCCTCCTCGCAAATCTCCGCTCCGGCCACATCGCTGCTGCTTATCTCGACGTCACCGACCCGGAACCATTGCCACCGTCACACCCGCTGTGGGGCGAACCGGGCTGTTTCATTACTCCCCACACTGCGGGCGGATTCGACACGGAGTTCGAGGTGCTCGCTCATCATTTTCTGGAGAATCTCAGGCAATATCAGGCGGGTTCGGAACTAAGCGACCGGGTTATGTAAATTCCCCGCAACCCGCGCGAGAAAAGCAGCGCATTGAACCTTGAACGTTGTCCTTTAAACATTACTGTTCGCGACTTCCAATGGATCCGGCTCACACTACCCTTGCTAAAAATCGTTTCACATCCGGACCAAATCTCACACGATTTGTCCTTTTCGCGTGGATCCTTGCGATCGCCATTATTTCCGTGAGACTCGCCGTCGCCCCTGGCAGACATAGCGTTTATCCGATCTACACCCTCGCAGGAAAGGCATGGGTGTCCGGCCAATCCCTTTACGGCACCGCCAAGGCGCCCACGGGATTTTTCTACAGTCCGCCGGCCGGTGCATTTTTCGCCTTGTTTGCATTTCTGCCGGCTTTTGCTGGCGAAGTCCTCTGGAGATTGCTTTTCGTAGCGGTCTGTTTTGGAGGGATCAACTGGTGGCTCAAAACTTCCGTGCGCCGCTTTCTCACGCCGGGGACCGAAGCGCTCTTTTACCTGCTGCTGCTCCCGCTGTTTCTGCCCAGTTTTAATAATGGCCAGGCAAATTGCCTCGTGCTCGGTCTTCTCATCTGGGCCATCGCAGCCGCCGGGAAAGAGTCGTGGAATCTCGCGGCATTTTGTATCGCCGCCGCCACCTGTTTCAAAATCTATCCACTCGTCATGGGGCTATTGCTGGCGCTCATTTATCCCCGCCGGTTTTCGTGGCGGCTTTTATTGTTCCTTGCAGGCTTGGGCGCACTGCCGTTAATCCTCCAACATCCGGGTTACGCCATGGAGCAATACCGCGTCTGGCTTGCAAATTGCGTGGGCAACGGAAATCGCCACATCTGGGCCATATGGGTCGCTCCCCACGATCTCTGGCTGCTTCTGAAAGCGCTCAATGTCCCGATCAATGATCGTGGCTATCAGGTCGTGCAGGTTCTCAGCGGCGCAGCCATCGCGGCGATCTGCCTGTTTGGTCGCGTCCGGCGTTTGCCGCAGGATGTCCTGCTTTTCTCACTCTTCTCGATGAGCTGTCTCTGGATGGTCCTTTGCGGACCCGCGACGGAATCTTCCACTTACATCCTCATTGCTCCTACACTCGCTCTTTGCGTGCTCCACGCCATTCAATCAAAATCAACGCTATTGCTGCGGCTCTGGATCATCGTGGTTTTGACGCTCACATTTTCTGCGTTCGCGGTGAACAGCCTCTCGGCCGTGCGCGAGCCGGGATGGATGTCGCTGCAACCCTTCACCGCACTCCTGCTGCTCGGCTACGTGGTCTTTCGCACGCTGCCCGGGAAGTTCGGTTTTTTTGCGGGCAACGCGGGTGAAATTAAGCCCGTCAGCGAGGAGGCTACTTCAATGGCCGCCCTACCATGATGCCGGTGTCGCTCGTGTAGTGGTAAAGGTAATCGCTGAGGCGCGTGTCGAGCACCACCTTGCCGTAGTTATGCGGCGATGAGGCGTGCATGAAATGCAGGATGCCGTCGGGTGTCCTGTAGGCGATGCCGACGTGCGCGGTGCCGATTCCATCGCGGTCCCGGGTGGTGATGCCGATGATGTCGCCCGAGTGGATGCCCGATTCGATGTATGCAACGCGGCTTTTGGGAATGTGATACATCGGCAGTTGCGAAACACGCTCCTCCATTTCGTGGATGCCTTCCCGCAGCGAGGGATTGGCGGCCATGTAGCGGTACTGGTGCCAGTTGATCGTCATTTCATCCGCCGAGTGTGCCACGCGTTCGCCACCGAGGTCGCGGGTCATGTCCTGGATCAAGCCGCGCCGGTTATTGTCGGCATACCACTCCTCGAGGTAATGCAATCGCGAGAGATAGCTGCCTGTGCAGCTCCCGCCGCGGTACCGGTCGAGTTCGATGTATTTCAAGAAGGTCTGCGGAGTCCAGTTTTCCTGCGGCTCGCCGACCATGCGGGCAAAGGCGAGCGACGTCTCAAAAAATGTCCAGCAGTCGAACCCGTAAAAATTTACCGAGGGGGCTTCGATGTGGTTGTCGATTTCCAGCGTGTAGGATTTGTAAGGCGTGCCGATCATCGCCCGGCCCACCACGGCGACGCGCATGCCGATCGGGTAGGAACTCCAGTTCTCGGCGACGGCGCGTTTCTTGAGCAGCTCAAACCGGTCGGTGCCCTTGAAGACTGTGCTGAAGGGGAGCGAGCTGTCGGCGAGCAGGGGCAGGGCCAGCGATAGCATGAAAACGAAAAGGATGGGCACGATACGTTTCATGCACATTAGATGAATGGCACACGGGCCCGGTGTCAAATGGTTACTGGGGAACTTTTGGCAGGAATGCAGGATAGCTGATGGTTGGTGAGGGTTGGCAAGGGTTGATTAGCCCTGGCAATGCAGGGCTGCCGACGTAATGTGATCATGAAACATTAACTTGATCACCAAATGGTTTCGTGATCATATTAATGCATCATGATCACGTATTCATTCGTGGATGGTTTCATCGAGGGGCAGCCGTTTTCGCGGGCGCTTTTGCAGACTGTGCGCCTTTTGGGCGAGTTCAAGGGGAAACAGGAGCTGTTCCGGGAACAGTCGCCACAGGTACTCGAGACGCTCCGGCAGGCGTCGATGATCCAGAGCACGGAATCGTCCAACCGTCTCGAGGGAATCACCGCCCCGCACGAGCGCATCGCCCAGCTCGTCGGCAAAAAGGCGCGGCCCAAGAACCGTCCCGAGCAGGAGATCGCCGGCTACCGCGATGTGCTGAGCAACATCCACGCGAACCATGCGAACATGCCGTTCAATACGGCCACGGTGCTCAAGATGCACCGCGACCTCTACAAATTCTCCACCGAGGAGGCCGGGAAATGGAAACGCGTCGATAACGAGATCACCGAGACGCTCCCCGACGGCTCGAAAAAATTGCGTTTCAAGCCCGTTTCCGCCAGGGAGACGCCGCAGACCATGGAGGCGCTCCATCGCGGGTTCAACGAGGAGTGGGATTCCGGCAAGGCCGAGCCGCTGCTGCTCATCCCGACCTACATCCTCGATTTTCTCTGCATCCACCCGTTTCTCGATGGCAACGGGCGCACCGCGCGCCTGCTCACGCTGCTGCTGCTCTACAAGGCGGGCTACGAGGTCGGGCGGTTCATCAGCCTCGAGCAGCTTGTGGAGAAAACGCGCGATTCCTATTACGAAACGCTCTTCGTCTCCTCGCAGGGCTGGCACAAAAAAAAGCACACGCTCGTGCCGTGGTGGGAGTATTTCCTGGGCGTCATGCTCCTCGGTGCGTATCGCACATTTTCCGAGCGCGTCGGCGCCGTCACCGCCATCCGCGGTGCAAAGCGGGAGATGATTGTCGATGTCGTCAGCCGCGTGCCGCACGAATTCCAGTTCGCGGATGTCGAGCGCGCCTGCCCGGGCGTGAGCCGTCCCACGATCAACCGCGCCCTCGCCGATCTCCGCCGCGCCGGGAAGATCAAGTGCGTGAAAGCGGGGCGCGATGCGGTGTGGCGCAAGGTGGGCTAGGCGTGAGAGCCCCTTTCTTAGTCGTAACGATGCAGTTGGGTTTCACCACCGC
>JBAVPB010000386.1:0-10178 GCA_049692655.1 Chthoniobacteraceae bacterium | reverse complement strand
TGAAGCGGTTTGTCATTTTGCGGACGAAGGGCATTTCCTCCACGTCGCTCATGCGGTTGCCGAGGATGATGTGTGATTGGGAGTGGTTTGCCTCGTCGAGGAAGCGCGGAATTTCCTCGGGGAGATGCTGGCCGTCGCCATCGAGGATCTGGATGTATTGAAACCCGCGGCCGGTGAGTGCCTTGAGGCCGGTCTTGATGGCGGCGCCCTTGCCCCGGTTGACCTCGTGGACGATGACCTCGGCCCCGGCTTCACGGGCTTTTGCGGCAGTGGCGTCGGGCGAGCCGTCGTCGAGGATGACGACGTGGTCGAGCTGGGCGAGGGCCCGGCGGGCGACTTCGAAGATGTGTTTTTCCTCGCGGTAGGCGGGGATCAGCGCGGCGACATTTGTCCGGTTGGCAAATGCCTCGCTCATCGTTTCACGGGATAATGATCGCCTGCGTGGTAGGAGCTGCGGACCAGCGGGCCGGAGGAAACGTGCTCGAATCCCTTTGCGCGGGCGATTTCGCCGTACGTCTTGAATGTGTCGGGATGGATATAGGCGATGACCGGAAGATGCTGCGGCGTGGGGCGGAGGTACTGGCCCATGGTGAGCACCTGGACGCCGGCTTCGCGGAGATCGTCCATGGTCTGGAAAATCTCGGATTCCGTCTCGCCAAGGCCGAGCATGATGCCGCTTTTGGTAACGATATCGGGGGCGGTTTCCTTCACGCGCTTGAGGACGGCGAGTGAGACGCGGTACTTTGCGCGGGAGCGCACCATGGGGGTGAGACGCTCGCAGGTCTCGAGATTGTGGTTGAAAACGTGGGGTTTTGCGTCGATGACCTTGCGGACGGCTTCCTCGCGATTGTGAAAATCAGGAACGAGTACCTCGATGACGATTTCCGGGTTCGCCTGCCGGATCGCCTCGATGGTGAGCGCGAAATGTTCGGCGCCGCCGTCCTTCAAATCGTCGCGCGCCACGGCTGTGACGACGACGTGCTTGAGCTTCATGCGCTTCACGGCCTCGGCGACGCGTTGCGGCTCGTCGTCCTCCAGGGCGTAGGGTTTTGCGGTGGTCACGGCGCAGAAGCCGCACGCGCGCGTGCAGCGATCGCCAGCGATCATAAAAGTCGCGGTGCCCTGGCTCCAGCATTCCCAGCGGTTCGGGCATTGGGCCTCCTCGCAGACGGTGTGGAGGCGGAGATCCTGGATGAGCGTCTTCGTCGAATGAAAGACCGGGCTCGATGGCAGGCGCACTTTGATCCACTCGGGCTTGCGGGCCTGATGAAGCGCTGGATCAATTTTTACGCATGACATAAGTTCAGGATGTTACGGTATTCGCGGGCGAAATCAATCACGACTGGATTTTTGTGCGGCCGGAGAGAGCGCGACTGAGGGTGAGCTCGTCGGCGGACTCGAGGCCGCCGCCGGCGGATATGCCCTGCGCAATGCGTGTGACGGCAACGGGGAACTCGCGGAGGAGGTCGGCGATGTAATTCGAAGTGGCCTCGCCCTCGACATCCGCGCCCAGGGCGAGGATGACTTCGGTGGGGGATTCCGATTTTATGCGGTCGATCAACTGGTGGATGCGCAATTCGCCGGGGCCAACGTGATCCAGCGGCGAGATGCGGCCACCGAGGGCATGGTATCTGCCGCGGAATGCGCCTGTGCGCTCCAGCGGCAGGATGTCGGTGGCCTGCTCGACCACGCAGATGAGGTCGGCGCTGCGGGACTCATCGGCACAAATCTCGCAAATTTCGGTGGTCGAGAAAAAGCCGCATTTCGCGCATGAGCGGACGGATTCCGCGGTGGCGAGAAGGGTCTGGGCGATTTCCTTCGGACGGGCGTCACGGGACTGGACGAGCCAGAGGGCGATCCTCTCGGCGCTGCGCGGACCGATGCCCGGGAGGCGCTTCAACTGCCCCACGAGGTCACGAATGGCGGAGGGATAATCGACGCGTTTCAATGGCGCTAGATCCTCGCGTTTTCCCAATCGAGCGTGGGCGTGCCAGTGCGGAGGTGCTCGATCCTGCGGATGTAATATTCAATGGGGGCGTCCGGTTGCGCGATGGAAAGCGCTGCGGCGAAATGGTCGAGCGCATCCTCCCATTGTTTTTCCCGGTAATAGACGATGCCCTTCCAGAAGAGGTCGCGTTTGTGCAAATCCTCGGCGGAGAGGACATTTTTCATGCCCAGAATCTCGTAAATCTCCTCGCAGGAGTGGACCGTTTTTCCACGGATGAGCTCGATCGGGCGCACCTCGATCGATTCCGCCGCGAGCGCGTAAGTCTCCGGGCCGATGAGGAGGCGCGAGCCGTAGATCATATTTGCCGAACAGAGCCGGCGCGCGAATTCCACAGACTCCCCCGCGACGCTGAACGAGCCGAGGCGCTTCGAACCGTAGGCTGCGGTGACGACCTCGCCGGAGTTGACGCCGATGCGGAAGTCAAATTTGTGGTGCCATTTGATTTCGCACTCGAGATTGACGTTTTCCAGCCGCTTCGAAAGCTCGAGGGCGGCCTGGCAGCCCTTGGCCGCGTGGCTTTTATCCTCAAGCGGGGCGCCAAAAATCACCCGCACGCTCTCGCCATCGCACTCGTCGAGGTAGCCATCCTTATCGACCAGGAAGTCGGAGCAGGCGTCCAGAAACGTATTCGTCATCGCCACGTAATCGGCAATGGGAAGAGCCTCGGCCAGGGCGTCGTGGTTGAAGAGTTCGCAGACAACGATCGTGGTCTCGCGGAGTTCGCCTTGAAAATTCAGCAGCGTGTCGGAATTGACAAGCGTCACGAAAGATTTTTTTGAAAGCCGGTCGCCGAATACGGTGCGCAGGGTGCGCTTGCGTTTCCCAGCGTCGCTCCGGGAGTAGGCAAAGCCCGCGCCGAAGCTCAGCACGACGGCGAGCGAACCGGGAAATGGGGAAAAGAAATAATGGAAAAAGTTCAGCACCCATGGCACACCGAGCATCTGGATCAATGCACCGGCAGCGACCACCGCTTTCAAGGAGGGCCTGTTGATGTCCACCGTGGTCCAAGCGATGCCAAAGGCGAGGAAGACAAAAAGCACGTATTGCACCCATGTATGCTTGGGCGGATGGCCGGACAACTGGCCCATGAAATTCCAAAGGCCGAGATCCAGATGCATGAACGCGCCGAGTTCATAGAGTCCCGCCACGAAGATGGAGACCAAAAAGCCGACCAATAATGTAATCTTTAAATAACGCACGATTTTCCCCTTGGGGCGGAGTTTATATCACAACTCCACCGAGAGAGGGCGAGACATTTAAGCATCGCGGTACGTTTTCACCAGCCAATCGCTGAGAAATTTGTCGGGATCATCGATAGCCTCGGGCGCGATCACGAATTCGCGGTGATCGTCACGCTGGAGTAATTTCAGCCCAAATTCGTAGTCCTGGAACAGTTTTTCGCAAAGATGAGGGATGGAAACCTTTTCCTGGTCCGCCTTCTCAATCATGCGCGCAACGGCTTCGTCGCTGAACCGCATGCGGATCCCGAATTCACGGGTGAATTTCTCGGCAAACTCCCTGACGGCTACCGCCTGCTTTTTTTCACGCTGCTCCCGGCCGGCATCGAGGAGCTCTTTCAGCACAGAGTCCGGGTTCCCGATAAGATTGCCATCCACGGCAAACCCAGCCACGCCCATGCCGGGGAGTTCGTATTTGAAATTGCGCAGGATTTTCTCGCAAACGGTGAGCAGACCGCGCGCGCCGGTCTTTTCCTCCGAGGCGCGTTCCGCAATGACCTGAAGTGCATCATCCTCAAAGGTGACGTCCATATCATACGCCTGAAAGTCCCTGATGTATTGCCGGATGATGCTTCCCTCCGAGCGTTTCATAATCTCGAAAAGATCGGCAACCCTGAGATGCTCGCAGACCACGCGCACGGGGAGGCGCCCGATGAATTCCGGTTCGAAGCCGAAGTCGATAAAATCGCGCGTCGTGACCAGACGCAGTAATTCCTCCGGAACGGATTCCGCGGCACCGCCAGAAGAGAATCCGATGCGGCTTTGCCTGACACGGCGCTCCACCAGATCCTTGAGCCTGTCAAATGCCCCGCTGACAATGAACAGGATATTGCGTGTATTGATGGTCTCTTTTTTTGCCCGCCCACCACCGCCACGCTGCATCTCCATGGCTGCCTGGATCTGCCCCTGGATATCCATGGGATTTCTCAATGGCACCTCGGTTTCCTCCATAAGCTTCAATAGGGTAGTCTGCACGCCGCGTCCACTCACGTCCCTCCCCTGCGCATTGGTCGCAGCGGCGATCTTATCAATCTCGTCGATGTAAATGATGCCGTATTGAGCTAGGGCAACGTCGCCGCCCGCTTTCGATACAAGATCCCTCACCAAGTCCTCCACATCGCCGCCGACGTACCCGGTTTCGCTGAATTTCGTGGCGTCTGCCTTTACAAACGGCACCCCGATTAATTCCGCGATATGCTTGATGAGGTATGTCTTACCGACACCCGTAGGGCCGACCAGGATTACGTTCTGTTTCGTGTATTCGACCGGCACGGTCCCCTCGATCTCCTGTTCCGCCTGATGCCTGACATTGTTATAATGATCGCACACCGCAATCGAGAGCACTTTTTTTGCTTCATCCTGCCGGATCACAAAACGATCCAGATAAGCCTTCACATCACGCGGGAGATAATGAAAATCGAATGCCTCCGGATGCATTTTTAACTCATCGGAGCCTTCAGCTTCCATATTTTCCCGGTGCGGCATCGCGGCTACGGAAACATTACCTCCGAAATTTGATTTCATAAACTCGGCAAGTTTAGTCTGAATTTCTTCAGGAGTCGGCAATTTCGGGTCACTCATATTTAAGAAAACCTAGCACCACCCGCCTGCATGTAAAATAAACAGGCGATCACTTGGGAAAAAGAATCATCAGGTCGTAGTAATCGGCCTTGATAGCAGCAGCCTTGTCGAGCAGCGCTTTTCCATCCTTTACCATGCCGGTTTCGATGCCAAAGACGCCGGCCAGCCACATGCGGTCCGCAGCCACTCCCGGCACGGTGGTCCGCTTGGTGTAATAATCAGCCATGGCCAGCATTTCCGAAGGGGGGAGCTCTCCCCAGGGGACGATCAGCGCGCCATACTGCGTGTCGATTTCGAGTTGGGCCCGGGTCGCCTTGTGGACGCCCCCGGTTATTGAGGCGCCGTTTATTTTTAATATGGGCTGGGAATAGCCTAATACGTTGATGTCATTAGCCAGCGTATCCTTGAATTGCACGAGCCATTGCGCCTTTTTCAACAAATCAGCTTTTTGGCGGGCGATCCCCGGATCGGAAACCTGTGTATTTGCGATCGCGGCCAGCCCATCTTCAAATTGATATCCATGAATGCTGGACGCGAATTTTTCCGCCGCGGTTTCGAGCGCCTTGGTCTCCTGCTCATGTTTCAATGCGGCTTGGGCTGCGATGCGCTGTTCCTCGGCCTGGCGGGCGGCTACCTTGGCTTGCAACTCCGTTTCAGTCTGGAGCAAGTCCGACGCGAGCTTGCCGGGTATGTGGATATTGGTTTTAAACACCTGCAGATCCTCCAGCGCGTCCGTCTGCTTTTGGGCCGTATCTGCGGATTTGATTTCGGCGGTGATCTTTTTATAGGCGTCGTAGTCAGCGACGTATTTTTGTGCCAGCGGTTTGTATTGTGCAATCCAATCATACGGCGGCTTTGGATCGGATGAAACAAAGTCGCGGAACAGCTCACATGCACCTTCAAAATCCGACAATTCCCAATCGTCAAGCCCGCCAATAAGAAGGCCGACAGCCTCGCAGTTCTCCCGATTATATTGCGCCGCCTGCGATAGAGGAAACGACCCGGCAGCAGATGCCGTGCGGCCCACCGAAACAAAGAAATTTGCCAGCGTCCTGTCCTCGGGAGCATCAGAATAAACGCCAAGCTGCGACAGCCTGCCGAATGCAGCCTGGGCCACGGAACGATGCCCCCCAAACAACGCGCTCAAGCCCTCGTGCAGGGTAACCCAACGGTCGAGAGGGTGAGGAACATCCTCCACATTCGCCAATTCGTGAAAGGTGTTTGTGGCAGCCGCAAAGTCACTCCGCAACAACTGCTTGCGTCCAAGCTTGTACCTCGCATCCGCCGTTCCCAGATCGTCCTGCTTCTTCGCCTGCGTTCCATCGGGACTGTTCCTTTTTGAGAACCTGTTGCCAATGGCAAGCAGCAGCAAGCCTGTGACAAGGATCACAGTCACAAGTACGGAAACAAATACCGTCTTCCTTTTGGAACGCTTTTCCTGGGCATGACTTCTCGAGGAGGTTTTTGGAGCAACTGCAGTTTTTGGCAGTTTGCCGCGGGCATAATTCAGATGCTCGATTAATTCATCGTAAGATTGTGGGCGTTCCTTTGGATCCGCGCGAAGCGTCCGGTTTATCACATATGCCGTTGCACTGGAAACATCCGGCGCCACCGCCTGTAAATTCACTTCCTGGCTTTTTAAACGCTTGAGGGCGCTGATGGAATTTGTCTCTGCCTCGAAAGTAGGATGTCCCGCCAATGCATGGAAAAGAGAGGCGCCCAAGCTGTAAATATCGCTGCGAAAATCCTCAGCTTCATGGGTTAGTTTTTCGGGGGCGATGTAGTACGGCGTGCCCCAGACCTCCTCGGTTTTGCTGCCGGGAACCACTGTCTGCTCCATGGGGAGTGCCAGCCCGAAATCGACAATTTTCGCCGTGCTGTCATCCGAGAAAAGTATATTACCCGGCTTTACATCGCGATGAATGAGACCTCGGTGCCAGGCGGCCTGGAGGCCCTGCGCTATTTGAATGCCAATGTCGAGCGCCTGAGCCTCCGGAACACGTCCCTCCCGGACAATCAGGTCATCCATGCTCCCCTTGTCCACGAGTTCCATGGCAATGTAAAAGAGGCCATGATCGGAGCCGAAGGAATAAACTTTTACCACGTTGTGATGATTCACCGCCGCGGCCATGCGCGCCTCGTGCTCGAATTTCGCAAGAAAAGCGGGATCGCTGCTGTAATGCTTGAGCACTACTTTGAGCGCAATCAGGCGGTTCAATTTTGTATCAAGCGCACGGTAAACCGCTCCCATGCCACCGACACCGATCTGCATTTGCAAAACGAAATTGTTGAACTGAGTCCGGGCGCGCATCGGCGTTCCACACACCGGGCAGGTAACACTGGAAAGAGGCTCTTCTTCACTAATATCCAGAACGGCGGCGCAGTCCGGGCATGATTGCAGAATGGGGGAATTTTGGGGAACGTCTTCTGGCATTGGCGGGTAGTGTAATGCGGAATCAAAACAGGTAGCAATTCTCTATTGAGGTACGTGTTGTTCGTCATTATCCTCAAGGACAAAAGATTATTATGCCGGTATTTCGCATCACCCAAGAGCACGCCGGCAGCAGGCTGGACCATTTTTTATCCCATGAAATTGCCCATCTTTCGAGGGCGCGCATCCAGGGATTGATCAAATCTGGTTGCATTCTTCTCAATGACCGCCCGGTGAAGCCCGGGGCAAAAGTCAGGATAAACGATGTTGTGTCAGTCGAGGAACCGCCCGTCGTTTCCACAAAAACCGAGGCGGAGGAAATTCCACTGGAAGTGTTGCATGAGGATGACGACCTCATCGTGCTAAACAAAGCGGCGGGACTGGTCGTGCATCCCGCTGCGGGGAATTGGAGCCATACACTGGTCAATGCGCTGCTTCACCATTGCCCCACGCTTTCGGGCATTGGCGGGGAGCAGCGGCCCGGGATCGTGCACCGGCTGGACAAGGAAACCAGCGGCTGCATCGTCATTGCAAAGAACGATTTCACCCATCAAAATCTTTCAGCACAATTCGCCGGGCGGAAGATTTTAAAAGTTTACCTGGCCCTTGTCTCCGGCCATCTCAAAACAAAAAGCGGGCTCATTGAGAACTGTATCGGCCGTCATCCGGTGCATCGCAAAAAAATGGCTGTCGTGAATGAATCACGCGGGAGAAATTCAAAAACCAACTACCGGGTCCTGGAGGAGCTGGAGAACGCCTCACTCGTGGAATGCACACTCCACACCGGGCGCACGCATCAGATCCGCGTGCATATGAAACACCTCGGCCATCCGCTGCTTGGTGACAAATTGTACGGCGCAAAAAACGGTGACGGCTTTGCGCGTCAGATGCTGCATGCCCGGAAACTCGGATTTTTTCATCCTCGCAATTCGGAGTGGATGGAATTTCAATCCCCCATACCCAACGACTTTTTACAGGCTGGAATCCAGACCATTTGAAATGAGCAAATTCGACAAAGCAGTCCAGATCGTTCACGACGCGCTGGCAGAGATACAGGAAAGCGGCGGAAAGGGAATGCGCGCCTCCAAGGATTCCCTTGCAAAACTCGTCCATACCAAGGCTGCGCTGAAAAGTTCCTCAAAATTGGAAATCCCCAAGGAAAACAGGGAAATAATAACTCCGACACCTTCACCGGTTCACGGCACCGACAAGGCCGGACGCATGAACGCCTTGAGAGCACGGGCCCTTGTTTGCACAAAATGCGCCCATCTCGTGAAATCGCGCACCCAAGTGGTATTTGGGGTGGGTAATATTGATGCCGAATTGATGTTTGTAGGCGAAGCGCCGGGCGCGGATGAAGACCTGCAAGGGGAGCCTTTTGTAGGCAAGGCGGGACAGCTTTTAACAAAGATCATCGAGACGATGGGGTTTTCGCGTGATACAGTTTACATCGGCAATGTCCTGAAATGCCGTCCCGACATGCCTCCCGGCGAATCGGGCAACCGAAAGCCACGCCCGGACGAAATGGCGACCTGTCTCCCCTATCTCATCGAGCAGATCGAAATCATCCAGCCGCGCGTGATGGTCGCCCTCGGCGCCACGGCCATGCAGGGGCTGATCGACGCCACGGCTCCCATGAACCAGTTGCGCGGCCGCTGGCATGATTTCAAAAGCACACCGCTCATGGCCACCTATCACCCGGCTTATCTGCTACGTAATCAGTCGCTTTCTGAAAAACGCAAAGTTTGGGAGGATATGCTCATGGTGCTTGAAAAGCTCGGCAGACCAATCAGCGACAAACAGCGGAATTATTTTCTCGCGAAAGGATAGGCCACGACTCAAGTGGCATCCGTTGCCCGCGCTTCCGCGAGGTCGCGATTCAAGCCTGTCCGCATCCTGCGCAAAAATTTGTCCGAGAGAGCCGCGACCGGTGCAAGAAACAATAATTTCCTTACTTCAGCACGGGTTACTTTAACCCGTTTATCCGTGGTGAGCGGAAAATTTTGTTTCAGCAAAACCAGAGTACGCATACCAATGAACCACGGCAGAATGCAGGCGATACGGACGCGCCTGCTTGCTATGGACTCGATGTATTGGAAAGCTTCTTCAAGGTGGGCAGCGGCTTTTTCCAGCCATCGATCAAAGACAGGCTGCACAGACTTTCCCGAGGCATGAACGGACGTGGGCTCAACCCCGGAGAGCTTTAATTCGTCGGCAGGCAAATAACACCGTCCCGCCCTTAAATCCGCCGGCATGTCGCGCAGGATATTCACGAGTTGAAGACCTTTCCCGAAATTGATGCCGAGCCCGCAAAGTTTCTCACTGTCGATCTTTGCGTAACGTTCCAGATGGCGGCAACAAATCCTTGTCCAGAACTCCCCGACGCATCCGGCCACCAGATACGTGTACTCGTCCAGTTCCGCACCATTCTGCAATGCGCGGGGATGGCTTGCGCCGGGAAACCGCACTATATCAAGCTCCTGTCCGTAGATGATTTTTTCGAGGACATTTACGATATCTTTTCTGTCTTCAGGCGGTTGCGCATGCAGCCACTCCAGGCACGCTTCGATTTTGGTCAACAACTTAAGCTCCGCCTTGTCGGAGGGAATAATCTCCTTTTGCAATAGCAGAATTTTTTCCCTGTCGGCTCCGCTCAAAATCATTCCTTGAAAGGCCTGCAAATGCTTCAGGCGCAATTTCGACGGCGCTTCCGCAGTGTCCGCGATCGTGTCGGCCATGCGCGCCAGCAAGTAAGAGAGCCCAAGGGATTCACGCACTTCCCGGGGGAGAATTTTGATCGAAAGATAAAATGACCGGGATACCGATGCGAGAAGCGCTCCGCCAAGATCCTGGGATTCTTTAGACAAAGGGGCCATCGTAGTCACTTCGGCCGGATCTGCCGCAAGTCGATCATGTCACC
>JBAVPB010000385.1:0-8458 GCA_049692655.1 Chthoniobacteraceae bacterium | reverse complement strand
AAACTATTGCCATGACCACCATATGTTGGACCAGGTGGAGAGAAGTGCATAGCCAGTACTCCAGTTTGGTAACGCACTTGCTCCCGAAACTCTGTTTCGCCCACCCCATCCAGCCCCCAACCACCCCCACAAAATTTCCACCCTGCCAGCCACCTCATTTTCGGTATCCATCCTTCAAACTTTGGTCATTTTTCCGCCAATTTTCCCCCATTTTTAGCCTTTATCCTTCATACTTCATCCTTCTCTTCCATCCGGGCTAATCAACCTTTGCCAACCCTTACCAACCGTCAGCCATGCCGCATATCGGCATCACTGCGATTCTCGGCCCACCCCAAGTTTCTATTTTCATCCACCCCGGAAGATGTTTTGATGGTCGCTCCCATGTTCACAGGCATCATCGAAGAAACCGGCGAAGTCATTTCTTTCTCCTCCTCGGGGAGCGGCGCCCGCCTCATCCTGAAAGCCCCCCTCGTCTCCAGCGACCTCAAGATCGGCGACAGCATCGCCGTCAACGGCTGCTGCCTCACCGCCACCAGTTTAAACAACGATACACTCTCCTTCGACCTCCTCAACGAGACCCTCCTCCGCACAAATCTCCAGTCAGCCACGCCCAGCTCCCTCGTAAATCTCGAGCGCGCCCTCGCCGCCAACGCCCGCCTCGGCGGTCATTTCGTACAGGGCCACATCGACTGCACCAGCCCAGTCCTTTCCCTCGAAAAAACCGGCGCTGACTTCCGCCTGGAGATCGCCCTGCCCGGGCCCTACGCCCGCTACGTCGTCCCAAAAGGCTCCATCGCCATCAACGGAATCAGCCTCACCGTCGCGGAATTAAAAAAAGACAGCATGGTCCTCTGGATCATCCCGCACACCATGGCCGTCACCAATCTCCGCTCCATCAAGGCCGGCGACCTGGTCAATCTCGAGTTCGACATGCTCGCCAAATACGTCGAGCGCCTGCTGGCGAAATAGAATTTCCCGGCGCAATCAGCCGGGCGAAGTCACGAGGCAGAAGCGGAAAACTGCTCCTTCAAAAATCCCGCAACCTTCTCCACATCCTCCATCCCGAACCCGCGTGAACCGGACACATTTTCCAGGGTCACGTCGCGCATTTGCAGCAGCCCGCCGTTCTTCCAAACCCACGCCTCGGGATTATACGGACCGACAAGAAGCGGGTTCGTCCAGTTGTGAATACCCAGAAGCCGGCCAGTGATCGCCGCGGCAATATGCATCGGCCCGCTATCCACACTCACGGTGAACTGCGCGTGGCGGATCAACCAGATCAACTCGGGCAGCGACGTCCTGTTCAGCAGATTCACGCACCCCCTGGGCACTTGGAAATCCTTCTCCGCCCTTCCGGCGAGCACGATCGGTATCGGAGCCAGAAGCTGGAACATGCGCTCAAGACTTTCCCGGGAAAGCGATTTGTTTTCCCCGCGCGAAAACGGATGCACGAGCAGATAACGCTCCGGAAGCTCCGCGCCCAGCGGCTTCTCCCCCGTAGGCAGCGGAAACTCCAGCGGGACATTCACATCGACCCCGAGATCGGCGACCAGTTTCAAATAGCGCGTAACCGCATGCTCCTCGCTGCGGATGGCAGGCACCACCCGGTGCGACAAAAAGCGGGGCGTCACCTCCGCATCCGCAAGGCAATGCACGCTGCGCGCTCCCGAGATTTTCGCGATGAGCGCGCTCCTCATCAATCCCTGGAAATCGAGTGCAAGATCGGGCTTGATGCGGCTCACCTCCCATAACCAATCGCGGAGTTTGTAGAGATCGGGCAGCCTGCGGAAATTCTTGCGCGGAAAAATAAACACCCTGTCCAGATCGGGATTCCCGGTAAGAAGGGGCGCCCATTCGGTATTCACGATCCATTGGATTTTCAGATGCGGCCACGTCTGCTTCAGCAAATGCACTGAGGGAAGCGTGTGGACGATGTCTCCCAGCGAACTCGGCTTGACTACGAGGACCGACTTGATGTCAGCCATCGACATAGCACGGCTCATTTGCCGAGCGCGAGGCGGTCCGCCAGCCTCTGCGGCAACCCGGCGTCCACGATTTTGTCCTGCGCGAGATTGATATCGTATTCGATCCGGCGCAACTCCACGTACTGCTTGTCGGCGTGGTAAATGGCGTAGGAGGCATGCCAGTCCCCATCGCGCGGCTGGCCCACACTGCCCACATTGATGAAATATTTCTTCTGCGGTTCCAGGCGCAGCTTCTCAAAAGTCAGGCTTCGCACGGTGTTCCCATCTTTCACATAAGCGCGTGGCGCGTGCGTGTGGCCGTAAAAGCAAAGCGCAGTATGCTGGTAGTTGAAACTGGCCGCCGCATCGAGCTGGTTGAACACGTAGCCCCACTTGTGCGGTGTATCCAGCGTGGAGTGGACGATCGTGAAATCGCGCACCTGGCGCACCATGCGGAGTTCGCGGAGCCATGCCTTGTCCTCCTCCGTGAGATTTTCGCGGGTCCAGTTGATCGCCTCCTCGGCGAGCGGATTGAACCCCTCAAGGTCTTCAAGGATTGAGGCCTGTTCATCGTGATTTCCCTTCACCACCGGGCATTCCATATTCCGGATGATCTCCAGGCACTCGTGGGGATTTGCGTTGTAGCCTACGATGTCCCCCAGGCAGACATAGTGGGTGCAGGCATTTGCCTCCGCATCCGCAAGCACGGCCTGCAAGGCTTCAAGGTTCGCATGAATATCTCCAAAAATGGCAAAACGCATTAATTTCTCTCTGATTACTATCGGTGGTTACTTTTTGTCGGGAGGCGTATAAACCCTCTGGTCGGGAGGGATGTTTAGTTTTTCCTGCAAATAATTCAATCTCAACAACAAAGTGGGCAGCCATTCCTTTTCTCCCATCTTGTAAAGTTTCACCAGCTTTTCGTAAGCCTCCCGCTCGTGGCCGGTGACATGCGACAATTCATAAACCGTAAATCGCTTTTCATAAGTCGGGGAATTGGGAAATTGTGCAGCCTTTTCATAATATTCGGATGCCTTTAAATGGTATTTGTCCGCCTCGGCTGGCGTGAGGGCATTGGCGGCGAATTTCTCCTTATAGAGCGTTGCCATGCTTTCATACAGCTTATAGTGATCCGGATTATTCTCGATCCCGCGGAGCAAAAAATCCTCCGCGAGGTTGAAATCGTTCCGCTGGGCCTTGATCCTCAACGCCTCGCGCGGCTGCTTGGGATTCCGGCGGTCAAAGTTGCTGGCATTGTAGCCCATGTGCCACGCGGAAAGATCCCAGAACATCACGTTCCGCGGCTCCAGGGCCGTTACATTATTGCATAGCAGCGCCACGCGGCCCCACTCGGTGCGCTCCCACGCGGTTTGTGCCTCAAACCAGATCAAATCCGCCACCACGGAACGAAACCCGCTCAAGGCCGCGAGAAAACCGAGCTGCCCGATTTGCTGGCGCATATTCAGGTTCAGTTTCGCTCCATGAAAAAAAGCGGCGCGATGATCTTCCGTCAGTTTCTGTTCAAAGCGCATTTTTGCAGCGCCGAACAGCGCGATGATCACCACAGCCATCACTGCAGATTTCCTCATAGCTCCTTGAAGGCGAAAACCACGTACGCGACGAATGAATATACAAACGTGTACACCACGCCGAGCCCAGCCGTCCTCATGAACAAATCCAATGCAATGGAATTGCCGGCGACGATATCATCCACGAGATTGAATAGCTGCAGGTCGGGGAAAAAAAGCGCCACCAGCCCCATCAAATTTTTGGCCGTGTCGCTGCCTCCCCCCGGGGAATACAGGTATTCCCTGGCGACTCCTTCGACGCTCCCGATGAAATACGCGGTAAACGCGATGAAGATCGTGAAGATTGTCGATGTGGCAAAAGTGGAAATCAACATCGTGAATGCTGAAAAAAGTGTCGCCTTCAGGTAAATGGCGATCACGCACGGGATCAGGCTCACGGTGAATGTCTGGGATTTAACATCGTTGACCATGGCCTGCACCTGCTCGGGCGGAAATCCTGCCGACTGGCGCAGCGTTGTACCGATCAACATCTGCTGCTTGGCATAAAGTGCGGCTACGAACATTGCGCTCATGATCAGGATGGAGATCAACAGCAGCGAAAATATCCCAAACAGCTTGCCCATCATGTATTCGAAGCGCGGCACGGGTTTCGCAAGGATGGTATATAATGTGCGATCCTCAATGTCCTTGGGCAGCATCATGGCCGTGGCCAGAATGGACAGCAACAATGTAAAAATGGACATCGAGCCCAGCGATACATCCTTCAAAATTTGAAGCTGTTCCTGGATCTGAAAATCAAAAAGCGAGGTAAACCCGGCCCCGCCAATGATCAACAAGGCGAAAAGCAGCAGGAAATAAAACACCTTGAGCCTTACAAGCTCCAGCAGGGTATTGCCTGTAATCGCGCTCACGCGGCCGATGGAGAAGAATTTGTGCGCGGTCCTCGCGGGAAGCGGGCTCACTGTCGTCGTATTCATTTTTTTTCTCCCGTCACATCGAGGAAGAACCGCTCGAGGGTGGTCTGGGGTTTGCGTGTTTCCACAACACGCGCGTTTGATTTATTGATCAGCGCCTGGATTTCCCCGAGCAATTCCGGCGACGTGTTCTCCAGGATCAGTTCTGTCTGGTTTTCGATCGAGATGAGATCCTCCAGCTTTCCTTCGCGCACGAGATCTCCGCGATGCAGGATGCCTATGCGATCGCAAATCTCCTGCACCTGACCCAGCAAATGCGAACACAGCAGGATCGTGATGCCCCGCGATTTGAAATTCAGGATCAGGTCACGGATTTCGCGTGAGCCCGCTGGATCGACCCCCGCCGTTGGCTCATCCAGCACGAGCAGCCGCGGCTCCTGCACCAGCGCCTGCGCCAGGCCGATGCGCTGCAGCATTCCTTTGGAATAGCCGCCAAGCCGCCGGTCACGGGCGTTTTCCAGCCCTACCAGTTCCAGCAACTCCCCTGCGCGGTCCTTGAGTCTTGCGCCGCGCAAGCCGCAGATTTTTCCGTAGAACATGAGGGTCTCGAAGCCCGTGAGGAACTTGTAAAAATAGGGATTCTCCGGCAAAAAACCCACGTCCTCGCGACTATCCACCATCGAGCTGTCGCGCCCAAAAATCTGCGTGGTCCCGGCAGTCGGCGGCACCAGGCCCAGCACGATTTTCATCGTGGTGCTTTTTCCCGATCCATTTGGCCCCAACAGTCCGTACACCTGGCCCGGTTCCACATCGAGGGAGAGATTCTTTACCGCGAGCACCCGTTCACGTTTGAAGGGAATCGGGTATATCTTAGTAAGATTGCGGATGGAAATTGCAGGGGTTGCCATTTATTGCAGGGGGCGTTTTACAGATGGGGATATTCAATTCATTTTCCCTCGTCACAGTCAAGAATGCGTACATTTTCACCACTTCGCAAGAGCGGGTTTTGCGAATTCAGCCTGCTGGCGGTCTCATTTCCAGCCTGCTGGCGGCCTATTTGCAGGCTACTGGCGGATCTCGAATCCCTTAAGACCGTTTTCCAGGGGGACTTTGTGCTCCTCCGCCTTGCGGATATTGCTGTTTAACTCACTTTCCAGCATCCCGGTCAGGAATGCGCACACCTCTTCCTCATCCCCCTGGACGTGCAAATGCACCCTGCCGTCCGGGAGATTGAGCACCCAGCCCGAGACGTCATAGCCCCTCGCCACGTTTCGCGTCGTGTAGCGAAAGCCCACGCCCTGCACTTTTCCCTCGTAAAAAACCTGACGTGCGATCATGAAATAAAGCCCCTACGCTTCGATTTTCATCAAATATCCGGCTGCCGTCTCCGGCCACACCGTGTTTGTAAAACTGCCGGTGGCCAGCTCAAAGCCCCCGACGTAATCGATGCGCGGCACGATCTCAATATGCCAGCGGAAATCGCGGTCGAGTGTATTCCAGTGGTCACGCCGCGCCGTGCGCGTGGGCGCCGTGAAGACCATGAGGTTGTAGGCCGGGTTGTCCAGGGCGCGGTTTAATTTCCGGATCACGATCTTCAATACATCCGCACACTGCGACAATTCCTGGTCGCTGATCCCGTGAAAATCCGCGCACTGCCGTTTCGGGTAGATCGCCATTTCAAAAGGCGTCCGCGATGCATAGGGGCAGAAGGCCGCGAACCCGTTGTTCTCATACACGAGCCGCGATCCCGCACGGATTTCATCGGTCAGGATATCCTCAAAGATGGAACGCTTCTTCTGCTGGTAAAATGCGCGCGCTGTCTCCAGTTTTTGAGTCAACGCGGGCGGGATCACCGCCATCGCGATCAACTGGCTGATCGGGTGCGCGCTGGATGCGCCGGCCGGGGTGCCGACATTTTTGATGATGAAGAATGCGCGCATCCGCGGGTCGTGGGTAAGGTCCAGCATGCGGAGCTTCCACGCCCTAATGATCTGCTCGATCACAGGCAGGGGCTGATCCTCCATGTTTTTCGCGCCGGGATCCTCGATGATGATTTCGTGGGCGCCCACGCCGTCCATGCGGTCGTTAAATCCATCGGCGTGCCGGGCGGGATCGCCCTCCACGCGAAGCATGGGCGCGCGATTCGGGATCACCCGCACCTGCCATGGCTGGGAAGCAGTTGTCTTCTCGGAATAAAGAGCCGGCGGTGTCAGTTCCTCATTGCCTGCGGAGAACGGGCTCAGCGGCGCGGCTGCCTCCGATTTTCCGCGTGAAAGCAAAGGCGGCTTCACCACACGCGCCCCGGAAAATATCGTCCACGTCTGCCTTAGCGGATCGAGCCGCATTTCAGTTTTGTCCATTGGTGCCAAATTTTTGTAAGAGCGAATCTTTCCAAAGGTTGTTTGTTGCGTCTATCAAAATAAGCCCTACGGTCCCGCCGGGCGTGGAATTTTCCGGGAGAGAACAGACATTGATTACCCGGTTTTTTGTTTGAATGTCATAAGATGCGCCGCTTTTGCTGGTCCAGTCCGTACTCGCAAACCCGTAACGCTTCTCGATTGCGGCAAGCAGCGCGTTCTTGAATTTCTCCGCGTCCACATTGTTGTCCCACACGGTTTTCCACGCCAGTTCCGTCCCGGCGTTGTCCCCAAACACCAGGTAACGATCGCCCCGCCATCCCTCCGCCGAGTCTGCCGCTGTTGCGCCTTCACCCCATTGCTCGAAAAAAATCCGCGTGCCCATTTCCCCCAGGACATTGTCCGCCAGCGGCTTTTTGCCGCTTACGGCGGTGTCGCCGAATTCCACGTGGATAGGTTCCTCGCGCGGTTCGAAGAAATATTTTTCCGGATGGAGGATTTGCGCGCTGGATGTCGGCGGGTTTTTGAACGCCGCCGAGATGGCCGCATACCCGCCCCGCGCTTTCAGCGCCATGCAAAATTTCTGGCCGTGCAGGTAGGGGAACATGAGCATCTCGCGCAGGTAACGCGGCGATTTCTGGATCTGGTCCATGCTCTGCGAAACCATGTTGGAAAAGCTGTCGGTGAGCGACTGCATCGTGATGTTTTTCATCATGAAATCTGACATCGCCAGCGTCGCATCCCCCTCGATCAAGGCACTCGTGGCGAGCGCGAGATCGTCGTTGTTCTTGATCTCCAGCGGCATCTTCAGCAGCCCGAAATTCTGGTCCTGCAGCGCGTGCGTGAGTTCGTGCGCCAGCACCACCCGGTTCTGCGTATTGTGCAATGACGCGTCCTCAAACATGAAGAGCTTGTGCTGGTGCTGGTCGTAAAAAGCCGCGATCTGTTCGCCGAGGAGGTCGATGTATTTTTGCTTCAACGGGTAGCCCGGATCGAGCAATCCGAAGGCCGATAATCCCGTGGCGATATTTTTGAAATCCTCATCCGAATATTGCTCCGATAATTTCTGCTCGATCACTGCTTTGATGCCCGCTCGCGACAGCGAGTCATAAGTCACCGGATGCAAAAAATTCAGGCCCCGGATGCCCGTGATCGCCTCCTCAATCGGCTTTCGCTCAGCGGCCTCATACGCCTGGGCGGTCTTTTTTCCCTGCGTGGTGAGCACGGTCTGCAATCGCTCATTCTCGGCCTCGAGCAGCGCCATGCGATGCTGCGTGAAATCCAGGTCGCCGGTTTGTTTGCCGACGCGCACGTGCTGCTGCCAGCCCCAGCCTCCCGCTGCGATCGCAACGATGGCAAACAGTATCGCCCAAGGCCCTGTTCGTTGTTTTAAATCACTCATTTTTGGAAATTTCGTGGGGTATTAAGTCGGACTTACCCGGATCTACTGGGACTGAGTCGGACGCCAAGTACTGTTTTCCATTACTTTTTTGTAGCAAACCTGTTTGTTTTGCTGAGTCATCACGACTGTTATTATTAGAATTCTCATTTAAAATTCCTCATTTCCTGCCTCACCATTACACAGCAGCCCATGCAGTGGACACCTCACCCGTGCAGAGCCATACCATAGCTCATGGTTTTATAGTGTCACAATCATGGTGTAAATGAAAGATAATTATTCGTTTTGTGTAAAC